>WRAC01000007.1 GCA_009780415.1 Defluviitaleaceae bacterium | reverse complement strand
ACGGCTTTTATGTTTGCGGTGGGCGCGCAGGTAATGATCTATATTCCTGAAATAGAAATCGGTTTTGCTTCCTTTGTTGTAACAACCCTTGGCTGCATGGCCGGAGAGTTTGTGGCAATGACGGTTATCGCCGTGCCTTTGTTTACATATCTGATCAGAAATAAGCGGTTTTTAAGATTCCTTCTGGAACAGTAAGAAAGGGCAGGCACAAGGCCTGCCCTTTCTGGTTTCCGTTAAACCATTAAATTTAATTACCAGTCGCTTTGGCGACTTCCTCGGCGAAATTCTCCTGTTTCCTTTCAATACCTTCGCCGCGCTCAAAGCATATAAAGCGTTTTACGGCGACCTTGAAACCTGTCTCTTTTGAGACGGCGTCAAGGTATTTCTGTACGGTCAGCTCGTTGTCCTTGACATACTCCTGATCCATCAGGCAGATTTCGTTAAGGTACTTATTCATCCGGCCTTTGACGATATTTTCCAGAACTTTTTCGGGTTTGGGATTTTCGCTTTCCTTATTCTCGTTCTGCGCGGCGGCGGTTAGGATGGCGAGTTCCTTTTCCTTAAATTCGTCGGATACCTCGTCCCTGCTGACGAATTTGGGCAGCATGGCGGCAATTTGGAGGCAGACGTTCTTGCCGGCTTCCAAAACCGCGTCGGTTGCCTGTTCAGCGTCAATATCAACCAAAACGGCGATTTTACCGCCGCCGTGGATATATGTGCAGAATGTTCCCTTCGTATCTTTGTTAAAACGCTCAAAACGCCTGATGTTGATATTTTCGCCCACCGTAGAGATGATCTGCGAAACGGCTTCCGTCACGGTCCATGACTTATCCGCGGCCCATACCTCACCCATAAACGGTTCAAGATCGGCGGCGGTGCTGTTAAGCGCTTGTGCGGAAACATTTTTTACAAACTCGACGAACCTTTCGCCCTTCGCGGCAAAGTCGGTTTCGCAGTTAACCTCAACGACTACGCCCGTTTTGCCATCGGCGGAGACAAGAACATCGCACAGCCCCTCGGCGGCAATCCTTCCGGCTTTCTTAGCCGCTGCCGCAAGGCCCTTCTCACGCAGATAATCTATTGCTTTCTCTATATCGTTATTATTCTCGGCCAGGGCTTTTTTGCAATCACCCATACCGGCTCCGGTACGCTCCCTGAGCTCTTTTACCATATCCATCAATGAAGCCATTATATATCACCTTTCTAAGTTAAATGTTCAGTAAATGTTTAATTATTATGCGTTTTCAGCGGGCTCCGCAATTTCATTAAGATCCATTGCTTCCTGATCCAGTTCCTCGGCTTCTTCGTAGCCTCCGTCACCGTCAGCATCGGAAACACCGCCCATGGAACCCTGACGTGCTTCGATAACTGCGTTGGCAATCTTACCCGCGATTAGCTTCACGGCGCGGATGGCGTCATCGTTGCCGGGGATTACATAGTCAACCTCGTCAGGGTCGCAGTTTGTATCAACGATGGCGACAATGGGAATACCCAGGTTGCGCGCCTCTTGTATGGCTATATGCTCTTTGCGCGGGTCAACAATGAACAGCACTTGCGGAAGCTGCTCCATATCCTTGATGCCGCCCAGGTTTCTGTCCAGCTTATCTTTTTCGTGCATAAGCTTGGAAACTTCTTTTTTAGTAAGGGCTTCAAGGGAACCGTCGGCTTCCATCCGCTCCAGTTCCTTCAGGCGTTTTACGCGCTGCTGGATAGTCTTGAAATTCGTCAGCATACCGCCGAGCCAGCGTTCGTTTACATAATACATGTTGCAGCGTTCGGCTTCTTCCTTGATGGAATCCTGCGCCTGCTTCTTTGTACCGACAAAAAGGATCGTGCCGCCGTCGCGGATGATTTCGGATACCGCGTTATAGGCCGTGTCAATCTTCTTTACGGTTTTTTGCAAATCGATAATGTAAATACCGTTGCGTTCCGCGAAGATGTACTCCGCCATCTTGGGATTCCAGCGCCTTGTCTGATGTCCAAAATGCACACCGGCTTCAAGCAGCTGTTTCATTGAAATAACGCTCATGTTGCACCTCCAGGTTAGTCCTCCACGGCTTAATATTCTCACCTGACGTCAAGCCGTGTGTGTTTTTCGTCAACTTTTATATTATAACAGAATTTTTACGGGTTGCAAGCTTTTTATTATGTTTTTATTTGCAAATGTTAGAGGAAGCATGTTATAATTTCTAAAACACATTGATTAAGAGGAGACCTTTATGATTAATGAAGAAAAAATACTAGCCGTGCTTGAAAAACACAGCGCAATGTTTGAGAGGCACGATACAATGCTGGAAACCCTGGCCACAACATTAATTGAAATGAAATCCGAAATCGACCGGCGCTTTGAAAACGTTGAGCAAAGCCTATCGAGAATCGAAATAGAGCATGGTGAGAGCCTTGATGTTTTGCATGACGGTTACAAGCTTCTTTTTGACAAAGCCGTGGTAATCCAATCAGATTTAGGAAATCTTAAAGGTATGCAGGATTTACATGAGCATCATATAAAATGGCTCCATGCAAGGCGGAAGCCCAGTCCATTGACCTAGTTGACATTATTTTTGCCTTACCTGTTAAGATTCAATCAAGAATGAGTCCGCCCGGTCATATAATGAATATAAATGGACGGGGTGGTTGTATGCGTTTTTACGATTTTAGGCAGAAGGAAGTTATAAATATAAAAGACGGATGCAGGCTGGGATATGTCAGCGATATAGAAATGTGCAATGAAAAAGGGCATTGCAAGCGCTTGATAATACCCGGGCCGGCGCGGATTTTTGGCTTTTTCGGGCGCGAGCAGGAGTATCGGGTCGACTGGGAGCATGTGAAGCAGGTTGGGGACGATTTGATACTGATTGAATGCGATACAAAAACATTACTTTCTGATTTAGAGGATTGATTGAGAATGAAATGCCCGTTTTGCGGCGTTATGGACAGTAAGGTAACAGATACGCGCCTGCTTGAGGACGGCAGCGTAACCCGCCGCAGACGGCAGTGCGACAGCTGTCTAAACCGGTTTGTGACGCACGAAAGGCTGGACAGCATACCGGTAGCGGTTATAAAACGCGGCGGCCAAAGCGAGATGTTCGACCGCGACAAGATATTAAAAAGCGTTATGAGCGCCTGTAACAAGCGGCATATTTCGTTTGAGCAGATGGAACGGCTTGTAGCTGACATTGAAGCGCAATTTATCAATTCGGGTAAAAAAGAAATTGAAACGCGGGAGATAGGCGAGCTGGTGATGAAACGCCTGAAGGAGCTTGACGAGGTGAGTTATGTGCGTTTCGCTTCGGTGTACAAGCAATTCCGTGATATAGACACCTTTATGGCGGAGATTGCCGGGCTTTTAAACGAGAAGAAAACGGAGAAGCCAGAGGATGCCGTATAGAATATTCAGTATTTTGGCGGCATTCTTATTTTTTTGCGCGTTGGTTGCTTCGTTTACGGCCAAACCGCAGGTTTTGAATATAGATAAGATTAAAACGCCAAAAGGCCTGCATATTGGCCTTGCGGTTTGGATAATCCTTGTAAACGGAATTTTCCTGTTTTGGGCATTTCACATATCTCCCGGCGTTTCGCTTACACACGCGCTGGAAAATATCTGGTACAACACAATCGACGCAAATAATTACGCGGACATCGCCAGGCATTGGTACAATGTTTACGAAGGCTCGGAGTTGCCTTATAAAATCGTATTTTTCCCGCTTTACGCCGCGGCGATGCGCGCTGTGCGGCTTGCGGTCAAGAGTTACCCCGTCGCAGGTATGCTCGTCAGCTCCGCCTGCGCTTATTTTGGCGGGGTTTTGTTGTGGAGGCTTGCATATAAGCTGCGGCTGCCGAATCCAACAATGGCGGTTGTTTTCCTTTTTCTATTTCCTTCGGCGTTTTTCCTGATGGTGCCAATGACGGAGAGCTTGTTTTTGCTTTTGGCTGCGGCATGTTTTTATTTTCTTACGGATAAAAAATATTTTTTGGCAGGGCTGATGGGTTTTTTGGCGGCTTTGACGCGCTCGCAGGGGTTACTGCTTGCGCTGCCCATTGCCATAGAGCTGCTGCCCCATGTAAAGGCCTTGCTAAAAACTCCGTCTAGATTGATTCGCGCCGCTTGTGCCGTTTCTTTGCCGGCACTGGGTTTCGGGGTATATCTCCTTATAAATTTGCGTTACCACGGCAACCCCTTCCAATTCATGGAATTCCAGCGTGAGCATTGGCACCAGCAAATGGGTTTATTCTGGAATACCGCCGCTTATTTGCCTGAATATATGCGAAACTATTTGCAAGACGGGTATACGGCAATTGCGCTTGGGCTTTCGCTGCCCAATATTGCCGCGTTTTGGACGGCCATGCTGTTAATCCTGGCCGGGGCGAAAAGGCTGCGCCCGTCTATAACAATCTGGGCCCTTGCTTATTTTGCCATGAGCTTCGGCCCCACTTGGCTCCTGTCAGGGCCGCGCTATATCAGCTGCTTATTCCCGTTGGCGCTTGCCGTTTCGTCATTTAAGAACAAGTATTTCCACATTTCACTGGCAATTCTGTATTCCGCCGGTTTTGTTTCATATCTGTACGCTTTTATTAACAGATTTTTCGTATATTAAAAACTTGTAATTTAAAGCCGGTTAATGTATAATATAAAAGGTTACGCGAAAATTAATTTTGGGAGGATAACCAATGGCGAAAAACGAAACCACAGGTATTCTTGCGCAAGAAACTGCCGAACTGCTGAAGGAGATTATCCTGAAGCATAACGGCTATGGCCGCAGGGACGCGATTATGGCGGTCTTGAACGACGTACAGGCGAAGCTAGGGTATTTGCCTTACGAAGCCCAGCGGTACATTGCTGTGGAAATGGACATACCCCTAGCCGAGATTTTCGGAATCGTAACATTTTACTCGGGATTCTCGTTAAACCCTGTGGGTAAGTATAAGATAGCTGTATGTATGGGCACGGCCTGCTATGTAAAGGACGCGCACAAGATTTTAGCTAAAATTGAACAGAAATGCGGCATAAAGGCGGGGGAAACATCCGAAGACGGCTTATTTACAATCGTAGCCACCCGCTGTATCGGCGCGTGCGGCCTTGCTCCCGTCATTACCATCAACGAAAATGTTTACGGGAAGCTGCATCTGGAAGATGTTGACAAGGTTCTTGAAAAATATAAATAGTGGGGTGAACAATATGAAAACAATAGCCGATCTGCAAGCCATCAGGGACAAGATAAAGACAAGGATCCTGATGCGCAAGGAGCATGGATACAAGCACGAGGGCCCTGCGTCTGAGACGCATTTCCGCTCACATGTTATGGTTTGCGCGGGAACAGGCTGCGTCGCGGGCAGCTCCGAATTTATCATATCGAAATTTAACGAAGAAGTAGCTAAACATGGATTGCAAGACGATATCATGGTCGTAAGGACGGGCTGTTTCGGTCTTTGCGCCCTTGGCCCCATCGTAATCGTATATCCAGAGGGCGTTTTCTACAGCATGGTAACGGTAGACGACGTACCTGAAATCGTAACCGAGCATTTAAAGAACGGTAACATCGTAAAACGCCTTATTTACGCGGAAACGCTGTGCAAGGACGAGCATATCCTGCCCCTTGACGAAGTAGGCTTCTATAAAAAACAAATGCGTCTTGCCCTGCGAAACTGCGGCCTTATTGATCCCGAGTGCATTGACGAATACATAGCGAACGACGGTTATGTGGCCCTTGAAAAATGCTTGACGGAGAAAAAACCCTCCGATGTTATTGATATCGTTAAAGCCAGCGGCCTGCGCGGGCGCGGCGGTGCCGGTTTCCCCACGGGATTGAAGTGGGAGTTCGCGGCGAAGAGCCAATCCGACGACGGGCAGAAATTCGTGGCCTGTAACGCCGACGAAGGCGACCCGGGCGCGTTTATGGACCGTTCCGTGCTGGAGGGCGACCCCCATGTAATCATCGAGTCCATGGCAATCGCGGCTTACGCCATCGGCGGCAACCACGGCTACGTTTATGTCCGCGCCGAGTACCCCATCGCCTTGAACCGCTTGCAGAAAGCCATTGACGACGCGCGGGCATACGGTTTGCTTGGCAAAAACATTCTTGGCACGGGTTTTGACTTTGATATGGAAATACGCCCCGGCGCAGGCGCGTTTGTCTGCGGCGAGGAAACGGCGCTGATCCGTTCTATCGAGGGCAACCGCGGGGAACCGCGCCCGCGCCCGCCGTTCCCCGCGGTAAAGGGAATATTTGGCAAGCCCACAGTTTTAAATAATGTTGAAACATATGCGAACATTCCGCAAATAATACTTAACGGGGCCGAATGGTTCCAGGGTATCGGCACAGAAAAATCCAAGGGCACAAAGGTTTTCGCCGTCGGCGGCAAAATCAACAACGTCGGCCTTGTGGAGGTGCCGATGGGCATTACGCTCCGCGAGGTTATCTACGAAATAGGCGGCGGCATCCCGAAAGGCAAGGAATTTAAGGCCGCGCAGACGGGCGGGCCTTCCGGCGGATGTATCCCGGCGCAGCATCTGGACGCCGGCATTGACTTTGAATCCCTCACCGCGCTTGGCTCTATGATGGGCTCGGGCGGGCTTATCGTAATGGACGAGGACAACTGTATGGTGGACATCGCCAAGTTCTTCCTTGAGTTTACGGTAGACGAAAGCTGCGGCAAATGCCCGCCGTGCCGTATCGGCACAAAGCGCATGTACGAAATTCTTGAGAGGATAACCGAAGGCAAGGGAGAAAAGGACGATATCGAGAAGCTTGAGGCGCTTGCCAAGAGCATCCAGACCTCTGCGCTCTGCGCGCTGGGACAGACCGCTCCGAATCCTGTCCTTTCGACTATCAAGTATTTCCGCGATGAGTACGAAGCCCATGTGTGCGATAAAAAATGCCCGGCGGGGGCCTGCCAGGCCATGGCGAAATACGGCATCACCGCCGAGAAGTGTAAGGGCTGTACGCTGTGCGTCAAGGCATGTCCCGTGGGCGCGATAACCGGCGAACGCAAGGCCGTCCATGTGCTTGACGCCGAAAAGTGCATAAAATGCGGCGCTTGCGTGCCCGCGTGCCCGTTTAAGGCGATCTATAAATAAGGGGTGAAAATTTTGGAGAACATGATTAATTTGACCATAGACGGTAAAAAAGTATCCGTGCCAGCCGGTTCAACTATCCTTGAAGCCGCGCGCAAAGCGGACGTCAATGTGCCTACGCTGTGCTATATGAAAGGCGTTAACGAAATAGGCGCGTGCCGCATCTGCCTGATAGAGGTTAAGGGCGGACGCGTGCTGCTTGCGGCTTGCGTAGCCCCTGCCAATGAGGGCATGGAAGTGTACACCAATTCGCCTAAGGTACGTGAAGCCCGCAAATCCAACCTTGAGCTTATTTTATCAGAACATGACAGAAGCTGCCTCACCTGCGTGCGTAACCTGAACTGTGAGCTTCAGGCCATTGCCCGCGACTTGAATATTGAGGAGCTGCCCTTCGAGGGCAAGCGCATAGAGCATGAAATCGACGACTTGTCACCCAGCATCGTGCGCGACAACAACAAGTGCATCCTCTGCCGCCGCTGTATCGGCATGTGTAAAAACATTCAGGAAACGGCTGTTATCGACGCGCAGAACCGCGGTATTCTTACAAAAATCGGCTGCGCGTTTGACGCGAGCCTTGACGAGATCGCCTGTGTGATGTGCGGGCAGTGCATAAATGTTTGCCCGACGGGCGCGCTGTATGAGAAAGACCATATCAACCGTGTGTGGGACGCGCTTTCATGCCCGGATACGCATGTTGTCGTCCAGACCGCGCCGGCTGTGCGCGTCGCCCTTGGCGAGGAGTTCGGTATGCCCATCGGCACGAGCGTTACGGGGCAGATGGTTCATGCTTTGAAACGCCTTGGCTTCGATAAGGTTTTCGACACCAACACCGCCGCCGATATCACCATTATGGAGGAAGGTACGGAGCTGATTGACCGTGTCAGGAACAACGGGACGCTGCCGCTGTTTACCTCCTGTTCGCCCGGCTGGGTGAAATACCTTGAAAGCTACCATCCCGAATTCATACCGAACCTCAGCTCCTGTAAATCGCCGCACCAGAAGTTTGGCGCGCTGATAAAGAGCTACTACGCCGAAAAGGCAGGCATTGACCCCAAGAATATTTACGTCGTGTCCGTCATGCCTTGCTCGGCAAAGAAATATGAGATACAGCGCCCCGAAATGTCAGTGGACGGGCTGCGCGATGTGGATGCCGTGCTTACGACGCGCGAGCTGGCCCGCATGATAAAGACCGCGCGGTTGAATTGGAACAGCCTTTGCTCCTGTAACGACAGCGATTGTATCTGCGCGTTTGATAATCCCTTTGGCGAGGCCAGCGGCGCGGGCGCAATCTTTGGCGTGACGGGCGGCGTTACCGAGGCGGCTTTGCGCACGGTTGCCGAGCTTTTGACCGGCAAGCGGGCGGAGGATATTGAGTTTACGGATACCCGCGGCAAAGACGGCATTAAGGAGTACACTGTCCGGCTGCCGGAGATCACGCTGAAGGGCGCGGTGGTAAGCGGTACGGCTAACGCGAAGAAGATGCTTGAAAAGATCAAAAACGGTGAGGAATATCATTTTATTGAGTTTATGGGATGCCCCGGCGGTTGTATTATGGGCGGCGGGCAGCCGATTGTCGATGCTTTGGCAGCCGCGGAATGCGATGTGTTCGCGTTGCGCGCAAAGGCAATTTATGGTGTTGACAAATCCTTGCCGGTACGCAGAAGCCATGAGAACCCGTTCATTAAAAAGCTGTATGAGGAAATCGGCGAGCCGGGCGGAGACAGGGCGCATCAGTTATTCCATACGGCATATGCGGCGAAAGAGAAATATCCGGCGGAGTTGCATATATAAAGGTTATATTCAGCCACAAAATACGCAAAAAAACACAGGGTACGCGCTGCCTTGTGTTTTTTTGCCGTTATGGCAATCGATTGTTATTCACCTTTCGCAAACCGGTAAGACTGCATGCAAAGGTTTACAAAATACATATAATCCATTCCTTTGCAAATTGCCTCGGCTGAGATCAGATTCAGCTTGTCAATCATTTCCGGCGGCAGCCCTTTTACGCCCGACGGTATGTCCGCCACCACCGCGCCCTTGCGCCTGTCCATAATAATAAAGCCCTCATCGCACAGGGAAGCGTAGGCCTTGTTTACGGTGTGAAAATTCACGCCCTGGTCGGCGGCGAGTTTGCGTACGGGCGGAAGGCTTGTACCCGGAGCCAGTTTACCCGATGCTATCCCAAGCACAATCTGATTGCGAAGCTGCTCATAAATCGGCATTGGATTTTGAGTATTGATCTCAATAGACATATTACATACCCCCTATATGTACTATACTACAGATATGTTATATATCCATTATAACAAACAGAGTTTTGATGTCAACCTCTTTTCCTTGTATACCTTGATACATTCAGTAATATCCCTACCATAGCCATAAGGAATAATATGGAGGTACCGCCGTAGCTGACGAATGGCAGCGGCACACCCGTATTGGGGACGGTATCCGTCACGACGCCGATGTTTATTATAACCTGTACGGTTATCATAACTACAATACCCGTCGCTATCAGTGTGCCGAGCATGTCTGCGGCATTCATGGCGACGCGCACACCCCTGTAAATTAATATGCAGAAAAGTAAAATAACCACGGACGCGCCGACAAGGCCCAGTTCCTCGCAGATTATAGCGAAGATAAAGTCGTTGTGCGGCTCAATCATATACATAAGTTTTTGCCTGCTGTTTCCAAGCCCCAAGCCGAACAAGCCGCCGGAAGCCACGGCGTACAGGCTTTGAATCGTCTGGTATCCCGCGCCCAGCGGGTCGGCCCAAGGATTGCCGAAGGTGGCGAAACGCCGGGATTGATGTCCGGTTGAAAATGTTAAATATGAGACCATGCCAACGAACGCGACGCCAAGCAACCCGATAAACCGCCAAAAATACGGGCTGGCGATAAATATCATGCCGAATCCGATTGCCGCGAGGGTTATGCCGCTAGAAAGGCTGTCCGTGTGCTGCCAGGCTATGGCGGCGGGCACGAGGGTTATAATGGACGCAATGCCGATGCCCACCCATGATTTTAACATATCCTTCCTGTGATAAAATAAAAAGGAGAGGAATAGGATTAGAGCAAGCTTTACAAACTCAACCGTTTGAAAAGATCCGAAAACCGGTATTTCTATCCATCTTCGGGCGCCGTTTACCAGTTTGCCAAAAAATCCGGTATAAATCAACAGCACTATGCTTGCCAAGTACATAATAGGCGTAAGTTTTCCCCATATCCTATAGTTTATTTTTGACATAACAATCATAGCGACAATCCCCAACAGTGCCGCGCGGCTTTGCCCGATAAAAAACGAAAACATGCTCTGGCCTTTGGTCATGGCGGTATAGTAGCTGGATGAAAATACCATTATTATGCCGATCAGCAGTAGCACAAAAACCGTCGCCACAATAACGCCGTCAACCTCCGTAATGGTAATGCGGCTTTTCCCGCCGCCGGTTTTGGCGCTTGCCTGTTTGCCTCCCCGCCCGTATGTACTTTCCATTTTTATACCTCCAATACGTAACGCTTAAACAACTTTCCGCGCTCCTCATAGCTTTCAAACATATCCAAGCTTGCGCAGGCCGGGGAAAACAAAACCCTGTCACCGGGAGCAGCCGCCCATTTCGCGGCGGCCACGGCCCCGCGCAAGTCGTTCACGGGTTCGTAGCTTGAAAACCCGATGCGGCTGCATGTTTGGGAAATTTGCTTCGTTGTTTCGCCAAAAATGACCAGCCGTTTCACCTTGTCGGGAAAGAGCTTGGCCCATTGCGTGAAATCGGCATTCTTGTCCTGACCGCCCGCTATCAGTATAACACGTCCGTCAACCGCTGCCAAGGCCTTAACGGCGGCATCGACATTTGTTGCCTTGGAATCGTTGTAATATTCAACGCCGTCAACAACGCCGACCAGCTCGACCCGGTGTTCAACACCGGTAAAATTCAAGACGGCTTCGGATATGGTCCGGATATCCGCGCCCGCCTCTATCGCAATCAACGCCGCCGCCAAAGCGTCCTCCAGGATATGCTTGAACGGTGTGCGCATACGTCTTGCTTCCCACAGGGTTTCATAGTAATTTTTATAGCGGTAGACAATTTCACCGCCGTTGTTAAATACACAGCGCGTATTATCCAATCCAGAAGGTTCGCCGGATAAACTGAAAAACGCGAGGCGGCTTTTCGCGCGGGCCGCCATTCCGCGGCAAATGGGATCGTCATAGTTTAAAACCAATACGTCCGCCTCATCTTGACGGGCGAAGATACGTTCTTTTGCGACTATATAATTTTCCATTGTATAATGCCTGTTTAAATGATCCTCGGAAATATTCAGCACCGCCGCGATCTTTGGGTGAAATTTATCGACGGATTCAAGCTGGAAGCTTGACGCCTCAATAACAGCCCACGCTGTTGGCGGAATACCGGCTGCCTTTTCGCAGAACGCCGCGCCGATGTTGCCAAGCACCTGCGAACCGGGCCGGTATATTGATAAAATTTCACCGGCAATCGTTGTTGCCGTGGTTTTTCCGTTGGTTCCGGTAATCGCCGCAATCGGCGCGCGGCATGCCATGCTCCCCAGCTCCAGCTCGCCTATAACGGGTATGCCCAGCTCCTTCGCCCTAAGGATAAAACCCGAATCTATCGGTATTCCGGGGCTTATGACAATGTAATGGAAGCCGCCGACGACGGGCTCGGGGCTTTGCCCGAATAAAAACTTTGCGCCCGCGGCGGACAGCTCTTCGGCATAGGCCAGTTTTTTCGCTGAGAACGCCGCGTAAGGGAGCTTATCGGACACGGTAACCGCCGCGCCGCCGGACAGAAGCAGTTTCGCCGCCGCGAACCCGGAGCGCGCAAGCCCGCAGACCAAAACCTTGCGGCCCCTGAAATCCGTGCCGTCCATCAGAACAGCCCCCGCGCCGCGATATATCCGACCAGGCAGCAAATAGCCGTAACGATGTAAAATAACGCAACCACCTGTGTTTCCTTAAAGCCGCATTGTTCAAAGTGGTGGTGCAGAGGGGCCATTTTGAACACGCGCCTTCCCGCTCCGTATTTTCGCTTGGTATATTTAAACCAGCCGGTTTGGATGATAACGGACAGGTTTTCCGCGATATAAACGAATCCCACGATTGCCAGTACAAGCGGCATCCGCAGGATCATTGCCGATGATATGATAAAACCGCCAAGCGCAAGCGAACCGGTGTCGCCCATGAAAATCCTGGCGGGATGCGTGTTGAAGAGGAGGAAGCCCATCAAAGCGCCGGCAGCCGCGCCCGCTATGGGAAGGAGCGGGCTTTCAAGCGCCAGCATGATAAACATGAAAAACGCGGTTACGAGGACGGTTACGCCGGAGGACAGGCCGTCCACGCCGTCCGTCAGGTTAACGGCGTTTACAATGCCGACCATGCAAATCAGGTAAACGGGTGTATAAAAAATGCCTAAATCCCAGCTTGAATTGGCAAATGGCAAGTAAATCGTTGTATCGTACCCGCGCCAGTATAAAAAGACCCAAAACCCGGCGCAGACAGCAATCTGTAAGATTATTTTCATCCGCGCCCTAAGCCCCAGCGAACGTTTCATAACTACCTTAATATAGTCGTCCGCAAAGCCGATTGCCGCGAAACCTACCATTGTCAGGAGCACGGCGGCGGCGTCGGGATTGCCTCTTACGAAGAACATGCCGGAAGCCAGGATTGACGCGACTATGGCTATACCTCCCATGGTTGGGGTGCCTTGCTTTGTCAGATGGGTCTTTGGCCCGTCGTCGCGTACGTTCTGCCCGAATTTAAGCCGCCTAAGCATGGGTAAAACCGCCGGAATCAGGGCTACGCACACAAAGAACGCTATGAGTATGGCGTACACGGCATCGTTGAAATCGTACATATTATATCCCTCCCGTCAACACACGCGATATTTCTTCGAAAGCCATTGCCCGCGAAGCTTTGACCAAGACCGTGTCGCCTGTTCTCAATTCGTTTTTAAGGAAACTAAGGGCTTGTTCCTTATCCGCGAAATATCTTGCGCGGCTTGAACCCTCCGCGCCTTGATACGTGTGGCGGCTGAGTTCCCCTACGCAAAGAATCAAATCTATCCCAAGCCCCGCCGCGTGTTTGCCGGTTTCGTAATGCATTGAAGGGCCGCGCTCCCCAAGCTCCATCATATCGCCGAGGACGCAAATCCTGCGGCCTTGCGCCTCGGCCAGCACATCAAGGGCGGCGGCGGCGGAAACCGGGTTAGAGTTGTACGCGTCGTCGATGATTGTAATGCCGCGGTTATTTTTCGTTATGTTTAAGCGGAAGGATGAAGGTTGAAAAGATTTTATGCCCGCTTGGATTTCCTCGCATGTAAGCCCCAGCGCCAAGCCAACGGAAACGGCTGCCAGCGCGTTGTATACCATATGCATTCCCGGCAGGGGTGCAAAGACGTCGAAAGCTTGATTATCAGCCAGACAGGTAAAGCTGATTCCGCTGATACCGTGCTTCACAATATTAATCGCACGGAAAGGCAAACCTTTCCCAAGGCCGTAGCGGTAAATGCTTACTGTTGATTTAACAGTGTTTAAGTGTTCGTCATCACCATTAAAAATGGCAAAGCCGCCCGGCTTTAACCCTTCCAGAATTTCCAGCTTTGCCCGTAAAATCCCTTTCTGACTGCCCAAATTCTCAATATGTGACACGCCAATGTTGGTTATGACCGCTATATCGGGCTTTGCAACGCGGCTTAACACGCTTATCTCGCCCAAATGGTTCATGCCCATTTCAAGCACGGCGGTTTCCGTATCGGTTGGCATGGCAAAAACCGTAATGGGCAGGCCGATGTCGTTGTTAAGGTTGCCCGTGGTTTTATGCGTTCGGTAACGCTGTGACAGCACGGAGGCGATAAGGTCTTTCGTGGTGGTTTTGCCGGAGCTTCCGGTAATTGCCACAATTTTTACATTGAACAAGCCGAGATAATAAGACGCCAGAAGAAGCAGCGCTTTACGCGTATCCTCAACGATTACCAAAGGCCGCGCCGATTCAAGCTCCTTATGCGTCACCGCGCACGACGCGCCCTTGTGAAACGCGCTTTGTATAAAGTCATGCCCGTCAAAGAATTCCCCGGCTACCGCGACAAAGAGCGAACCCTCGGGTACATTGCGTGAATCTGTCGTAACGCCTGATATTATTAGGTTTTCATACTCCGGTTTGCTGAGCCTGCCGTTAACGGCGGCTGCGATTTCCCTAAGCGTTAGGCGCATCGGCCACACCCCCGTCCAGTACTTTCCTTGCCTCGACCTTATCATCAAACGGCTCGCGCCGCCTGTTCTCAAATTCCATATAGGGTTCGTGCCCCTTTCCGGCTAAAATAACGGTGTCGCCCGGTTTTGCCGTGTTTATGGCTGTTTCAATGGCGCGTTTCCTGTCAGGTTCCACCGTAAAGGCCGCGTTTGTTTCCTTTATTCCCGGCAGGATGTCGTAAATAATATCCTGCGGTTTTTCGTTTCGCGGGTTGTCGCTTGTTACAACGCAAAAATCCGACAATTCACCAACAATTTTGCCCATTTGAGGGCGTTTGCCTCTGTCGCGGTCTCCGCCGCAGCCGAAAAGCGTGATAACCTTACCCGTCGTGAATTCGCGCACCGCCGTGATGATGTTCTCCAGACTGTCCGGCGTGTGGGCGTAATCGACGATAACGCTGATACCACGGTTGTTTGGGATGCTCTCGAATCTCCCCGGCACGCCTTTTATCGCGTTAAGGCCCTCCGCTATGGCATCAGCCGGAACGCCCAATTCACTGGCCGCCGCAATCGCCGCCAAAGCGTTATAGACAGTAAATTTTCCGGGCACGCCAAGGGAAAAGCTTTGTTTGCGCCCTTTAATGTATACTTTAAAACGTACGCCATCCGGCAAAAGTTCTACATCATCGGCAAAATAGCCGTCGCCTTTTCCGATTCCGAAATATTTAACGGGGATCGTAACCGTTTCAAGCAATTCGCCAACGTACTTGGCGTCGCGGTTTATCAACCCCAATTCGCATTGTCTGAACAGCAGGGCTTTTGCCCTGATATAATTTTCAAAGGTTTTATGATAATCCAAATGGTCGCGCGTGATATTCGTAAAAACGCCAAGTTTGAACGTTATGCCCTCCATCCTGCGCTGTACCAGGCCGTGGGAGGTGGCTTCCATAACCGCGTGTTTTGCCCCGTTATCCGATATTTCCGCCAATATGCGGTACAGCTCCAATATGTCCGGGGTTGAGGATGTCTGGTACGGGATGTCGATGGGCTTATTTCCGATAAACGCGCCGTTTGTGCCGATAAGTCCGGTTTTTGCGCCTGTACTGTTCATTATAGCTGATATATAATAAGTTGTTGACGTTTTGCCCTTCGTACCTGTAACACCGACTAAATCAAGCTTTTCCAAGGGATTACCGTACATGCTGGCGCATACTGTGCCAAGGGCGGCGGGCATATCCTCGCAAAGGGCGTACACGGCGGCATCCGGCGCGTTTTCAGGAATATATTCGCATAAAACAGCCGCCGCCCCCGAGGATAACGCCTGCCCGATATACTCATGCCCGTCTTGCGTCATTCCGCGTATACAGACAAATAGGCATCCCGGGGTTACTTTCCTTGAATCAACCTCCAGCCCCGTTATTTCTATATCGTGTATTTTACCGGCGTTTACCAGTTTAACGCCGCTTAACAGCTTGGATAGTTGCAAACTTATCACCCCGCAGATTCCATTTTATTGTAAATCCCAGTAAATGTCAAGGATTCGGGCGCACAAAGTGCGACCCTATACCGGCTTGTATTCAAGGAAATAAAGAACGTAAGCCGGTATTACTCAAAGTAAACGATTACCTTGCTTCCCCGGTTGATTTCCTCACCCGGGGGCGGGAACTGGCTTGTAATCAGGCTGCCTTCGCCCGAGCTGTCGATGTTTACCCCCAGCGTTTTAAGCATATCCGAGGCTGTCTTAAAATCAAGGCCGGTGAGGAGGGGCACCGAAACCGTGCCGACTCCCTTCATTTCAAGCTCCGAATCACTGTACACGGGCTCCACGCCCAAGTACGGCAGAATGTTTTCCAAAAGCTCTTTCATGACCGGCCCGGCAACCTGCCCGCCGTAATACGCCCCAACCGGTTCGTCTATCAGCACCAGGGCCAGAACCGCCGGGTTCTCCGCCGGGGCCAGCGTTATAAATGAGGAGATGTACTTACCGCTTCTGCGCGGTAGCTTTTCGCTGGTCGCCGTTTTACCGCCTACCCTGTAGCCGGGCAAGTACGAGCGGTTGCCCGTTCCCGTCTCCACCACGCTTTCGAGTATATCGCGCATAAGGCGTGAGGTGTCCTCCGAAATAACCTGTTCGCCGCGTTCGTAAACGAATTCGTCCGCGATCATGCCGTTCGAGTCCGTAAGCCTCAGGCCGACATGCGGGGTGACCATGTACCCGCCGTTCACGCAGGCGGACACGGCGCGCATCAATTGCAGGGGGCTGATCTGGAAGCTTTGGCCGAAGCTCATTGTCGCCAGCTCAACCGGGCCTACATTATCCAATTTATGTAAAATACCGACGGCCTCACCCGGCAAATCCACGCCTGTTTTTGACGTAAACCCAAATGCGTTCATGTATTCGTAAAAAGTCTCTTTGCCCAATCTCGCGGCGGTTTCCATAAACACGGGGTTGCATGAGTTTTGCATACCCTGGACAAAATTCTGGGAGCCGTGGCTCCTTGGTGAACGCCAGCATTTTATGAAGCGGTTCGCCACTTGGGTGCCGCTGCCGCAGTTGAAGTGGCCCGAGGGCGATATCACGCCCTCGTCAAGGCCGGCGGCGGCGGTCATTACCTTGAACGTCGAGCCCGGCTCGTAGGTGTCGTTCAGGCCGAAGTTGCGCCACATACGGTTTAAGTGCGAGAGCTGTTCGTCCATTGTAAATGTCTGCCAGATCGCCGCAAGCTGAGGGTCGTTGATTTCAAAAGGCTCGTTCAGGTCAAAACCGGGATAGTTTGCCATGGCGTAAATCTCACCGTTTTGCGGGTTCATCACGATAATAAGGCCCCGTTTCGCCCCGCGTAAATCCACTGCTTTTTGAATTGTTTGCTCGGCGTAGCGCTGTACCACGTAATCCAGGGTTGTTACAAGGTTCAACCCGTCCACCGGTTCCTGACGGCTGATATCCCCGCCCGTAATTTGACGCCCCGCCGCGTCCGTCTGGGTTAAAATCTTGCCCGCCTCACCCTTCATGAAACGGTCATATTTGGCCTCAAGCCCGATAATGCCCTGGTTATCCCTTCCGACAAAGCCGATTACCTGTGATGCCAGGTTACCGAAGGGATAAATCCGTTTTATGTCCTCGTCCACAACGACGCCGGGCAGGTCAAGGGCGCGGATTTTATCGGCGGTTTCCTTGTCCACCTTCGTTTTAATCCGTTCAAGCGCCACCCGTTTCTTGACCTTTGCCAGCACTTCCTCGTATTCCATATCCAACAGTTCCGCTAAAACCCGCGCGACATGCTCGGGGTCCTGTATCTGGGCGCGGATAACGCTGACTGAGCAAACGCTTTCGGTTACGGCAAGGCCTACCATGTTGCGGTCATAAATCGTGCCGCGGTTCGGGGCTATCAGCCTGTCCCTGGTTTGCTGCTCATATGCCCTCTGTTGCAAATGCTCGGCTTCAAAGGCCTGTATGTAAAAAACGCGGAATAGGAGGAAAATCATCATTGCCTCGAACACCGCCAGTATAAAAAGCAATTTTCTTTTTATTTTCATGTTGGCCGTATGCATAATCCGCCTCCTACATATCTAATTTATTTGCCAAGCATATAAACTATGATAAAAAAAGTAATTTCTTTATATATGTCGAATTATTAATTTATAGGGAGGAAAGTAGGTAATGGCGTTTTTTTCTGACGAGGTGCTGGATGATGTAAGGCGCGGCAACGATATTATTGATGTGATCTCGTCCTATGTCCGGTTAAAGCAGCGCGGGGGGCGCTATTTGGGGCTTTGTCCGTTCCACAGGGAGAAAACCCCGTCGTTTTCCGTAAGCCCGGATATGCAGATGTTTCATTGCTTCGGCTGCAATGCTGGCGGCAATGTGGTCGGTTTTATCATGCGCGTGGAAAATCTTAGCTTTGTAGATGCCGTAAAACACCTTGCCGACCGTGCCAGAATCGAGCTGCCGGAGGAACGCGGCGGCGCGGGTAAAGCCATGGGCAAGCTGCGTGACGCGATTTATGAGGCCAACGCAAAGGCCGCGCGGTTTTATTTCGATTGTTTAAAACAAACGGAAGGCGAACATGCGCGGGCGTACCTTTTACAACGCCGCATAAAAAACAGCATGGCAGCAAAATTTGGGTTGGGCTATTCGCCGCCGGGATGGGACAGGCTGTATAAATATCTCCGGGAACAAGGATTTGACGATGAAGTCCTTGAAAAAGGCGGTTTGGCAAGCAAAGGAAGGAACGGATACGGCGACAGGTTCCGTAACATGCTCATGTTCCCGATTATCGACGCGCAGGGCCGCGTGTGCGGCTTCGGCGGCAGGAGCTTTACCGACGGCGGGCCGAAATACCTGAACTCGCCCGAAACCCCCGTTTTTTCAAAAAACCGCAACCTTTTCGCCCTTAATTTCGCGCGCAAAACTAAATCCGATGTTGTTATTATCGTTGAAGGGTATATGGACACGCTGGCCCTTTTCCAGGCGGGCTTCGAGGGCGTCGCGGCGACCTTGGGTACGGCGATGGGGCGCGAGCACGCGCGGGCTTTGAACCAGTATTTCCGCGGTAAAACGGCGGTGCTGCTGTTTGACAGCGACGCGGCGGGCGAGGCGGCGGTGCTTAGGGCTATCCCCATCCTTCGCCGTGAAAATACGAAAATAAAGGTACTGCGCCTTGAGGGAGCGAAGGATCCTGACGAGTTCCTTATAAAATACGGGGCGGAAGCGTTTGCGGAGGTTCTTGGCAATGCTATGCTGCCTACGGATTTTCAGTTTGCGCTTGTTCGGGGAAAGGTTTCGGAGGACGATTACGGCAGGGTTGCGTATGCGTCGGCGGCGGCGCAGGTTTTAGCGGAGCTTTCTGATCCTATCGAACGTGATGTGTATATAAATGCCGTTGCCAAGGAAACGGGGGTAACAGTTGAAGCCATCCGGGGGCGGGTTGAAGCCGCCGAAGGAAAACAATCATTGGACTTTAACGTATTTAAAACTGTGCCAACCCCGCGTACAAAGACGGATTTGCCCGAAGCGTTGATGGCCGCTTACCGAAATGTATTGTATTGGATGTCCACGCATATAAATCTTTATGAGGCCATTAGGGACAACCTTGACCCTGAGGAAATACTTTTCCCCGTGTATAAAACCCTTTACGGCCTGATCCGCGCTAAGCGCGACGCCAAAGGCACCGTTACCCCGAGCGAGCTTGCCGGGCATTTTGAGGAGCCAAGCGAACAGGATATAGTATCCGTAATTTTCGCCGGGGTGATTGAATATGAAAACGAAGACGCGTTGAAATCGAATTTAAACGAGCGGATAAAAAGAATAAAAAGTGAATACATTCAAAAGCGGATTAAGGACGCGATGGACAACAGTGAGTATGAAAAGCTGGAAACCTTGAAATTACGCCAAAAAGAGCTGCCGGCTTCGTATATATAGCAATCATATGGTAAGAATAGTAAACAACAGATGAAGGGAAGGATTTGCTTGAAATCCATGGAAGATACCGTTTTGCTGAATATTCTCAAGGATCTTGTGACTTTGGCAAAAAAGAAAAACAATTCCATTGACTATAAAGAGATAAACGAAGCCTTGAGCGACGTGGATATCGACCCCGACCAGATAGAGAAAATCTGCGAATACCTCGAGCTTCAGAACATCGACATAGTGGGCGGCGGCATTGAGATTGAGGAGGACCTTGACAAGGATATTGATGTCGGCCTTTCCGACGTCGTCATTAACGTTGACGACCACGTTCGCATGTACCTAAAGGAAATCGGCAAGGTGCCGCTGTTGACCACCGACGAGGAAACGGAGCTTGCGAAGTCTATGGAAATGGGCGAGGACGACGCCAAAAAACGCCTTACCGAAGCCAACCTGCGCCTTGTCGTCAGCATAGCCAAGCGGTACGGCGGGCGTGGAATGCATTTCCTTGACCTTATACAGGAAGGCAATTTGGGCTTGATTAAAGCCGTTGAGAAGTTCGATTACAAAAAAGGCTACAAATTCAGCACATACGCGACCTGGTGGATACGTCAGGCCATCACCCGCGCTATTGCGGACCAGGCGCGCACCATCCGCATACCCGTCCATATGGTAGAAACCATCAACAAGCTGCTGCGCGTATCCAAGCAGCTTCTGCAGGAGCTGGGCCGTGAACCCACCGCCGAGGAAATCGCTAGGGAGATGCAGCTTTCCGTTGAGAAAGTACGGGCTATAATGAAGCTTTCACAAGACCCCGTTTCCCTTGAAACGCCCATCGGCGAGGAGGAGGACAGCCACATCGGCGACTTTATCGCCGACGACGATATTCCCGCGCCGTCCGATGCCGCCGCGTTTACATTGCTGAAGGAACAGCTTCTGAGTGTACTGGACACGCTTACCGACCGCGAGAAAAAGGTTTTGCGCCTGCGCTTCGGCCTTGACGACGGGCGCCCCAGGACGCTTGAGGAAGTGGGCAAGGAGTTCAATGTAACGCGGGAGCGCATCAGGCAGATTGAGGCCAAGGCGCTGCGTAAACTGCGGCATCCGTCACGAAGCAAGAAATTGAAGGATTATTTAGAATAAAACCTGATTGGAAGGAGCATACGATGAATTGCAAAATAACCAACGATTACGGGCAGATCGCCATTGATTACGAGGTTATCCTGAAGATCGCCGGGGCCGCCGCGATGGAATGCTACGGCATTGTGGGCATGGCGGCGAAGAACATGAAAGACGGCATCGCAAGGCTTTTGAAGAAAGAGAGCCAAACCAAGGGCATAAGCCTTACCACGCAGGAGAATGCTGTTATACTTGATATACATGTTATAGTACTGTACGGTACCAGCATCTCCGTTATCTGCGAATCGCTTATCGACACTGTGAAGTATAAGGTCGAGGAAGCAACGGGTTTGCAGGTTCTGGCCGTGAACGTTTTTGTTGACGGGCTAAAGCTGGACGAGTAGGGGGCGCGGGCATGTATACATTGACAGGACATATGCTGCAAGCCGCTTTTACCGCGGCGGCAAACGCCTTGAACGATAACAAAGACCTCCTGGACGCAATGAACGTTTTCCCCGTACCGGACGGCGATACCGGCATTAATATGTACTTAACCGCGCTGTCGGCGGCAACGGAGGCTGAAAAGGTTGCCGGGAATTCGGTGGGCGCGGTGGCGAAAGCCGCTTCCGCGGGGGCGCTGCGCGGAGCGAGGGGTAACTCAGGCGTTATACTTTCGCAGCTTTTCCGTGGGTTTGCCAAAGCGCTTGACGGCTTGGCGGAGGCCGGCCCGCATGATTTGGCCCGCGCGTTCGCGGGGGCGTCCGAGACGGCTTACAGGGCCATAATGAAGCCAAAGGAGGGCACGATCCTGACGGTGGCGCGCGCGATTGGGGAAAAGGCCGCGCAGCTTACGGAACAGGATACAGGGCCGGAGATTGGGATAGACGAACTTTTTGTTAAGATTATCCAGCATGGAAACGTTGTGCTTGGCAAAACAAAGGAGATGCTGCCGGCTTTAAAGGCCGCCGATGTTGAGGACGCGGGCGGTAAGGGTTTCCTTGTCATCCTTAATGGCATGTACGGCGCGATTACCGGTGAGCATGTGCCTGTCCCGGTGTCGCCCGGTATTTATAAGGACGAGGGCAGCGCGTTCCGCAACGCCGTTTTGGGACATACCCACATCAGCGCGGCACAGGCGGAGGATATCGTTTTCGGTTATTGCACGGAGCTGTTTATTACTGCGGGGGAGAACGCGGAGCAGTATGAAAACGAGCTGATGGAATTTTTCGATACCATCGGCGATTCCATTGTCGTGGTTTCGGACGATAATTTGGTAAAAATCCATGTGCATACCAACGACCCGGGGATTGTGCTGCAAAAAGCGCTGACCTTCGGGTATATTGATAATATAAGCATTGAGAACATGCGCGTGCAGCAAGCGGAATCCGCGGCTAAAGGCGCGTCGGCCGAACCCGCGCCGGAACCGGTGCCCGATGTCCCCCTGAAGGATACGGGGTTTATCGCGGTGGCGAACGGGCAGGGTTTTATTGAGTTTTTCACAAGCATGGGAGCGGATTACGTTATACAGGGCGGGCAAAGCATGAACCCAAGCGCGGATGAGTTTATAAAGGCTCTGCGCGCGGTTCCCGCGAAGTCTGTGATTATATTGCCCAATAACAAAAATATTATTCTTGCCGCGAGGCAGGCCGCGTCGATGTGTACGGACAAGGAAGTTTTTGTGATACCGTCGCGTTCGATGCCGCAGGGTTTGGCGGCGCTGACGGGTTTTGTCCATTCCGTGAACGCGGCTGAAAACGCGGCGCTTATGGAGGAGATGATCAAGAATATCCACTCCGGGCTGCTGACCCACGCGGTGCGGGACACCGTTATTGAGAACATGTCCATATCAAAGGGTGACGCTATCTGCATTATTGACGGTAAAATCGCGCTGACACATAAAAACACGGCGGAGGCCGCGCGGCGTATGGCGGCGGCGCTGATTACGGAGGATATTTCCTTCGTGGCGTGTTATTACGGCGAGGGTGTAAGGCAAAAAGACGCGGAAAAATTGATGGCATACATTAAAAAAGAGCATCCCGACCTGGAATGCGAGCTTCAAAACGGCGGGCAGCCCGTCTATAAATATATTATTTCCGCTGAATGAAAAGCCTTACGGACAATGTAACTGTTTTGAAGGGCATCGGCCCCAGCCGCGAGGCCGCGTTGAAACGGCTTGGGATACGCACTGTGGGGGATTTGATTAACCACCTGCCCAAAGATTACCGCGACAGAAGCGTTATTACCCCGATCACCGGGCTTTCGTCCGGTTATTATACGGTTAAGGCGCGCGTAACCGCGGCTCCGGCTGTCGCCATAAAGCATAAGGTTACGCTTGTTACGGCCGCGCTTTCGGACAGTACGGGCGAGTTGAGCGCGGTCTGGTTTAATCAGCCCTACATGAAGAACGCGTTAAAGAAAGGCGAGTACATCTTTTCGGGAGAGGTATCGTATTTTAACGGTTTGTTTACGATGGAGCAGCCGGAATATGAGGCCGTTACGGGTAAAGAGCTGCTGAGCGGCGCGCGTATTGTTCCGGTTTATCCTTTGACCGAAGGACTGTCGCAAAAGGTCTTGCGGCGCATACTCCGCGACGCTTTGGACGCTTACGCCTGCTGCATCGGCGGAGAGGTTCTTCCCGAGGCTGTTGTAAAATCACAGGAACTGCTGGACAGGCGCGGTGCGCTTACAAACATACATTATCCCGAAAGCGCGAAGCTGTTTCGGGCGGCGCGGCATACTTTGGTGTTTACCGAGTTATTTATGCTGCAATACTCGTTGTTGAACATACGCGGTTTGGTACGGAAAATGCCGGGTATTGCTCTGGCTGATACCGATGAAAGGGATTTCTTGGCGGCGCTGCCGTTCCGGTTTACAGCCGCGCAGGAGCGGGTTTTTGGCGAGTTGAAGGCCGATATGTCCTCGGGGCATGTGATGAACAGGCTGGTACAGGGAGATGTGGGGTCGGGTAAAACGGCGGTTGCCATGGCGTCGATGTTTTTGGCGGCAAAGAACGGCTTGCAGTCCGCGCTGATGGCTCCGACGGAAACCTTGGCGCGTCAGCATTACGTCAGCCTGCAGCGTGTTTTTGATAAAGTTGGATTAAAGACCGGGCTTTTGACGGGTTCGCTCTCCTTAAAAGAGAAAGCGGCGGTGAAGGAAAGGCTTTCGCGCGGAGAGTTGGATATAATCGTTGGAACGCACGCGCTGATAGTTGATAATGTGGAGTTTGAGAGGTTGGGCCTTGTCATTACGGACGAGCAGCACCGCTTTGGCGTCAGGCAGCGCGGTTTGCTCAACGAAAAGGGCGGCTGCCCGCATTGCGTCGTAATGACGGCGACGCCTATACCGCGCACGCTGGCGCTTATATTATACGGGGACATGGACATATCGGTTATTGACGAGCTTCCACCAGGGCGCAAGGATATTAAGACGAACGCCGTAAACTCCGGTTATCGGGACAGGGTTTTTACGTTTATAAAGAAACAAGTGGATAGCGGCGGACAGGCTTTTATTGTCTGCCCGGCAATAGAGGATAATGAACGCGGGCTTAATTCGGTGAAAACCTATGCCGCCGAAGCCGCGCGGGCAATGGGCGTTAAAACGGCGATAATGCACGGGAAATTAAGGCAGGATGAGAAAAACGCCGTTATGGGCGGGTTTGCGTCGGGTGAGATTCCTGTTTTGGTGGCTACGACCGTTATCGAGGTTGGCATTGATGTGCCGAACGCCACGGTCATGCTGGTTGAGAACGCGGAGCAATTCGGGCTGTCACAGCTTCATCAATTGCGCGGCCGCGTCGGGCGCGGGGCGGAGCAGAGTTACTGCATACTTATCACCGACGCGGCGTCCGATGTTACTAAGGAGCGCATGAAGGCCATGACCGCCACATCGGACGGCTTCAAGCTTGCCGATCTGGATTTGCGAATACGCGGACCCGGGGATTTCCTTGGCACAAGGCAGCACGGCCTGCCGGAGCTTATGATTGCCAACCTTTACCGCGACGGCGCGATTTTGAAGGAGGCGCAGGCGGCGGCGAAGGCTTACTGGGAAGAACATGGAAACGAGTGGGCCGGGGCTGAGCTTGGCGGGATTAAGCTGATTATATAAAAAATATTTATACAAACCACAGAAAACACAAAAAAACACAAAAGGAAGATATTGATGTATGGTATCATTAAGGATATTACGGATAAACCCGTCCGCCTTTTTGCCGGCGTTATGTCCGGCACGTCCTTTGACGGCATAGACGTCGCTTTTGCGGCGATAAGCGGCAGCGGCACGGAAACAAAGGCGGAATTGCGGCATTTTCAGACCATACCGCTTACCCCGGCGTGGAAAGCGGAGCTTTTGATGAACAGCTCCAAGGATACCAGCAGCGTCGCCGATATCTGCCGCCTGAATAAGAAGCTGGGCGTACTGATTGGGGAGGCTGTGCTGAAAGCGGCGGAGAGCGGCGGCATTGATATGGATTCAGTGGATGTCGTTTCGTCTCACGGGCAGACGATGTACCATATGCCGGAGATTGGCGCCACGCTGCAAATAGGCGAGCTGGCGGATATCGCCGCCGTTACGGGCAAACCGGCGGTTGGGGACTTTCGGCCCTCGGATATGGCTTACGGCGGGCAGGGCGCGCCGCTGGTACCGTTTGTGGATTATGTGTTATATAAGGACTCTGTAAAAAACCGTGTGTTATTCAATGTGGGGGGAATTGGCAACGTGACCGTTCTGCCGGCCGGATGCGGGCCGGATGATGTGCGGGCCTTTGACACCGGGCCGGGGAACGTTATCATCGACAATCTGATGCGGCTGCACACCAAGGGCTTGGAAGATTTTGACTATTATGGGAGCCTGGCGCAGACGGGCGCTCAGAGCCTTAAATTCAGCGAGTATCTGGCTGACGCGGATAGCTTTATAATGATAAAACCGCCAAAGAGCACCGGGCGCGAGCTGTACACCGTCGGTTTCGCCGAGCGGATCATGCGGCGCGGCAATGAATGGGGGCTAAGCTTCCCCGATATCCTTGCCACGGTGACCAATCACACGGCTTACGCGCTTTGGTACGCCTTGACATACTTTAACGATACGCCTGCCGATGAAGTGACGGTAACGGGGGGCGGAGCGAAAAACGCGTATTTAATGCGCTGCCTGGAGGACCTTTTTCCGGGGAAAATCAATAAAACGGACAGCATGGCGGCGGATGCCAAGGAAGCGCTGGCTTTCGCGGTCTTGGGCAATGAATTCCTGTTCGCGCGGCCTAACAACATGCGCGGCGCAACAGGTGCCAATCGCGGCGTGATAATGGGTAAGCTTGCCTTGCCCAGCGGCTTATGAAGATAGCGCGGATAGTTGCCGGCGCGTTGAATGCGCTGTGCTTGGCGGTTTTTTTGCTTGCGGTGAGTATTCAGGTACCGTCGCTGAACATGTGGTTTTACCGCTACCAGTTTAATAAGAATCAAACGTATGCGGTGCTGAGGATGGACGAGGAAAGCCTTCACAATGTCGCGCGGAGTTTGATTGATTACCTGCGCGGTGATTTGGATTCGCTCCATGGAGTCCGCGCTGTTGTCAACGGGCAGGAGAGGCAGTTTTTCAGCGGTGACGTGAATAACGATGAAATAGGGCATATGGAGGACGTGCTGGAGCTGTTTTTAATCGGGCTGCTTGCGCGTGACATAGCAGGATGGGGATTCTTAGCTACGCTTGCCGTATGTATTTTGCTGGGAAGGAAAGAGGCTGTGCCGCAACTTTTGGCGCTTTGGCGCGGTTTTGCGCTGTTTTGCCTGACGGCGTTTGCCGTGCTTGGCGGGCTTATCGCCTTGAATTTTAACCGCGCGTTTACGATTTTTCACGAGATGTTTTTCGTTGATAATTGGACGTTTAACCCGCGCAGCAGCCTGATGATAAATATGCTGCCGAACCAGTTTTTTATGGATATCGCGGCCTTTATAATAATAATGTTTGTGTCGTTTTTGATTATAACCGTTATTCTGACAACGGTTTTACGGAGGATGTTGCTAAAGAATGCTGGATAATAAAAGCGGCAACAACTTCGTGAAGATGGCGATGGTCTTGGCTTTGGCGTCGCTGCTTTCGCGGTTTATAGGCTTTATCTACTTACTGCCGCTTACAAATATGATCGGCGACGACGGTAACGGTATTTACTCCAGGGCCTTTTCCGTCTACCAATTTTTCATTATCTTGTCCTCCGCCGGAATGCCCGCCGCGATCTCGAAGCTTGTGGCGGAGCGCGCAAGCTTGGGCCGGCATGACGAGGCGCACCGCGTGTTCCATGTTGCGCTGGCGATTGCGGTCAGCTTTGGCGCGGTTTGCATGTGCGTGCTGTTCTTTGGCGCGGAGCGGCTTACGGGGGCGATAAACGCGCCGCGAAGCTATTATTCGCTGATGACGCTTTCGCCTACGGTTTTTATCGTCGCGATAATAGCTATTTTCCGGGGGTATTTCCAAGGGCTTGGCACAACGGTGCCGACTGCCGTTTCACAGGTAGTTGAGCAGATATTTAACGCGGTGTTCAGCGTCGTCCTTGCCGGGGCTTTTATGGGTTTAGCTGCCGCGCATACCGACCCGGCGGCGTTCGGGGCGGCGGGCGGTACGGCGGGTACGGGCGTTGGCGCGGTTTTTGGGCTTTTTACCATAATCATTTATTATTTATTAAATAGAAGAAGTATACGGAAGAAAACGCGGTTTTCCGCGATTAAGAATGTTACGGCTAAGAAAGAAAGCACACGTAAGCTCGCCTGGCTAATAATACGCACGGCCATGCCAATTATCGCCGGGACAGCCGTGTTAAGCTTCACAAACCTCATTGACGCAACAATGGTTACGGCGCGATTGGTTTCCGGCGGGTTTTCTGTTTCGGAGGCCGATATCATGTTCGGGTATTTGAGTAAATACTCGCATGTGATTACTTTGCCCATCTCAATAGCGGCGGTTTTCTCGCTGGCATCCATACCCAGCATATCGTCGTCAAACGCGAAGAAGGACGCGCCCGCCGTTGAATCCAAGATAAACAGCGCGCTGCGCATGACAATGCTGATCTGCGTGCCTGCGGCGGCAGGGCTGCTGGTGCTTGGGTCGTCGATTATCGCCATGCTTTTCCGGCAATTTCCCGAGGGCGGGTTTCTATTACAAATCGGGGCGGCAAACGTTGTGTTTATGGCGCTAAACCAGATACTGACCGGGCCGCTCCAGGCCACGGGGTATTTGAAAATCCCCGTTTTGGCGGCGCTGGCCGGTTCGTTTGTAAAAATTGCCGCCAACCAGTTCCTGATACCATTGCCGTTTATAAATATAAGGGGGGCGGTTATCGGTACGTCGCTTTGCTATATAACGGCGGCTTCAATAAACTGGTACTGGTTAAAAAAGAAAGCGGGAATCCGCATACAATTTAAAAAGCTGATGTTGAAACCTGTTTTGTCCAGTGTTATAATGGGAGTGCTATGCTTTGCAATCTACAGGGGTTCAACATTAATCGGTTTGGGAAACACCGTTTCGACATTATGCGCCATAGCAGCCGGTTTCGCGGCTTATCTGTTCTTTATGGTTAAATTCAGAGGCCTGGAAAAAGATGATATTCGTTTGCTGCCGTACGGCAAGAAAATCACGTCCGCATTGGAACGTAGAAATTTGTTGTAAAATTGTAATAAATTTGTAAATAACCATTGACATTGCACAGGATTGCATGTATAATTACGTGCAGATGGATAATCTGCACTTGATTTATATATGTTTTTTTTGTTTCTTTTTATTTTTATAAATCAATAAAGGGGATGTATGTGCATGGCATCGGTTAATGTTACTATACGTCTCGACGAGGAAACCAAGAAACAATTCGACATTTTCTGCGATAATACGGGCATGAACATCACCACCGCCATAAATATGTTTATAAAGGCGACGCTGCGTTCGCGTGAGCTGCCCTTTGTCGTTACGGATAAAAATTCGTACGAAATTGACACAAGGCGCGTGTTGCCTCATGGCAGGAATTGATTATGGATGCCGTTAAAACACTGACAGAGATGTTAAAATCAAGCTCCTCCACCGTTTTCTTCGGCGGGGCGGGGGTGTCCACGGAGAGCGGTATACCCGATTTCCGCAGTTCCAAAGGTATTTACACGGAAAAAGGCCACCGTATCCCGCCGGAGGAAATTATATCCATCGGCTTCCTTGAATCCCAGCCGGAACATTTTTTTGATTTCTACAGGAAAAGGCTGGTCTACATGGACGCAAAGCCGAATATGGCGCATTTGAAGCTAGCGGAGCTTGAAAGCGCCGGAAAGCTTGCCGCCGTAATAACGCAGAACATTGACGGGCTGCACCAAGCCGCCGGATCGGAAAACGTTATTGAGATGCACGGGAGCATTCGCCAAGGGTTTTGCATGGCTTGCGGAATGAAATACGGCACGGAGGCGCTGCTGAACAGCACGGGCGTTCCCCGCTGCGAATGCGGCGGCATTATACGCCCCAAGGTTACGCTGTATGGTGAGGAACTTGACCATAACGCCATTTCCGCGGCGGTGAACCGCATAGCCGCGGCGGACATGCTTATCGTGGCAGGTACAAGCTTGCAGGTTTATCCGGTCGCCGGATTTTTAGGCTACTTTAGGGGAAGATATATTGTAATAATAAATAAAACCGAGACAAACCTCGATTACCGCGCCGATTTGATCATACGCGACCCCGTCGGCGAAACACTGGGCAGGATAGAGTTGAAGGATTTGATGTAAGATGGCGGAGTACCGCGTAAAACAGAGGAGCTACGCCGAAAGCGGGGTTTCAAAACAGGGCTACAGCGTGCTTGATGACAACGGCCCGCGCAAAAAAAAGCGGCGTTACAACGACGGCGGCGTGCTGCTGGGTTTTATGCTGATCCTGCTTGTAGTGTATCTCAGCGGCTATATCTATACGTTTCTGGCACGGGAAAAGGTGCCGGAAACCGTGGTTGTTTTCGGCAGTATTGAACCCGTCGTTGTTTTCACGGGCGTCATTGTACGGGACGAAACCGTCTACAGGGCCGACGCGCAGGGGCGCGTAATGTATTACAGGCAGGACAAGGAAAGGATAAGCGCGGGAAACCCGGCGGCAAGCGTCCGTGACGAGGAAACCGTGCGCAGGCACATTGAAACCATATTGAATATAGAGGAAAACATACTGCGCGCGCAGGCGGGGCGCAATTTCAGCTCCGCCGTGGAAAACGAGATACGCGGCATAGGCACGCAGCTGACACGCGCTGTGGATAATACAGCGCTTTCCATCAACGCTCTGGACACACAGGCCATGTATACCCTGACGCATAGGGTTGACCAACTGATAAGCCACCGCAACGAACTGCTGTTTAACGAAAGCCAGGGCGCGTTGAAGACACTGTCCACCGAACGCGATATCTTCCAGAACCAGCTTGGCGCGGCGATAAGCGAAATGCGCGTGAGGGCGTCCGGTACAATCAGCTATAAAACGGATGGGTTCGAAGAAATCCTGACAACCGCAAGGCTCAGGGTTTTGACGAAGGAGGAAACGCTTACAGACGTCGATTTCAATAATATCTACATTCCTTCCGTCGTCTATCCCGGCGACCCGGTGTTTAAGACGGTAAACTCGAACGAGTGGTACATAGCGGCTTATCTGCCTCTGGATCAGGTTGACGGCTGGGCGGCAGGACGTCCGCGCACTATATATGTTGACGACGGCAGCGGTTATTACGGCGCGCTGGAGACGAGTGTTTTCATACTGGAGACAGACCGCCAAACGGGCGAGGCATATGTGGTTTTAAGCGTGAACCGCCATGTGACAAACTTCCTTGACCGACGCGCCGTCAGTTTTAAGATTAAGGAAGGGTTAACCGAGGGGTTGAAAATCCCGAACTCGGCGATCGTCAGCAAGACGCTATACAGGATACCGGAGGAATGCATAACCGTTGTAAACGGCCTGCGAACGGTGCTGCGCTTCAACAGCGGGACGGGCGGTTATGATCAGATCCCGCTTACAACATTCGGATCGGATAATAATTTTGTGAGTATTATTGCGGAACTTAACGATATCAACCTTTACGATATACTTATCGTGCCGGACAGAATCGGCGAAACCCGCATGATTACGCAAACGGAGGAAATAAAAGGCGTTTATGTCACCAACAGCGGGATGGCTGTGTTCAGGCGCATTATCCTTTCCGGCGACGTTTTTGAAAACGTCAACTTCACCATCATAGACCCCGCCAGAAACCCGGGGGTGCGCGTACAGGACCGTATCGTGTCCGACGCGTCCAATGTGGTGGAAAACCAGATGATTTATTAGGAGCGTTTTATGGGTATAGCGGAAAACGCGCGGATTGTTTTGAACAAAGTGGCGGAGGCCGCGCTCCGGGCGGGGCGGAAGCCGGAGGATGTTGCTGTTATAGGCGTTACCAAGACGGTTGGGCCGGACAGTGTAATCCAGATGGCGCGGGGCGGTATAAATATTGCGGGCGAAAACCGGGTGCAGGAGCTTTTGGCAAAGAGGGAAGCGCTGGCGGATACGCTGCCGGATTTAAGCTGGCACATGATCGGCCATTTACAAAGCAACAAGGTTAAGCATGCCGTGGCATCGTCGGACATGATCCATTCCGTTGACAGCATGAAGCTTGCGGCGTTGATTGATAAACAGGCGTCTGAAATTGGCAAGGTAATGGATGTGCTGGTTGAGGTAAACATCGCGAAGGAGGAATCGAAATACGGGATATTTCCGGAGCGGGTTTTTGATTTCGTCTGCGGCGCTTTGGGGTTTGGAAATATAAACATACGGGGGTTGATGTGCGTGGCCCCTTTTGTGGATAATCCGGAAGAAAACAGACCGCATTTCCAGAAAATGGCTGATATATTAAATGACATAAACGGCAATCTTTTCCGTAATGGGAAGAGGCTCGGCGTGCTTTCAATGGGGATGACGCTGGACTATGAGGTGGCAGTGGAACAGGGCGCGACGATGGTACGCGTCGGTACGGCTATATTCGGCGCGAGGGATTATATTTAAGTAAATATGATTATAAATAAATAGAACGGAGGCTATTTAAATGGGATTTTTTAAGAGTCTTGCCGACCGCGTGAACAACTTTGCGCTTAGGGTTGGCGGCGGAGGAGCGGGCGAGTACGGCCCGGAGTATGGCGAGGACGGATACGGCGAGGATTATAGTGACGAAGAGGACGCCAGGGATGCGGACTTTGACAGGAAAGCGTCGTATTTTGACGAAACCAGGCGTTTCACGATTATGCACGGCGAAGCTAAGGAACTGGGTTTGGAGACGCCGTGGTCTGCCAGAGGGGAAAAAATACGCCATATCGACTCGGGCCCGCAGAAGCGGAAAACATACATCACAAAACCCCGGTCTATTGACGAATGCTGCATTATAAGCGACAAGCTTAAAGCCAACTGCCAGATATATGTTATACTTGACGATGTGAAGCATGATATGGCGCAGCGTATTGTCGATTTCCTTTCGGGCGTTACCCACGCTATCGACGGCACCATTGAAAGCGCCTCCCCCAAATCATTCGTATTTGCGCCTAAGGGCTGGGAAATAGAGAACGACATCGAAGAAGCGATGGAATTCGCCACCTTCCTTCCCACTTTCAAAACGGGGCTTAGGTAGGGAATATGTCCGGCGGCGGCTATTTCATACAAGAGGTTATCTTTGTATTTGCCCGGGTTATAAAGCTTCTGTTCTTTGCGCGCATAATTATGTCGTGGTTTTTTCGCGCCCGCGGAGGGTTTGGCGTTGGCGGACAGATTTTTTCGTTTGTACACGCGCTGACTGAACCTATCCTCGGGCCGCTTCGAAATATGCTGCAGCGGTCGCCCGTTCGCGGCGCAAATTCTTACATTGATTTTTCTCCCATCTTCGGTTATTTCCTTGTGGACGCGGTTGCAATTATGCTTGCGGGTCTGGTTGGTTTGATAAGATTTTAACATAAGAGGAGTGCGCGGTTTGCCAAGAGCGGTTTTACCTGTGGCGGTTCATTTATTTTTATTGAAAGAAAATAAAATTTTACTCTTAAAACGGTTTAATACGGGCTATGAGGATGGAAATTACAGCGTGCCCGCCGGGCATCTGGACGGCGGAGAGGATGTTTTTACCGCGATGACAAGGGAAGCCAAAGAAGAATCGGGAATTGATATACTTCTGGAAAACCTTGAAATTGTGCAGGTTATGCATAGAAAAAAGGAAACCGAGGAAAGAATTGATTATTTCTTTAGCTGCGATAAATGGAGCGGGTGCGTTAAGAATACGGAGCCTGAAAAATGCGATGAGCTTATCTGGGCCGATATTGATAGCCTGCCTGTTAATACGGTCGATTACGTGTTTGCGGCGATAAATTTTTATAGGGATAGAGTTCCGTTTACTTTATTCGGATGGTAATAATTAGTATAAAACAATTTTTATGTTGCAATCTCCTTAGAGATGGTTTAAAATGTATTTGCCGCGATTAGTCCGTGATGGAGTCCATTCACGGCTGGTCAAGGCAAAACCCTTAAATCTAAAACGAAAGGAGATGATGTGGGTTTGACTAAGAATAGGGTGGTTTTGTCCTAACCTAAAAGGGGCAAGGCGGGGCTTTTGCCCCGCCGATTTCATTGAAACATGCTCTGTAACACAGTTGTCACTAAGTTGTAATCTGTTTGACACATTCGCTGGTTTTTTGAATATAGAAAGGAGGTGTGAAAATGAAAATCGAAATTAAAGCGCAAACTACTCGTATTTTTAAGGAGGTTTTCATTTTTGAAATACAAAAACGGAAGGGATGTTCTTCCGCCTGAGCTGTTGAAAGAAGTCCAGAAACATTTGTGCGGCGAAATGCTGTACATACCTAAGAAAGACGAAGTGAAAGCTTCCTGGGGGCAGTTAAGCGGCTTGCGTGAAGAGGTTTATTCAAGAAATATATCAATAATAAACTGCTACAACAACGGCGCCACCATAAACGAGCTTATCAAGGACTTCTGTTTATCGGAAGCAAGCATCCGTAAAATTATTTATAACAATAAAGCGAAAATGCAGGCTTAAGACAAACGGGCGACCTCAGGTCGCCCCTGCCATTTTGTGGGTGATTAATTATGAAAACAGTGATTATTGCCGAAAAACCGTCGGTTGGCAAGGATATAGCGAGGGTTCTCGGCTGCAGGAACGGCGGGAGCGGCTTTTTGGAGAGTGCGCAGTATGTGGTTACGTGGGCGCTTGGGCACTTGGTTACTTTGGCGGAGCCGGAGGACTACGATAAAAAATATAAGAATTGGGATATAGACCATCTGCCCATTATGCCTCAAAAGTTACAGCTTGTCGTCATTCCGCAGACTTCAAAGCAGTTCCGCGCGGTACGGGACATTTTACACCGCAAGGACGTGTCGGGCATAATTATCGCCACGGACGCCGGGCGCGAGGGCGAGCTTGTAGCGCGCTGGATCATTGAGAAGGCCGGCTGCAACAAGCCGATAAAGCGCCTGTGGATATCCAGCGTCACGGATAAAGCCATTCGCGAGGGCTTCGCCGGGCTGAAGGACGGCAAGCTGTACAAGGACCTCTGCGATTCGGCAAAGGCGCGGGCGGAGGCGGATTGGCTGGTGGGCATAAACGCCACGCGCTGCCTGACCACGAAGTTTAACAGCCCGCTCTCGGCTGGAAGGGTGCAGACGCCGACGGTTTCGATTATCGTTAAGCGCGAGGAAGAGATACGCAGGTTTGTGCCGCAGGCTTTTTACGGACTTGCGGCGGATGCCGGAACCTTTGCGATGAATTGGTCGGATAAGGGCGGTTCGGCGAGATGTTTTGAGAAGGAGCGTATTGACGGGATTTTAAAGCAGTTGCAGGGACAGAGGGAAGCAACGGTAATCGGCGTGGATAAAACCGTTAAGAAAAAATATCCGCCTAAGCTTTATGACCTGACGGAGCTGCAGCGCGATGCCAGCAAACGTTTTGGTTACTCGCCCAAGGAAACTCTGGCGCTCATGCAGAAGCTTTACGAGGAACACAAGGCCCTGACATATCCGCGCACGGATTCGCGCTATATTTCATCGGATATCGTCCCGACCCTTAATGACAGGGTGAAGGCATGCAGCGCAAAACAGCATTCCCGTATTTCCGCGCAGATCCTGCGCGGGCCCATACGCGCCAACGCTAATTTCGTTGACGACGCGAGGCTCAGCGACCATCACGCCATAATCCCCACAGAACAGGCCGTCAGCGCGGTTTCATTAAGCGATAGGGAGTGGAGGGTTTACGATTTGGTTGTAACGCGCTTCCTGTCCGTGTTTTACCCGCCTTTCGAGTATGAACAGACGGCGGTAAGGTTTAAGATAGGGCATGAGGTTTTTACGGCAAGCGGGAAGGTTGTCCTTTCGCAGGGATTCAAGGAAGTGTACAAGGGCGGCGATACGGATGATGAAGAGGATGAAGCGCCGCCGCAAACCCTGCCTAAGTTCAAAAACGGCGATAAAATCAACATCCGAGGCATTAAGCTGACCGAAGGCAAAACTAGCCCGCCGCCTCCCTTTAACGACGCGAGCCTTTTATCCGCTATGGAAAACCCCGCCAAATATATGGATACAAAGGATAAGGCACTTGCGGAGACGCTTGAGAAAACCGGCGGTTTGGGGACTGTCGCGACGCGGGCTGATATTATTGAGAAGCTGTTCGATAACTTTTTGATTGAGAAAAAGGGCAAGGAGATTTTTTCAACATCTAAAGGGCGGCAATTGCTTGCGCTTGTACCTAAGGATTTGAAGTCACCCGAGCTTACGGGGCTTTGGGAGCAGAAGCTTTCGGCGATTTCCAAAGGGAAACTTGGCAAGGAAGCTTTTATACAGGAAATCAGGCAATACACAGCCGCAATCATAAAGGAAATCAAGGCCAGCAGCGAAACCTTCAAACATGATAACATGACAAGGGACAAATGCCCGGGCTGCGGCAAGTTTATGCTTATAGTGAAGGGAAAGAAGGGTGAAATGCTGGTTTGCCAGGACAGGGAATGCAATACGCGCGTGAACCTGTCATTCAGCGAACGGCGGCGCGAAAAAAGCGACGGCATGAACAAGAGGGAGCTGCAGGCATTTCTCGAAAATCAAAACAAGCGGAAAAGCGGCGATAAGGATAGTCCCTTCGCGGCTTTAAAGGATATGAAGTTTGATAAATAAACGGAGGATTTTATGGATATAGCGCAAATATGGAACGAATGGCATAATGCAAAAAACTTTTCCGGGGTGTTTTCAGCCAGGAACGAGCTTGGCGTGGTATTTGAGGAATGCCGGGGGTTCCGCAACAGGAACGAAAGTCTCTTGAATAACCGCGATACCGCTTTTGGCATCGCTTCCGGCACCAAGATGTTTACGGGGCTGGCCGTGTGTAAGCTTATTGACGATAAAAAACTGACGCTTGACAGCAGGATATGCGATTTACTGCGTTTTGACCTGGGGCGGATTGACGAGAGGGTGACTGTTTTCCATCTGCTGACGCATACGTCCGGCATCGGCGATTATATTGACGAGGAAACCGAGGACAGCATGGGGCAGCTGCAAATGTTGTATAACCGGTATCCTGTGTATTTATGGGAGCGGCTTGAATATTATCTGCCCATGATTACGCCGCTGCCGCCTAAGTTTGAGCCGGGGGCGCGGTTTGGATACTCGAACGCCGGTTATGTTTTGCTGGGCTTGGTGGCGGAGGCGGTAAGCGGGCTTTCTTATCAGCAGTATGTACGCGATGCCGTAATTGCGCCCTGCGGCCTTGCGCATACGGGCTTTTACCGCATGGATGCGCTGCCCGCCAATACCGCCTTGGGATATATGGGGGATGAAAACGGGGAATGGCGGACAAACATCTTTAACATGCCTGTGATAGGCGGAGCCGATGGCGGGTTGTTCACCTGCGCGGATGATTTGGACAAGCTGTGGCGCGCGGTCTTTTCAAACAAGGTTCTTTCGGAGGAAATGACGAAAGTTTTTTTGAAGCCGCATGTAAGCAGGAACGGGGATGATGACGGCTGTTATTACGGACTTGGCGTGTATATTAATGGCCGGGAGGACGGCGCTGTTTACTTTGCCGTGGGCGGGGATTCCGGGGTTGACTTTTTTACCGCCTATGTCCCCGGGAATAAGACCGTCATTTCAGCGCTGGGGAATTCGGAAATCAATACATACCCGCTGCTGGAACCCGCGCTTAGATAAAGAAATAAATTAGGAGTTCAGGTAATATAATGCGTATATTAGTTGACGCCGACGCGTGCCCCGTCAGGCATATAATCGTCCGGCTGGCGAAGGAGCGGGATATCCCCGTTATTATGCTAACGGACACCTCGCATAAGCTGAACGACGGGTACAGCACGATAATAACGGTGGACAAGCAGGCCGACAGCGTGGATTTCGCTTTGATTGGCCTGCTTTTTCGTGAGGATATCGTGGTGACACAGGATTACGGGCTTGCGGCTATGGCTCTGGGCAAAGGCGCGAGGGCCGTCAATCAGAATGGTTTGATTTATACGGACGGGAACATCGAAAGGCTTTTGCTGGAGCGGCATATAGGGCAGAGGGCGCGCAGGGGCGGCGGCAGAACGAGAGGCCCGGCCAAGCGCACGAAAGAAGACGACATGTGTTTTGAAGCCGCGTTTATTAAATTGCTTTCCGGGTAAGAAATTATTAGGCAAGAATTGTTAAGACTCCTATGTAATCACCTGATATAATACTCATACAGCGGCTGTATAACCGTATACGGGAGGAAGGTTATGAGTAATTTCGATAATATAAAGAACGCGCTTGAGTACATCGACAGTCATTTGGACGAGCCGATGAGCTTTGAAACGCTGGCGAGGCGCTTCCACTTTTCCCCGTACTATTTCCACAGGATGTTTTCGGTTATCGTGGGTAAGGCAATAACGGCGTATATACGCGACAGGCGTTTAATGCGCGCGTGTATCCAGCTTGCGGATACGGACAAATCTATACTTGGCGTCGGCCTGGATTGCGGGTACAGCTCCGCGCAGGCGTTTTCACGGGCGTTCCGCGGCGCCTACGGATTGCCGCCAAGCGAATACCGCAGGCAGGAATTCGTACCCGTCATTGTAACTGTGGACGAAATGATTATGAAATTTACCAACAGAATAAGAGGAGGAGTCTTTGTGAACCCGAAAATCATTAAAAGGAACGAGATTATAATAGCCTGTACGGTTGGCGACGGTTTTAATACGCTTGAGGTTTGGCAGGCATTTGAAAAGCTGAACGGGGAAAAGCCGCTGAGGAATAAGCTGTCTGACAACGGGTACGAGTTTAGGCTGCATGACGGCGAAAAATGCGTTGTTTATACGGGGTATGCCGTTTCAGACGAGCAGGTTGATGACGGATACACTGTATTCAAAATCCCCGCGTCGGCTTACGCGTCCTTTGACGTATACCCCGCGAACGGCTATGACAGCGAAAACGAGGCCATGTATGAATGGCTTGCGTCAAACGGCGAGGGTTATACCGAAAGGCTTTTGGACAACCGCCACTACTGCGTGGAGTTTTATGATGAACGCTTTAACGGAAACGAGGCGGGCTCCATTATGGAAATTTGGTATCCGATAGAGAAGGGATTGACAGGGGGCGATGTAAAAGGGTAAGATAAATGCAGCACATTTTGAAAAGGGGAGAGCCATGAGAAAAATAAGCATCGGCGGAAAGATTGACGTACCGGAAATTGCCTTGGGATGTATGCGTATTACGGAACTGGATAAAAAAGAGGCAAATAATTTAATCCTCGGCGCTTGCGGCTTGGGTATTAATTTCTTTGACCATGCGGATATTTACGGCGGCGGCAAGTCGGAGTCCTTTTTTGCGGAAGCCGCGGGTATGACCCCGGCCATACGGGAAAAGATGGTCATTCAAACCAAGTGCTCCATCAAACCGAGCCTTTGCTACGATTATTCCAAGGAGCATATCCTCAGCTCCGTGGACGGCAGCTTAAAACGCTTGCAAACCGACTATGTGGATATCCTTTTGCTGCACCGCCCCGATACACTTATGGAACCGGAGGAAGTGGCGGAAGCCTTTGAGCTGCTTGAAAAAGCGGGAAAGGTTAAGTATTTCGGCGTAAGCAACCATAACCCCGGGCAGATTGCCCTGCTGAACAAATACTGCGGCGGTAAAATTATTATTAACCAGCTGCAGCTGAGCATCGCCCACTGCCCGATGTTTGATTCGGGCCTGAACGTCAATATCGGGTCTGACGCGGCGGCGGTGCGGGAAGGCGGCGTGTTGGAATACTGCCGGTTACATAACATCACGATTCAGGCATGGTCGCCCTTCCAGTACGGCATGTTTGAAGGAGTGTTCCTGGGAAGCGGGAAATACCCCGAATTGAATAAAGAGATTAATGCATTGGCGGAAAAATACGGCGCGGAGGATTCCGCGGTTGTAACGGCGTGGATACTGCGCCATCCGGCAAGGATTCAAACGGTTGTCGGGACAACTAAGCTTGACCGCTTGAAAGCCATATCCAAAGCGGCGGATATTACAATTACAAGGGAAGAATGGTACCGCCTGTATATGGCGGCCGGGAAGGTTCTGCCGTAAATTCACAAAGATGAAGGGGCAGACCTTGTGTCTGCCCCCAACCCTACGTACGCTTCGCCGCGCTTACCGGATACCATAATTCCATATAGGCGGTATCGGCTGGGTTTTTGTAATAAAACTCGGCGGAGAAGAAGTCAATTTCTAAACCGTGTTTTTCAATCCAAGCGTAACTGTAATTCATCGCCTTATACAGCGTGTCCGTGACAAGCTTCTCAAAATCCTCGGCCTCGAATCCGCAGACGATATACTCCCGCGCGGGAAGCCTCCACGGATGGAAACCGCCGTGATCCGCGCCCGGTTCAACCTCCGCCCCCGCGAAATAGCTGAAACAACCCTCGGGCGCGTCGCCCATAAACGACATGCCAAATTCGCGTCCTTCGGGCTTGCGGTTTATCCGGTGCTTCTCCCCATGAAAACGCGTCCATACCGCGCCGGGCTCATCCACACCGGTTACCTCGCCGGCGGGAATCTGCCCGTCAATGTTAATATGCCCCACAATACCGAGAAAATCAATGGGTTCTTCCAATACCCTCCGGTTGATTTCGAGTACAATCCCCTCGCTGATAAGCGGCACGCCCTCGTCAATCATCACATAACCCAGCAGCAGGTCGGGCTTGTTGAAATTGTTGAGCGGCACCGGGTTGTCGCGGTACTCGGATGGGCTGAACCCGTAGGCGTCCTTAAAGGCCCTCGTAAACGTCTCGTGGCAGTTAAAGCCGTATTCAAGCGCGATGTCCAAAACGCGGCGGTTCTTGTCCTCAAGGCTTTTGCCGGCCCTCGCCAGCCTGCGCAGCTTAATGTATTCGCGGACAGGCTTTTTTACAAGCCGGGCGAACAGACGCTGATAGTAAAACAACGACAGAGCGGCAATATCCGCTAACTCCTCAATGCTGATTTCCGCTTTGATATTATCCTCGATATAATCAAGCGTTTTCTGAATGGATTCCCATGCGTGCATACCATCCCCTCCTAAGAGCAGTATAACACGGATTATACGCGTTTGCTTGACTGTGTCTGCTCAAATCTGCGCCGGAACGTGATAATACGGTAAGCGCAAACTTTCCCGGAATCCAAGCTTTTTCGCCAGGTTAACCGAAGCCGCGTTTTCCAGGCGGCAAGACCATACGGGTTCCAGATTATTCGCAAGGCTGTAATTGATAAGCGCCATGCATACGGCGCGGGCCAGTCCCTTGCCTCTGTGCCCCTCCGCCGTTTCTATGCCTATTTCCAGACAGCCGTCATGCAGATAAGACGTGAACGCCGTCGCAGCCGGTTTGCCGTTAACCATAGCCGTGAAGCCGGCGCAGTATTGTGAAAACAGACGCTCATCACGCCAAAACGCCTTGGGGACTACCGAGCCGTCAATGGAGTTAAACATATCGGCGGTTGTGGGGATAATTGAATAATCGTTCAAGTTTATTTCATGGTTATTTTTCTTATATTCCTCTCTGTCAAACGCAAAGTTCAAGCGGCTGTAACGAACCGCTTTTTTTGCGTTTGCTAAACCGTCCAGCCAGGCGTCCCATGCCCTTGGGTGGGCTTGAAGCCATTCGTCCCGCCTGTTTTTTTGCCCGAAATAGGCGGTGAGTTCATTGTTAAACCGCTCATTCCCGGCATCCCCGAAAAGCAGCGACATCTTTCCGTAGGAATGGACGGCATAAAATGATTTGGGATTATTTACCGAATCAACAAAGACCTTGCCCTCCGCATGCCCGGCGATAACAGAGCGCGCGAAAAATGTGTTGAAACCGACGCGCTTTAACGGTGACAGCAGGATTTCATACTTGCTTTCGTCCAATTGGATCATGGAAACATCCCCCTTATACCATGTTGCAATTAACTATCACTAAGATTGCAAGATGGTATTAATTAATATTGAAAAATCATGTGATATGCTTTATGATAACAGTACGCGGAGCGCCGTTCAATTAATGAAAACGGCATCTATACCGGTACAGATTCGGGGCTTGGGCATGGCGCGCTATAAATACGAAAATGTTTCAAATATTATCAGGGACAAAATACTGCGCGGCGTTTATAAAGCCGGAAGCAAGCTGCCGTCCATATTGTCGCTGGCCGATGAGATGTCCCTTAACGCGGATACCGTAATACGCGCGTACAGGCTTCTTGAATCCGAGCATTTAATTTACTCGGCGGCCAAGAGCGGGTATTACGTGGTGAAATCCGCCTGTCCCGACCTCCAAGAGCCGTCCGTCATTGACATGCTCTCGGTAAACCCCGCGGCTGAGATCAATCCGTACAAGGATTTCCATCATTGCATGGAAAAGGCCATTTCACTTTACGAAAACAAGCTGTTCACATATTCCCCCGCGAAGGGTATGCCGGAGCTGATTGCCGCGCTTGCAAAGCATTTGCAAAACCATCAGATATTCGCGAAGGAACGGGATATCTTCATTACCACGGGGGCGCAGCAGGCGCTGTATATCCTTGCGGCGATGGATTTCCGCAGCGGGCGCGATGCCGTCCTTGTTGAGCAGCCGACTTATAATGTTATGCTGGATATTATCAGGCTGAATAAAATTCCGGTTACAGGCATTGAACGGACGGAGGACGGCCTTGACCTTGGGGAATTGGAAAGGATTCTTGCGCGGAAGGACATAAAATTCCTCTACCTGATGCCAAGGTTTCAGAACCCCGCCGGGTTTTCGTATACGAACAGGCAGAAGAAAGAGATTCTGCGCTTGGTGAGGAAGTATGATACGTATATCGTTGAGGACGATTACCTGGCTGATTTGGAAACAAATCCTAAAAACGACCCGTATATGGCTTTTGATACGGACGGTAACGTTATTTATGTCAAGAGCTTCTCAAAGACGCTGCTGCCGGGGCTTAGGCTGGGGGCGGCTGTTATCCCCGCGCGGATACAGGATGAGTTCATTAAAAGGAAAAACGCCATAGACCTTAATTCGTCGGTCTTTTCTCAGGGCGCGCTGGAGATTTACCTGCGCAGCAGTATGTACGGGCCGCATGTGAAGCGGACGAGGGCTTATTATAAGAATAAAATGGACATTTTACGCGGCGAATTGAGGGATTTCAACTGCTATGTGCCCGCTTCCGGTATCTTTGCCTGCATTGATACGGGAAACGCGCCGCCGGATGTTTTGGTTGAAAAGCTTAAAAAGAGCGGTTTGCTGACGATGGGTACGGATACGTTTTATATTGATGGCTTCGCGCATAGCGGGGGGATAAGGCTTTGCACGTGTAAAGCTGAGGCGGGAGCTATTCCCCGTGCCGCAGGGGTCTTGAAATCGGTTTTATTGAAGGGAGGCGCTTGCGATTTCGGAAAGGATACTGATAGTTGAGGATGAGCGGGAGATTGCGGACTTGGTTGAGTTGTATTTACAGAACGAAAACTACACCGTTTTTAAATATTATACCGCGCATGAGGCGTTGGAGCGTATCGTCAGGGAGGAATTTGACCTTGCGGTTCTGGACATTATGCTGCCCGATTCCACAGGCCTTGCCATCTGCCAGAAAATACGCGAGAAGCATACGTATCCGGTGATAATGCTGACCGCCAAGGACGCGGAGACGGATAAGATTACCGGGCTTACGCTGGGCGCGGACGACTATATTACAAAGCCGTTCCGCCCGCTGGAATTGGTGGCGCGGGTCAAGGCCCAGCTTCGCCGTTACAAGAAATACAGCGGGGGAGCGCCGGGTGACAGCGGCGTGATTGTGCATTCCGGTCTTGTCATAAACGTGAACACGCGGGAGGTTTTGCTGAACGAGAAGCCGCTGTCCCTTACGCCGACGGAGTTTTCGATACTGCGGATACTGTGCGAGCATAAGGGGACGGTTGTCAGCGCCGAAAAGCTGTTCCACAAGATTTGGGGCGACGAGTATTTTACGAAGAGCAACAACACGATAACCGTGCATATCAGGCATCTGCGCGAGAAAATGGGGGATACGCCGGATAATCCGCGTTATATAAAGACGGTGTGGGGGGTCGGCTATAAAATTGAGAAATAGGCGGGGGCAAAAGCAGGATTATACGGCCTTTAAGCGGAAGATATACTGGAGGATCGCGCTGATTACCGGTATCGCGCTGATTACGGTTGTTTTACTGCGCGTGATTGCCAGAAATAACAACCTGGCTGATATTATCGTGTCGGTTATGCAGAGATTTTTTAATATGTCTTTCGATTACGCGCAAAGGTTTTATTGGAGTAATATCCGCCGTAATATTGATCTTCTAACGTTTGCGTGCGTGGCGGGTTTTTTTGTTGTTTTATCCGGTTCGCTTTTGTCGCAGTTCGCCAAGTATTTCCATGAGATAAGCGACGGCTTGGACGCGCTTGTTAAGGACAATGGCGGCGAGATTAAGCTGTCCTATGAAATGGCTTCGATGGAGAGCAAGATTAAAACCATAAAACACCAGCTTGAGAAGCGCGAGCAAGACGCGAAATTGGCGGAAGCGCGCAAGAACGACGTGGTTATGTTCCTTGCCCACGATATTAAGACGCCGCTTACCTCGGTTATCGGGTATTTGAGCCTTCTGGACGAGGCGCCGGACATGCCGCCTGAACAAAAGGCCAAGTATATCGGCATCACGCTGGAAAAGGCCAGTTTGCTTGAGGGGCTGGTGGACGAGTTTTTTGACATTACGCGGTATAATTTGCAATCCATAACGTTGTCTAAGGAAAATATCGATTTGTATTATATGCTGGCGCAGATGACGGAGGAGTTTCATCCCCTGCTCGCGTTAAAGGGGAAACAGATAAAGCTCAGCGCGCCGGAGGATTTGACGGTTGGCGGCGACCCGGACAAACTGGCGCGGGTTTTTAAGAATATATTAAAAAACGCCGTGGCGTACAGCGCGGATAACAGCGTTATTGATATATCGGCCGCGGTGTCGGGCGATATGGTCGCAATTGTGTTTAAAAACGCCGGGAACGTGCCGGCGGAGAACCTTTCGTCCATTTTTGATAAATTTTACAGGCTGGATTCCGCGCGTTCCACCGATACGGGCGGAGCGGGCCTGGGGCTTGCGATTGCGAAGGAGATTGTCGCGGCGCATGGGGGGAATATACGGGCGGACAGCAATGGAGGGTATATAATATTTACGGTAGAGCTGCCATGCTTTTAACCAATCTTCATATTTTCTTAATAATTAAACAATAGAGTATTATGAAACGGCCCGTTCCTTTTTGGTAAAATTAATCGGAAGGAGTGGGTAGTGTGAGTAAGTTAAAAATAGCCGTGCTGTTTGGCGGGTGTTCGCCGGAATATTGCGTTTCCCTGCAATCCGCGTATGCCGTTATAACGCATCTTGATACGGGGAAGTATACGCCCGTTTTGATAGGTATATCAGAAATGGGCGAATGGTTCAGGTTTACGGGCGATGCCGGTAAAATTAAGGATGATACATGGTGCAATCCCGGCGACTGCACCAGGGCTGTTATATCGCCCAGCCGCGAAACGCGCGGTTTGCTGGAGTTTTCGGCTGATGGGGTACGGGAGGTAAGGCTTGACGCGGCTATGCCCGTGCTGCACGGAAAATACGGCGAGGACGGGACGGTTCAGGGGCTGCTGGAGCTTGCGGGCATACCCGTTGTGGGCTGCGGCACGTTTTCCTCCGCGGTTTGCCTGGACAAGGACAGGGCGCGTAAGCTGGCGGGGGTTGCGGGTGTCAGGATTCCGAAATCTTTTGTGGCGGAGGAAAACGATGATAAGGTTTTGGCGGAGGAGCGGGCCGGCGCTCTGGGATATCCGTTGTTTGTGAAGCCCGTCAGGGCGGGGTCGTCCTTCGGCATTACTAAGGTGTTAAATAAAAACGAATTGCCCGGGGCTTTCAGGCTGGCCTTTGAATACGACAGCAGGGCCATTGTTGAGGAATGTATCGACGGTATTGAGATTGGATGTTCGGTGCTTGGCAAGGATGAACTGGTTATCGGGCAGCTGGATGAGATTGAGCTGTCCGGCGGGTTTTTTGATTACAAGGAGAAGTACACGCTTGAAACGTCGTCCATACATGTGCCGGCGCGTATAACACCGCAAAAGGCCGGGGAAATCAAGGATACGGCGAAGGTTGTCTACAAAGCGCTGGATTGCGCGGGCTTTGCGCGGGTGGATATGTTTTTGACGAAGTCCGGCGAGATTTACTTCAGCGAGGCGAACACGATCCCCGGGTTTACCTTACATAGCCGCCTGCCGAATATGCTGAAAGCCATCGGCATGAGCTTTGAGCAGGTGCTGGACCGGGTGATAGAACTGGCGGTGGGCGCATGATAACGGTTTCCTTATCGAAAAACGACGTCCACAACGGCAGCTTGATCCTTGTGAACAGGGATTGCCCGGTATACGCGGAGCATTGCGGGAATAGGCTGATGCCTGTCGGCGATAACGGCAAGGTGCTGATTGAAAAGAGCGCGGCAAATGTTTTAAAGAAGCTGATGAGGGATATGAATCTTGGGGAGAAGATAATCGCCACAAGCGGCTACCGTTCCAAGGAAAAGCAGACGAAGCTGTACGAAAATTCGCTGACGGACAACGGCCTTGAATTTACCGCGAAATACGTGGCGCTGCCGGATCACAGCGAGCACCAGACGGGGCTTGCGGTTGACCTTGCCTTGAAACAGCGGGATATAGACGATATAAGGCCGTATTTCCCGTACACGGGGGATTGCGGGGCTTTCCGGGAGAAGGCCACCGTTGCCGGGTTTATCGAACGGTATCCCGAGGGCAAGGAAAAAATAACGGGCATTGCGCACGAGCCTTGGCATTTCCGTTACGTTGGCGCGCCCCACGCGAAGATAATGCATGAAATGAGCGTTACCCTTGAGGAATATCATTTGTTGATGAAGGAATTTCCGTATGGGGAAAAGCCGTTTAAATTTGATTTCGACGGTTCCACCGTCAGTATCTCTTATCTTGCGGCGGGAAGTGAGCAGACGGTGTTTGAGACGGAGAGCGACGTGCCGTTTTCGGTGTCGGGGGATAATATGAACGGGTATATTATTACTAAATGGGTGGGCTGAAATGAAGCCTGAGGGGGAATACGGCGCAATTGACTGTTTCAGGGTGGTTGCCGCGCTGCTGGTTGCCGGCATACATACGTATCCCTTGTCCGGGATAAGCGGTGACTTGAATTTTTATGTAATCCATGTCTTCGCGCGGATAGCGGTGCCGTTTTTCCTGATGGCTACGGGGTTTTTTCTGTCGTCGCCGATGAAAGCGGTGAAAAAGACGGGGCTGCTGTATTTAGGGGCGACTGTTCTGTACTTGCCTGTCAGTATTTACGCCGGGCATTATTCGGAGGGGAATATTGCCGTCAATTTAGCCAGGAACCTTATATTTGACGGGACCTTCTATCATCTGTGGTATCTGCCCGCGTCTATAATCGGTGTACTGTTACTTTGCGTTTTAGGACGCAAGCTCACGCTGCGCGTTGTCCTGGGCATATCGCTTGCGTTGTATGTTTTCGGCTTGTTTGGGGACAGTTATTTTGGCGTTATAGAAAATGCTCCGTTTTTTGGCGCGGCCTATGATGCTTTGTTTAGGGTGTCATCCTATACGCGCAACGGGGTTTTCTATGCGCCCGTGTTCCTTGCCATGGGGGCGTTTTTGGCGAAAATGGCAAAGCGGCCCGGTGTTGGGTTAAGCGCTGCCGGGTTTGCCGCGTCCGCGCTGCTTATGCTGGCGGAGGGCGCGCTCTTGCGCCGTTTCGATTTGCAACGCCACGACAGCATGTACGCGATGCTTATCCCGTGCGTTTTCTTCCTGTTTTGCCTTTTGCTTACGCGGAACGGCAAAGCGAGGCCGGTTCTGCGTACGGTTTCGCTGTGGATTTATATCCTGCATCCGCTTGTTATTATAGCCGTGCGCGGCGCGGCGCGGGTTACCGGGCTTACCGGCCTTTTGGTAACTAATAATCTAATTCATTATTTCGCCGTATGCCTGCTTTCGTGCGTGTTTTCGGTTTTGATAGCGAAGTTACAGGTTAAAATGCATTTATATTGATTTTCTGCGCAAAATACCCTTAGGGACTGTGCGTAAATAACTTCCCTATTTAACTTGTCTTTTTGCCAAACTGCGTCGTCAGCTTCTCCCTTCTGTGCCCTAGGGCACACGCGGTCAAAGCTTCCTAGCATTTTGACAAAAATCCTGCGTTAAATTTAGGGAACTTATTTACTTACAGTCCCTAATCAATTATTATGGTGAGGTGCCTATATGAAAAAATGTTTTGTATTGCTGATAATACCGGTTTTGCTCTTATCCGGGTGCGCGGCGGGGGAGGGCGGAAACGCGGCGCAGCCCATTGGCACGGTTGAGGTGCAGGCCAACGAAAAGGATTTTTCAAAGTCGTCGGGCAGCCACATTTCGGCTTTCTCGACAGAATACAACGAGAATAACAAGAGCCGTTCCCACAACATCCGCCTTGCGTCCGAGGCTGTGGACGGAGTCATTGTGCGTCCGGGCGAGACGTTCTCATTTAATGACACGGTTGGCTCGACGTCGAGGTCAAACGGCTACAAGCAGGCCACGGTTTTCTTGAACCGCGAGAAAACCAAGGGTTATGGGGGCGGGATATGCCAGGTAAGCACAACGCTGTATAACGCGGCGGAAATGGCGGGTATGGAGATTGTTGAGCGGCATTCGCATTCGCTGGACATAACCTATATCGAGGAAGGGCGCGACGCGACGACCTCGCACAGGGGTAAGCTGGATTTTAAGTTTGAGAACCCGTATGATTTCCCGGTTGTTATACGTGTGGGGAACGAAAGCGGAACCATAACCGTTGAGTTTTATGTATTATAATGCGTAACAATAGGGGCGGACCTTGTGTCTGCCCCTATTGTGTGTTATAGTAAACAGTGGAGGGGATTGGGATGCTGAAAGTAATGCTTGCGGACTCCGACGCGGAAAACATCAGGAATTTCAGGACTTACATAAAAATGGCGTTCCCGGATATTAAGATAACCGGGTACGCGGCGCCGGACAAGGATTTTATCGGCCAAGTCAAGGAACAGGACCCTAACCTTATTATAGCTGACATTCATTTCCTTGGAACCGGGGCGTTGCAAAAGCTGCGCGACGTTTACGAGTTTTTCCCGGACAAGAGGTTTATCCTGTACGGGACTTACAACGACGCCGAGTATATGGAGAAATCCGGGGAATACGGGGTTATCAACTATATCTACAGGCCGGTCAAGCCGGGCGACCTTGAGAAGAGCCTGCACCACGCGCTGAAGGTTTTTGCGGAGATACTGAGGGTTGAGACGGAACGCAGGAAGCTGGTGGAGCAGTACCATGATAATATTGAGATGTTCCGGGACCGCTTTTTGAACAACCTGACGAAGGGGCATTTGACCGACGAATCGGAGATTATGCAAAGCCTTAATTACTTCAACATACGCCTAACCCCGGGATACTGCGTTTTTACCGTAAGGATAGACCATTTCAAGAAAATAATTCTGACGATTGACGAGATGGAGAAATATCTGCTGGTTTATAAGATTCTGCTTATAATCAACGAGGGCTTGAAGCGCATCGGAAGCGGCGCCGCGGTCGTAAACCGCCTGAACACCGTTTCCGTCATACTGGGCGGCAATTTGCCCCTGCTTGAGGCGATAAAGTTCTGCGACGGGCTGCGTTTGGACATCCAGCACCAGGCCAGGACAAACGTAACCATCGGGCTGGGACGGGTTTACAATAACGTCCGCGATATTGCGGTGTCGTACAGGGAGTCGGAATCGGCCCTGCGCTACAGGCATTATATGGGTTATAACACCGTTATCCCGATTCAGTTCGTGGAGCCTATGAACAATATCACATACCGTTATCCCCTTGAAAAAGAGGAACGGCTGGTGTATTCCGCCGTTACGGGTGAATACGAGAGCTGCCGGGAGCTGCTTGGGGGGATTTTCAAGGCGCTGAGGGCTTGCGGGCCGCTGCCGGATAAGCTTATCCCTAAGATTATTATGGACATACTGTTCCGCATAAGCCGTTTTGCCAGCGAGCAGAACATGAACATTGATGACCGCTTTACTACGTTTTTCCCGTCCAAGGAGGTCATCGCGCTGGATAATCTTGAGGATGCGTACGTATTTCTGAACACGGCGCTTAAAAGTTTCTGCTCATACATTATTAAGCTTAAAGAGGAATACAACGCGCGGCTTGTTGCGAAGGTAAAGGATTATATCAACGAGAATTACGGGCGGAATATCCCGATTTCAAGCCTTGCCGCGCAGATTGGCGCGACGCCTGAGTTCCTTGTGGAGATATTCCGCAAGGCGGAGGGCATGAACATTTACCAGTACGCCATTGATTTAAGGATAAAGAAAGCGGCGGCGCTGATGCAGAAGCAAGGCATGAGCGTGCTTGACGCGGCTAAGGAAGTGGGCTATGACGATGTTAAGTACTTTAACGCCGTGTTTAAGCAGCTTATGGGCATGACGGCGGACGAGTACAGGAAGGCGTCGCAGGCGCCTTAATCATTGCTCTTTAAATCAACAGGGATTGTCTTTGACAGCTCCGCCAGCAGCTCCGGCGTTAAGCGGACGGCGAAGGGTCTTAACGCGTAATACTTCATGGATTTCCCGGATTCGGATATTTCGTAGCTGCCTGTTACAATGGCGGCTTCTTCCAGTTTTTTGAGGTGGATATACAGAAGCGGCCTGCTCATGTGCATGATTTTCGCCAATTCGCTGACGTATCTCCGCTTTTCCGATAGAACGCCGGCTATTTTGATTCTCATGGGATGGGAGAGGGCGTCGAACAGCTTTGTGTAATCCTCGTGGCTTGATAGAATCAAGCTGTCATTTTCCACACTATCCTATCTCCTTCATCATCTTATTGATAGAGTCAAGGCTTTCCCTCATAACGGCAAGCTCTATTTTTATGTGGGCGTTGTCCTCCCTAAGTTCGGCTATCAGCTCGTCAAACTTGCGCCTGTTAATGCTCTCCGCCCTTGCTTTAAGTACATTGCTTACGTACTTAATTAGGGCGACAATAACCACAACCGCCGCCAATCCGGCGGCAACGCTTGGGATTAGCCAAATCAACTCGTATTGAATGTAAAATTTTTCCGCGTAGCTTTCCATGTGAATCTCTCCTTTAAGTAATGATATCATGTGTAAGCATTATATTACATGTGATATTAATTGTCAATATATATTTCGAATTGTTTTTCAAGTCCTGTCCTAACCGCCTCAAACCCGCGCTGGGAGAGGGTTTGAAATGTCAAATAAATGAAAAAAAAGCTGGCTTTTTTGTAGGGTTTGTGGTATAATTATTAGTGTTAAAGCCGTTTTAAAAGAAGGTTTTGTTAGACAAAACGGTTAGTTAAAATATTTGGGGGAGCGGATAATTATGGAAAACGTCATACAATTCTATGAAAATTATGATGAGGACGGACGCTTATTTCGTGACAAAGCGCATTTGCCGGAATATTTGACTACCGTTTACTATTTTGACCGCTTGTTTACGCCGGGCAGCCGGATTCTTGACGTATGCGCCGGGACAGGCAGATATTCGTTTTATCTCGCGGATAAAGGGCACCATGTTACCGCCTGTGATATTGTTGAACACTATGTCAATATTATCAAATCCAAGCCAAACGCGGATAAGTTAACCGATATAGCGGTTTGCAACGCGCTTGACTTGTCCCGGTTTGAGGAAAACGGCTTTGACGCGGTGCTGTGCATGGGGGCTTTATATCATTTAAGTTCAAATGACTTGAAGGAAAAAGCAATTTCCGAATGCATGCGCGTATGCAAATCGGGCGGCATAATCGCCCTTGCGTATGTAGTAGGCGGCTTGAATAAAGCCCTTGACGATAGCTACGAAGGAGTTTTCTTTTGCTCAACTCCGCGCGAAATAGAGGAAATCGCGGTAAAGTGCGGGCTTAAAAGGCTCCATAATATCGGCACGGACGGTATGGCATACAATAACGCAGCCAAATTAAACGGGGCGAGTGATGAGGATTTCCGGAAACATATGGAACGTCATTATTCAACGTGCGAAGATGAGGGCGTTGTTGAGGCAAGCGGTCATGCCCTTTGGATAGGGAGAAAGAATTGATATAAAATTAGGAAAGGGAAGAAAAGAACAGTTTAATGGATTTTATTAGAGAAAGCGTCGCTTTCGACCAATGGCTGAGGACGAATTTCCTGCCGCCGGCTTCGCAGCTTCTGTGGTATAAGCTGTTTATGCTGTCAAACGGCGCGGGCTGGCCCGAGTGGTTTGTGGTGCAGAATCTTGACCTGATGGCGTTGGTGCAGCTTAAAAACGAGAAAATATTTGTTGAATGCCGGAAGAAGCTGCTGGAAGCGGGGCTGATAACATATGAGAAGGGTAAAAAGGGGAGCCCGAATAGGTATAAATTAAATTCGTTGTTAAGATATACCGGTAAAACGACAGTACAAACGACAGTACAAACGACAGTACAAACGCCTGTCAAAACGACGGCCCAAACTACTGACTATTATAAACGAAAAGAAAATGAAAAAGAAAATATAAACCCCCTTAATCCCCCTTCGGGGGAAAGCGCGTGTGTTATACGCGAAATAATTGAATATTTTAACAAGCGCTGTAAAACCGAATACAAGCCTTACGGCAAATCCAGCACCAGGCATATCAACGCCCGATTGAACGAGGGCTATAAGCTCGCCGACTTCATAGCGGTTGTTGATAAAAAGGCGCTGGAATGGGAAACCAGGCCGGATATGGTGAAGTTTCTGCGCCCGGAAACGCTGTTCGGCGCGAAATTCGAGGGTTATCTTAACCAGCCGGACGCCAAGCCGCCAACACCGCAAAAATCCAAATTCGCCGATTATAAGGGGCGCGATTGGGATTTTGCGGAGCTGGAGCGGATGGCGGAAGAATATGCTGAGAGACAGGCAATAGGCAATAGTTAATAGGTAAAACCCCGGTGTTTGAGGCGGTTGGGAGGGCCGGTGCTATACCTTGAAGCAGCTTCCGCCTATGAATTCGCGTAGGATGGATGTTATCGGCACCTCGTCCGGCGGGAGGGCTACAAAGTTGTCGAGGTAGCCCAGGAGGCGCCGGGCGTCGGCTTTGCAGGCGGCGGAATCGTCTATGCCGAAGAGCAGCGGCTCTACGTATTGCTTCAGGACGCACATTTCGTAGATGAGGGCGGAGTTGAATACCACGTCCACGCTTTCCTGATAGGGGAAGATGTTCTTTTCCTCGCCGCGCGCCACGCTCTCCCACATGTACAGGGTGCTTACGGCGTTGCGCCCGCGGGTGCGCATGTCGCGCACTATGCGGCGGATAAGGCGCGTGTCCGAGGTGGGTATGCGGTTGTGGCGGTCCAGGTTTATTTGGGTCATGGCGCTGATGAAAACCTTGTATTTGCTGTCCTTGCCGATTTTGTCGGTCAGCGCGTCGTTCAGGCCGTGGATGCCCTCGATTACGAGTACGCCGTTTTGGTTCAGGCGGCACAGGTCGCCCTTGTACTCGCGCTCGCCTTTTTGGAAATTATAGGAAGGCATTTCGACGGTCTCGCCGTCAAGGAGCCTTATGAGGTCGCGGTTCAGCTGCTCCCTATCGACATGGTCGAAGCTCTCATAATCGGGCTTGCCGTATTCGTCCAGGGGCACTCTGTCCCTGCTGTGGAAGTAGTTGTCCAGAGAGATGACATGCGGTTCCAAGCCAAGGACGCGCAGCTGTACGCATAATCTGTGCGAGAATGTGGTTTTGCCCGAGGACGACGGCCCGGCGATTAAGACAATGGTTTTTTTGCCGTTATGGATATCGTCCGCAATGGCCGCAAGGCGTTTCTCGTGCAGGGCCTCGTTTACGCGGATGATGTCGCCGCCGCGCATCTCGCATATGGCGGAGTTCAGCGCTCCAACGTTGTCTATGCCCATAACACCCGCCCAGGCCGAGCTTTCCGCGTAAACGCCGCGTATCTTGCGAAGCCCGGTAACGTCCAGCACGGGCTTCGCGCTGCCCGGGTTGGGGATTTGCAATATGAAACCGCCCGGGACAGGCACAAGCTTGAAATCGCGTATATACCCGGCGGAGGGCGCAACCGGCCCGTGCAGGCAGATCCAATGCCCGCCCAGCATGTACAGCGTTACCGTGCGGGCGCGGCGGAAGCGCAGGGTGTTCAGGGTTACGGCGTCTCCGGCTTCCGCTAATATGGATTTGGCTTTACGCAGGCTCATGCTGGCGCGTTCAATGGGCATGTCCAGCGTGACGGCCTCGCGCATGGCGGCTTCGATGCGGGCGGTCTGTACTCCGTCAATATCTTTGTCCGAAACGCCTACAAGCTCACAGCTCAGGTTTTTATTTACGGAATGGTTGGTCACGACATCCGCGCCGGGGCCGAACAGGGTTTTAACGGCGTACACCATTAACAGCGCCGCGCTGCGCTGGTAGATCATATGGCCCTGACGGCGGCCTATATCCAAGAAGTCTATCTCGCTGTCCTCGTAAACATGGTCGGTAAGCTCCGCCATAACGTTGTTGCATATGGCCCCGAGAATGCCCTTTTCCATAGCGTCAGGCACAAGGCTCATTATAGTGGACCCGGCTTCCGTTTGCAATTCGCGCGCACCGATTTTTACCGTTACTTGTTTCATGGCGTACCTCCCGTTTTTGTGCTGTCACGTATTATAGTAACACTTATTTGTTGTAAAATCAAGATGATGGTGGTATAATGCTATATTAACGGAACGGTTTCATCTCGGAGGCTTGGAGGTATATGCGGATGATAAGGAAAAACGAAGCGGAAAACAGCTATTTTAACGGCCTTTTCAACAGAATCCGCCTGCATATGCGTCCCAAGCTTATATCCATATTTCTGATATTCAAGGTTATTCCGCTGGTTGTGCTTACTGCCGTGGCTTGGACGCATATTGTGAACCTGGGCGGCACGCTCCGGGAGATAGCCAGCGAGGACGCGACGAGGGCCTTAAACAACCTCGCCCGGGAAAACATCGAACGCGTAACGACGGACACCGCCAACGCCATAGCGGGTTTCCTGTACGCGCGGGACGCGGATATACTTTATCTTTCAAAGCTTGAGCCTACGGAGGAGAACTACGCCGCCTTCGCGGAAAGCCAGGTTGGCAGGCTTTTCCGGCATAACGACTGGATCCTGAGCCGGGACGGGAGCTATTGGATTCCAACCGTGCGGGGGCTTGGCGGAATCAGCGCCCATAACCTTGACAAATCGACAAATATTGAAAATAATGACCGGGACGGCTTTTTTTACCGCGCGCCGGACACATTTGCGTACATACGCGCGCCCTTATACGACCAGATCGCGTTTATAGACCTTGAGGGCAACGAAACCGTAAAATACACATCCCCGAACTCCACCAAAATCAATTATCCCATGGACAGCCGCCTGAACAATGTCACAAGGAGGAGCGGCACATATATATACGCCGAGGATTACTTTGACGCGCTGAAACGTTTGAAACCCGGCGAGATTTATGTGTCGGACGTTATCGGTGCGTATGTCCCGACCAATTTTATCGGCATGTATACGCCGGAAATCGTGGCGGGCGCGGCGGACAACCCCCTTTATGGGATAGACGTCTATTACGACCCTTACAACCAGGCCTTTGCCGGGGCGGAAAACCCCAATGGGCGGCGGTTTGAGGGCATTGTGCGCTGGGCGGCGCCCGTAACGGATGAAAACGGCGAAATAACGGGATTTGTGACATTCGCGCTGAACCACGACCATATAATGGAATTTGTCGAGCGTTTAACGCCCACGGGCGAGCGCTACACGGAAATGCCCAGCGCATACGAGGGCAACTATGCCTTTATCTGGGATTATCAATGCCGCAATATCGCGCATCCCAGGCATCACTCCATCTACGGGTTCGACCCCCTTTCGGGCAGCCCGCAGATTCCGTGGCTTGAGGAGTCGATTTACATGGCGTGGCGGGAAAGCGGCGTGGAGCAATGGTACGATTATGTTAAGCATGTGCCAAGCTTTGACAACCAAAGCCGTGATAAATTACCCGCTGCCGAGCTGACGAGGCGGGGTTTGGTGGCCTTGGACGGGCGTTACCTGAACAACGCGCCGCAATGTACGGGCTGGATGGATTTGACGCATGACGGCGGCTCCGGTTCCTTCTGGATACTTTGGAGCGGCCTGTACAAGCTGACGACAGCGGCGGCTGTGCCTTACTACACCGGGCAGTACGCGCCCGGGGAGGAAAACGGCTATTCACGCCGGGGCTTTGGCTTTGTTACCATAGGCGCGGGGCTGGAGGACTTTACGGCCCCGGCGGAGCGGCTCGTAACACGGCTGGACGGCGTTATATCGGATATGCATATGTCAACGGGGCTTCAACTGCTGGTTTCGGCGCTGGTGCTGATACTGTGCGTTGTCCTTGTGGCTGTCTGGATAGCCGGTTCGCTGACGACCAGCATAAATACGCTTATTGACGGGATGTCGCGGTTCCGGGCGGGGGAGCGGCAGTTCAGGTTCAAGACCGCCGCGCAGGACGAGTTCGGCACGCTGGCAAACAGCTTTGACGAAATGTGCGAAAATATCGAGAGAAACGTGGGCCACGCCCAGAGTATCATAGACAAGAACCGCAGGTTCATCTACGTGAACGCTAAAGGCCTTGCGCTGATAGATAAAACGTTAGGGGAGATTATCGGGACGCCCTTCTCGGAACGCAGCGTCTACCCCGAAAATTCGGTTTATGACCCCATCGCGGCGTTGGAGGAGGGCAGGGAGGCCAGCGTTATGCTCCTTGCGGACGGCGTTACCTATATTAAAGGCTCCGCAAACTACCTCTTTGACAATGACGGCAATATAAACGGCTATATAATCACGTCCACGGACGTAACGGAGATACAGAACGCCCGTAACAGGGCGGAGCAGTCAAGCAAGGCGAAGGGCGATTTCCTCTCCAATATGAGCCATGAGATACGCACGCCCATGAACGCCATAATCGGCATGACGGCGCTGGGTAAATCCGCAGCGGACATTGAGCGCAAGAACTACTGCCTGACGCGGATTGAGGGCGCTTCCACGCTCTTGCTGGGCATTATAAACGACGTGCTGGACATGTCTAAGATAGAGGCGGATAAGTTCAGTCTGAACTACGTGGACTTTGACTTTGAGAACATGCTGAGGATCATCGTCAATGTCATTAACCTGCGTATTGACGAGAAGCAGCAGCAGTTCACGGTGGTGCTTGACGAAAACATCCCCGATATGCTTATCGGCGACGACCAGCGGCTTTCGCAGGTTATAACGAACCTGCTCTCCAACGCCGTGAAGTTTACCCCGCCGGAGGGCTCCATCGAGCTGGAGGCGCGGCTGCTCCGAACCGACGATAATATCTGCGAGATACAGATTACCGTCACCGACACGGGGATAGGCATTGACAAGGATAAATTCGAGCATATATTCAACCTCTTTGAGCAGGCCGAAAAACGTACGACCCGCGATTTCGGAGGCACGGGGCTGGGGCTTGCCATATCCAAGCGCATTGTGCGTATGATGGGCGGCGATATCTGGATTGAGTCGGAGGTTGGCAGGGGAAGCGCGTTCCATTTTACCATCCGCCTTGAACGCAGCGACAGGAAACGCCCGGACATAGCCGCCGCGGATTTCAGTAAGCTGCGCGTGCTGGCGGTGGACGATAACCGCGATATATGCGAGTATTTCGCGGATATAGCGCACAGGCTGGGGTTTGAGCTGCAAACCGTTGCCAGCGCGGAGGAGGCCATTGATGCTGTAAACGCCTCCAAGCCGTATGATCTGTTTTTTGTGGATTGCCACCTGCCCGGCATGAACGGCATCGAATTTTCCGCGTGGATACGGGAGAATGTGCAAGGCAGGCATATGGTTATAATGATTATGTCGGCCGAGCGCTCAACCATCGAGGACGAGGCGCGGGAGGCGGGCGTTACGAGGTTTTTGCAAAAGCCGCTGCTGCCCTCCCTGATTGCGGAGTGCATGGCTGAGTATATACATCATGTTGAAAACCTTGAGATACGGCCGGAGCCGGGGCTTGACGGCGAAGATTCCCGCAATTTGTCCGGTCATTGCGTGCTGATAGCGGAGGACGTTGACATAAACCGCGAAATCGTGGCGGCGCTGCTGGAGCCGACGGGCGTTGACATCGAATCCGCCGAAAACGGCGCGGAAGCCCTGCGGCTGTTTAAAAAGGCCCCGGAACGCTATGACATGATATTTATGGATGTGCAAATGCCCGAAATGGACGGTTATACAGCCACCAGAGCCATACGCGGCCTGGGGTTCGTCTGGGCCAGGGAAATCCCCATAGTCGCCATGACCGCCAACGTATTCAGAGAGGATATAGAGCGCTGTCTGGCCTCCGGCATGGACGACCACATCGGTAAGCCCATCGAATACGGCGATATGATAAGGAAAATGGAGCTTTATTTGAAAAAGAAAGCGGATTTCATTTAAATTCATTTAAATTATCTTGGGGTGAAACCAATGACCAGCCATAAACCCAGAAGAAGCAAATTGGCCGCGCGCGTCAGGTACAGCAATCTAAGCGTGCTGATGCTTGTGCTTGCCGTGATTACCGTGCTTGCCGTTGTTTTGGCTACCGGCGTGGCCGGCAGGGCTTCGGAAGACCTTGCGACCGCCTATTCGGTAATGGCGGTTGATAAGTTTGAGTCGTATATAAGCCGCGACTTGATTCTGCTGCAAAAGGCGGCGAACTGTAAGATTATTAAGGAATGGTTTGCCGACGAGGGCAATCCTGAAAAACGCGCCGCGGCGTTTGAGGCTATGAGGGAATACACCGAGATGACGTACCAGTCGCAGCTCTATTTCAATGTAAGCGGCTCGCTGAACGAATATATCATATGCATAGAGTCGGGTATCGATAACTTCATCCCCTACGGCGTTTTGGAATGGGACAACCCCGACGACGGCTGGTATTTCGTTATGCTTCAGTTGGACAACGAATATACCCTGAATATCGGCAAGGATAAAATGGAGCGGATGGAACGGATATGGATTAACCGGAAGGTGTGCGTTGACGGGGAAACCGCCGGCGTCGCCGCTTCCTGGCTGCATATTGATTCCGTGCTTGAAAGCATGTTCGGCTGGTACGAAGAGAACAGCGTAAGGGGATATGTTATCGACAAGCAGGGAACTATCAGGATGGACAATTCCCTGCGCAGAAACAACGGCTTTACGAACGTCGGGACGCATATAGGGAGCACCGACGCTTTTCTGGGAGCCGCCTTTGAGCAGTATATACTTGATAACCCCAGTTATTGCACAATCGGAGGGCCGGTAGAGGTCGTCAAGCTTGCGGGCGGGCCGTACAGCTATGCCTCCATCGCGCCCATAACAGGCTCGCAATGGCTGGTCGTAACCATGTACAACAGCGATTACCTCTTTAACGCGGCGGATTTACTGCCCTTTGCCGTTGCGGTGGTATCGGCCCTTATCATCTATATGTTCGTAAACTCTGTCATAACGCGCCGCTATGTGTATACGCCGCTCTCCCATCTTACGGAAAGCGTTTCGCAAATCACCAAAATGCCGCATGACGGGTCCGCGGCGGTTTACGGAAACGGACGCGACGACGAAATCGGCGAGCTGTCCCGCAAGGTGCAGGAAATGTGGGACGACCTGTACGCCAATAATTTAAACCTTCTAAACACCACGGTTAAGCAGATGCGGCTTGACAAGCTCCTCCAGTCGGTAAACGCGGCGGCGGCGGTGCTGATGAATGTGGACGACGGCGAAAATTATAAAAAGTCCATGTACGAATGCATGAAGCAGCTAGGCATAAACCTGAACGTAGACCGCGTGCAGCTCTGGCGCAACGAGAGCCACGACGGCATCCTCTACTACGCCATGAAGCACGAATGGTACACCCAGGAGGGCAGTCACGGGGCGCAAAGGCGTCTAACGACAAAATTATGCTATAACGACATGCCCGGCTGGGAGGAATTCTTCCGTAACGGCGGCTGCCTGAACGGTTCCCTGGTAAGCCTTCCGGAAGCGGAGCAGAATTACCTGCGGTATTACAACTTAAAATCCGTTATTATAATCCCGGTCTTTTTACAGGACGAGTTCTGGGGCATCTTCGCCATAGACGACTGCCAAAACGAGCGTATATTCGAAGACGAGGAAATGGACATCCTGCGCTCCGCAAGCCTTATAATCGCCAGCTCATACCACCGCTCAGAGCAGGACGCCGAAATAAAAGAGGCGCACAAACAGATGGCTCACATGCTGGATGATATTAAAGCGCGCGATAACCTGCTCAGCGCGGTAAACCGGTCAATCAGGAACCTGCTTGAGGCCGAAACGAATATGTTCAACGACGCAATGCTGGGCAGCATGGAAATGCTGGCGGAGGCCGTCAGCGCCGACCGTATGGTAATTTCAAGAAACCATATGGAGGAGGACGGGCTTTACAGCACCCAGCTTTACGTGTGGACCGGGGTTAAGGGCGAAGAGCCGGTTAAGGGGGATGGGAAAGGCGTTTCCTTCAAGCTTGACGAGCTTTTGCCGGAGTGGCGCGGAAGGATGGAACACGGGAATTGCGTGAATACCTTAGTCCGCAATATGTCACCGGGCGAAAAGTTGTTCTTCGGGTCGAGGAGCATCAAATCACTGATTGTCGTGCCGATATTTATACATGGGGAATCGTGGGGGTTTGTCGGCTTTGACGATTGCCATGTTGAACGCCATTTCACAGAAAGCGAGGAGGAAATACTGCGTTCGGGCAGCCTTCTGATTGCGAACGCCATGCAAAGGAATGAGATAAACAAGGAGCTAAAGGAGGCCTTTGAACGGGCCGAGACCGCCAATACCGCAAAGAGCAGTTTCCTCTCCAACATGAGCCACGAGATAAGGACGCCGCTGAACGCGATTATAGGCATGACGATGATAGGCAAGGCCGCGGACAACGCGGAAAGGAAGGATTACTCTTTTGAGAAAATAGAAACCGCGTCGATTCATTTGCTGGGCGTTATAAACGACGTACTGGATATGTCGAAGATTGAGACAAATAAATTCGAGCTGTCCAATGTGGAGTTCGATTTTGAAAAGCTGGTGCGCAAGGCCGTGGACGTCATAGGCTTCCGCACGGAGGAAAAGCGGCAGCAGCTTATCGTAACAATCGACCCGGAGATACCCCGTGTCGTGACCGGGGACGACCAGCGTCTGGCCCAGGTAATAGCGAACCTGCTCTCAAACGCCGTGAAGTTTACGCAGGACTTTGGGGAGATAAGCTTTGACTCGCGGCTGCTGGAAGAGCGGGATTGCGTTTGCACCATCCAGGTAACGGTTAAGGACAACGGCATAGGGATCAGCCCCGAGCATCAGCAGCGGCTGTTTAACTCATTTGAGCAGGCCGAGAGCCATACCTCGCGCAAGTTTGGCGGGTCGGGGCTTGGGCTTGCCATATCCAGGCGCATCATAAACCTTATGGGCGGAGATATCAGGGTAGAGTCGGAGCTTGAAGAGGGAGCGGTTTTCATATTTACGGTTAAATTGGGGTGCAGGAGGGAAGACAGTATAGTCGGGCCTGTGCCGCCAACCCCCGGGTATGAACGCGCGGAGTATCAGGGCGCAGTATCGTTTAAGGGGCATCGGGTGCTTTTGGCCGAGGATGTGGATATAAATAGGGAGATTGTTGAAATCCTGCTTGAGCCTACAGGCCTTGAAATCGAATGCGCCGCAAACGGCGTGGAAGCGCTGCGCATGTTTTCGGAAAACCCCGGGCGTTACAGCCTGATACTGATGGACGTGCAAATGCCTGAGATGGACGGTTTGGAAGCCACGCGCCGGATTCGCGAAACGGATACGCCCTGGGCCGCCAAAATACCCATACTGGCAATGACGGCCAACGTCTTTACGGAGGATATAGAAAAATGTTATGAAGCAGGCATGAACTCCCATATCGGGAAACCCATCAATTTCGATGATATGGTGAGGAAAATGAAGAGGTATTTAGAGCCTAACATAAATCAAGAGGATTAAAAGGATGGTGAACAATGAAGCATTTCTTAGGCATTGAACTGGGTTCGACACGCATTAAAGCAATGTTAATCGGCGAAAATTACATACCCGCCGCATCGGGCAGCTTCGACTGGGAAAACCGCTACGAAAACGGGCATTGGACGTATAATCTGGACGATGTGTGGACGGGATTGCAAACAAGCTTCAAACGGCTTGTGGACGAGTACGCCGCCAACTACGGAAAGCCGCCGGAGGACATCGGCGGCATAGGCATTTCCGCGATGATGCACGGCTACCTCCCATTCGACAAGGACGGCAGGCAGCTTGCCGGGTTCCGCACATGGCGCAACACCAACACGGGCGGCGCGGCGGCGGTCCTTACAAAAATATTCGGCTTCAACATCCCCCTGCGCTGGAGCGCGGCGCATCTGTACCAGGCCGTCCTGAACGGCGAGGAGCACGTAAAGGACATACATTTCCTGACAACCTTGGCGGGATATGTCCACTACAGTCTGACGGGCGAAAAGGCGGCCGGGATAGGCGAGGCATCCGGCATGTTCCCCGTGGACAGCGCGACGGGTACATATAACATGCGGATGCTTAATGAATTCGACGCGCTTATCGCGGACAAGGACTTGCCCTGGAAGGTCGCGGACATTTTACCAAAATCCTTAGGCGCGGGCGAAAACGCCGGAACGCTTACGGCGGAGGGCGCGAAGCTCCTTGACCCGTCGGGGCTGCTGAAGCCCGGCATACCCTTCTGCCCGCCCGAGGGTGACGCAGGCACCGGAATGGTGGCGACAAACAGCGTAACCGTCAACACGGGCAATGTTTCTGCGGGAACCTCCATTTTCGCCATGTTCGTGCTGGAGAAAGAGCTGTCGCGTCTTTATGAGGAAATTGACATGGTGATGACCCCGGCGGGCAAACCCGTGGCCATGGTTCACGGCATCAACTGCACGGGCGACCTGGACGCGTGGGTTAAGGTCTTTGGCGAGGCCGCGTCGCTTCTGGGCGTCGATACGGACAAATCGGCGCTTTATGACACGCTGTACGCGGCGGCGCTGGACGGCGACGCGGATTGCGGCGGGCTCTTCGCCTGTAATTATACGGCGGGTGAGCATCTGACCGGTTTTGACGAGGGCCGCCCGGTCTTTGCCAGAACGCCGGACAGCCGCTTTACCCTGGCGAATTTCATGCGCGCGCATCTCTTCGCGGCTATGGCGACGCTTAAAATAGGCATGGATATCATAGCAGGCGAAAAAATCAAGCTGGAGCTGCTTCAAGGCCACGGCGGGCTGTTCAAGGCCAAAAACGCCGGGCAGAAGCTGATGGCGGGGGCGCTTAACGTACCCGTAGCCGTGATGGAAGCGGCGGGTGAGGGCGGCGCGTGGGGTATCGCCCTGCTTGCGGCATATACGGCGGAAAAATCAGGCGAGACGCTTGAGGCGTTTTTACAGAATAAGGTGTTTTCAAAGCAAGAAATCACCCGCGTTGACCCGGATGAGGACATTACGCGCGGATTCGCGGTATTTATGGAGCGTTATAAAGCAGGCCTGAACATTGTGCGGGCCGCTGTTGAGCATATATAAAGGGAGGATACATAATGAACAACATTCCAAAAGTAAAATTAGGTTTGATTTCCGTTTCGCGCGACTGCTTTCCGGCGAGCTTGTCCGAATCGCGCCGCGCCGCGGTAGCCAAGGCTTACGGCGACATTTACGAGTGCAAGGTCACTGTCGAAAACGAGACGGATATGCTGAAGGCGCTTGAAGACGTGAACAAAGCCGGGGTTAACGCGCTGGTGGTGTTTTTGGGCAATTTCGGGCCGGAGACGCCTGAGGTTATGCTGGCGCAGAAGTTCGACGGGCCAACGATGTTCGCAGCGGCGGCTGAGGAATCCGGGGATACGCTGGTTGACGGGCGCGGCGACGCGTATTGCGGTATGCTGAACTGCTCATACAACTTGGGGCTGAGGAATATCAAAGCCTTTATTCCCGAATATCCGGTGGGGACTGCCAAAGATATCGCGGGGATGATCGCGGAGTTCGTGCCCGTGGCGCGCGCGCTAATCGGGGTCAGCAAGCTTAAAATCATAACCTTCGGCCCGCGCCCGCAGGATTTCCTTGCCTGCAACGCGCCGATAAAGCAGCTTTTTGATATCGGCGTGGAAATACAGGAAAACTCCGAGCTGGATTTGCTTGTGGCGTTCAACGCGCGCAAAGGCGACCCGCGGATCCAAGGCGTTATAGACGATATGACCGCCGAGCTGGGCAAGGGCTGTAATATGGCCGGCGTCCTGCCGCGCCTTGCGCAGTTTGAGCTTACCCTGATGGACTGGGCGGAGGCCAATAAAGGCAGCCGCGAATACGTTGTGTTCGCCAGTAAATGCTGGCCCGCATTCCAGACCGAGTTCGGCTTCGTGCCCTGCTACGTAAACAGCCGCCTGGCATCGCGCGGTATTCCCGTGGCCTGTGAAACGGACATCTACGGCGCGCTTTCCGAGTACATAGGCACATGCGTAACGGGACAGCCCGTAACGCTGCTAGATATCAACAACAGTGTCCCGGCGGATATGTACGAAAGCGAGGTAAAGGGCAAAACAGCCTATACGCACCGCGATGTATTCATGGGCTTCCATTGCGGCAACACGCCGATCTGCCACCTTAAAGACGCGGAACTCTCGTATCAGCGCATAATGAAGCGTCTGCTTGAGCCGGACAGCGAACCTGACATCACGCGCGGCACGCTTGAGGGAGATATAAAAGAGGGCAAGATTACCTTCTACCGCGTGCAGGGGGCGGCGGAGGGCGGCCTGACCGCGTACATAGCCCATGGCGAGGTATTGCCCGTCGCAACTCGTTCCTTCGGGGGAATCGGCGTGTTCGCCATACCGGAGATGGGGCGCTTTTACCGCCATGTACTGATCGCGGACCGTTACCCGCACCATGGCGCGGTTGCGTTCGGACACGCGGGCAAGGCGTTGTTTGATGTGTTCACGTATCTTGGCGTTGGCAAAATCTCCTGCAACCAGCCGGCAAGCCTGCCGTATCGGACGGAAAACCCGTTTAGCTGATAACCGTTATTACATAATAATAAAGCGAGCCTTTTCACGGACTCGCTTTTTTATTTGGAAAAGATATTTGCTTCACCGAAGTCCTTATTCGTGGCTATAATCCCAACGGCTGCCGGCCGGTTACGCAAGAATTAAACCACCTTGCCCGGATTTAATATATTGTTTGGGTCAAAGACGCGCTTTATGCCCTTCATCAGCTCAATTACCGCCGTATGCTCGCTTTGCGCCAGATAAGGGAGCTTCGCGTAGCCGATCCCATGCTCGCCGGAGACTTTGCCGCCAAACTCCGCGGCCTTTTGGTACAGGCGGTGAAAAACGGCGTTTAGGGTATTCCTCCAGGTCTCCCCGTCCAAGCCGTCCCTAAGGACGTAGATATGCAGGTTTCCGTCCCCCGCGTGGCCGAAGCTCTTTATACGGATGCTGAACTCGCGTTTCAGCTCATAGGTGTAAAGGACAAAGGCTGCTACCTTATTTTTCGGGACAACCACGTCGCATTCGTCCATTTCGGTGGTGCTTGATTTTATCGCCTCAAGAAACGCCCCCCGCGCCGACCACACCATTTCCTTGCGCTCATCCGTGTCCACGATAAGCATATCAAGCGCGCCCGCCGCGAAAACCACATCCGCCGCCATTCCGTACGCGGCTTCGAGCTCTTGCTTGGAATTGCCGTCATAGGTCAAAAGCAGATAAGCCCCGCTGCTTTTGTCGGGGAATTTCTTGCCCAAAAACTTCTCGGAATCAAGGATTACCTCGTTTTCCAGGAACTCCACCGCCGTCGGGATAACCTTTGCCTTCATAATGCCCGCCACAGAGCCGATGGCGCTTTCAATATCCGGGAAAGGTATCAAAAGGCTGCTTGTTTCGCCCGGCAGCGGCAGGAGCTTTAATGTGGCCTTCGTAATAATCGCAAGGGTTCCCTCGGAACCGACAACCAAGTCCTTTATGCCGTAGCCGCTGGAATTTTTGACGACTTTTCCGCCCAGCTCAACTATCTCCCCGCAAGGCAAAACAACCTCCAGCCCGCGTACATAATCACGCGTAACTCCGTACTTAACGGCGCGCATACCGCCCGCGTTGGTGGAGATGTTGCCCCCGATTGTGGCGGATTTTTCCCCCGGGTCGGGCGGGTAAAAGAAACCGCGGCTTTCAGCGTAGGCGGAGATTTCCATCAGCATAACGCCGGGCTGGAGCGTCAGCGTAAGGTTTTCCTCGTCCAGCTCCAATATGGCGTTCATCTGCGACGTGCACAGCATTATACCGCCAAGCACCGGCACGGCCGCGCCCACAAGCCCGGTACCCGAACCCCTTGCCACAACGGGAATGCGGTGTTCGTTGGCATAGCGCATTATACGGGAAACCTCATCCGCGCTTTTGACAAAGATTAACGCGTCGGGGTATTTTTCCACGCCGCCCAGTTCGTCGCGGGAATAGTCCGGGCTTATTTCGCCGCCTGTCCTGACGCGTTCTCCCGGGATGAACGACTTGAAATACGCAATATCCGTTTCGTCTATGGTTTTATACATGGCTTTCACGGCTCTCCGTCTGTTTAATAAAAATCGGCAGAATCTCAAACACATCCCCGATAACCGCGTAATGGGCCGCGTCAAATATTGGCGCGGACGGATCGGAGTTTACGGCGAAAATAACATCGGCGTTCTGCATCCCGGCCTTGAACTGCACGGCGCCCGAAACGCCCAAGGTAACTATGAGTTTTGGCTTTACCGTCCTGCCGGAAAGACCGATCTGGCGCGTGGGATCGAACAGCCCCGCTTCTATCAGCGGCCTGGTGCAGGCCAACTCCGCGCTAAGCAGCTCCGCGAAGCGTTCGGCCAGCGCAAGCTCTTTCTGCGATTTAAACGCCCTTCCCAACGCCACAACTACCTCGGCGTCTGATATATCGGGCTTTTTACCCTTTTTGACGTATGAAACGGACGTAACGCGGCTTTTTAACAGGGATTCGTCTATGCTAAAACGCGTAACGCTTGGAACGCCGTTTATTTTCTCTGGCGTGTCGAATATCTTGTAACGCACCGTCGCCATTTGGGGTCTGTGCGCGGGCGTAATGATCCGCGCCATGATATTGCCGCCGAAAGCGGGGCGGATTTGCACAAGGCCGCCGTTTTCCTCAATTTCGAGGGCGGTGCAGTCGGCGGTGAGGCCCGTTCCGAACCGCGCCGCGATCTTTGGCGCAAGGCTCCTGCCTATAACCGTCGCCCCTGCAAGTATTGACGAGGGCTTAACCATATGTATAAATTCCGCGAAAACATTGCAATACGGCTCCGGCAGGAAGCGTCTTAACGCCGGGTGCTCGCACAGGTAAACCTTAATCCCGTATGAGGCGGAAATCTCACAGGCCAGGCTCTCCAGGCCGTCACCAATCATAAGCGCGTATACAGGCCAATTTTCTTGCGCAGACAGTTCCTTTGCTTTACCGATTAATTCCAGCGACACCGGATGCACCGCGCCCTCCGTCTGGTCTATATAAACGGCAATGCCCTTCCAGTCTTGTATATTTATGTTTAATTCCGGCATTTTTTCTCCTGTATATCCCTTATATAAATTTAAGATTACGCAATTCGTTAAGCAGCGAATTTGCTACAGATTCGGAACTGCCCCCGATATTGAAACGCGCGTTCTTTGCGTCCGGCGGATAAATGCGTTTAACCCGCGTTGGAGAACCCTTTAATCCATACATTTCAGATTCCCCCGGAAGGTCAGCCGCCGTCAGGACAGGTATTTCCCGGCTCGCGGAAGCAAGCATCAGCCTATACGAAGGCAGGCGCGGTACATATGCGCCTTTATCAACCGTAATCAAACAAGGCAGGAGGACGTCAAAGGTTTCAATATAGTCCCCCATATCGGCCTCCACCCTGATATGCCCGGTGTTTGAAGGCTCAATCCCTAGAATTATCCGTACATTTGCTATATGCGGAATATCCAGGAATTCGGCAAGCTCGGGGCCGACCTGCGCGGTATCGCCGTCGGTGGTCTGTTTGCCGCAGATAATTATGTCAAAACTTCCTGATTTTTTTATTCCATCCGCCAAAGTGCGCGCCGTTGCCAATACGTCCGCGCCCGCGAAGGCTTTGTCGGATAATATCACACCGCTGTCGGCTCTCATCGCGAATGCCTCGCGCACGGCGGCTTCCGCTTGGGGCGGCCCCATGGTGATTACCTTCACCGTGCCGCCAATGGATTCGCGCAGTTTAAAAGCTGCCTCTAACGCGTATAAATCATAAGGGTTCAATTTGGCTTCCGCGGTACTGCGGAGCAGAACCCCGGTTTCCGCGTCTGCCTCCACTTTGTTGGTACCCGGTACTTGTTTAATGCAGCATATTATTTCCACGATTACCTCTTTTATAATAATGTCATGATTTTTGTAATCATTGATATTATATCATCCTTGTTTTCCTAATGCAAACAATCAAGAAGGACTTCTGTTGATTATTGATTAATAAAGATATATAATCAAAGCTGTGTGAAATTCCCGGTGGAAAGGTTATTATATGGATAAAGCAAGCATATCACAGAGAATATTATTTATGGTGACGGCTGTTTTTTGGTTCGCGCAGTACGCGTATACGCCGTATGTGAACCCGCAGCTTATTGTGATAGGCGTTTCCGCTTCCGTTATTGGGTTCATAGGCGGTGCCTACGGCTTTACGCAATTCGTTTTACGCATACCCGTGGGCATCGCCGCCGATAAATGGCAAAAGAAGTTTTTTATTTGCGCGGGCAGTTTATGCGCGGGGCTGGCGGCGCTTTGCATGCTTGTGCTCCATAATCCCGCGGGGTTTTTGATAGGCCGGGCTTTGGGCGGCGTCGCGGCTTCCTCATGGGTGCCGTTTACCGTGCTGTACTCCAGCTACCACAAGCCCGAGCACGCGACGCGCTCTATCACCATGATAAACCTTGCAAACCAGGCAGGCCGGTTAGCCGCGTTTTTGATGGCAGGATTATTCGCGGCAAGCTTTGGGCCCAAGTCAGCGTTCTTACTGAGTGCAGCCGGAGGGTTCCTGGCTTTCGGCATGAGTTTGCTTGTCCGTGAGGATAAAGCCTCCATAGGCAGAAAACCCATGACATTCCGCGAACTGATAACGGTCGGCGGCGAACGCAATTTGCTTATCACGAGCATACTCGCTGTTTTAGTGCAGCTTATCGCTTTTGCCACATATAACACTTTCACCGCAAACCACGCCGTATCCGTTGGCGCGTCGGCATCGCAGATTGGATATCTGCATGTGGCGCTTCTTTCGCCGAGCATCGCGCTCAATTTTTGTTTAAGCAAATTCATTTTAAAACGGGTTGACGCAAAGTACCTTGTTGTCCTGGGCTTTGCCGTAACCGCGCTATATTGTATGGCGGTACCTTTCACAACCGCAGTCTGGCAGCTTTATTTAACCCAAATGCTAGGCGGTATTGGAAATACACTTACATATTCGCTGCTGATGGGTTTAAGCGTACAGAAGGTTTCCCAGGAAAAACGCGGTGCGGCAATGGGCTTCCATCAATCAATCTACGGTGTTGGAATGACTATAGGCCCGCTTGTTATGGGGTTTTTGACCGACACCATAAATCTAAAGTTCGGCTTTTTCTTTATGGCAGGGATAGCGGCGTTGTCCACACTTACAGCATCATTATTCTTACATAGGCGATACTTAAAAAGCCCATACCATTGAAAACTGTATGTATGATAAAACGAAGTATAAAAGAGCCCTTACTAAGTTCATAGCTAAAAACGCAATACTGATGACAGATTCAGCTGTATTTT
>WRAC01000006.1 GCA_009780415.1 Defluviitaleaceae bacterium | reverse complement strand
GTTATCGCACTCTTCCTATCGAATATTTAATTATTTTAGCAAACTTTTATGATACATCAGCCGATTATATTTTAGGAAGAACTAATGATATAAAACCTTATCCAAAAATCAACATTTTTTAAAGCAAATGTTGATTATGCCGTAATTTTATGTTAAATTAATAGATGGCTGTTAAAACTTGGGAGGATACAATGTACAAACGCGTTATCATAAAACTAAGCGGCGAAGCTTTGGCGGGGGAAAAAGAAACCGGGTTCTGCGACTCTACTATTGACAGGATATCTGCACAGGTAATTGAAATTATGCGTAAGGGAGTACAGGCGGCGCTGGTTGTGGGCGGAGGCAACTTCTGGCGCGGCCGTTCGGGCAGCGGTGAGATGGACCGCGTGAAATCCGATCAGATAGGCATGATGGCTACGGTGATGAACGCGCTGTACCTTACGGAACGCTTGCGCATCAGGGGCGTACATTCCGTTGTTATGACACCGACCATAATCGGCGTGGTGACGGAGCAGTTTTCAAAAGACAAGGCTCTTGAATATATGAAAAAAGGCTCCGTTATCATATTTGCCTGCGGTACGGGGCATCCGTTCTTTTCCACGGACACCATCGCCGCCATCAGGGGGGCGGAGCTTGAAGCCGACGCCCTGCTCTTCGCAAAAAACATCGACGGGGTTTACGACAGCGATCCCAGCCTGAACGGCATGGCGCGCAAGCTCGACCACGTAACGTACAAGCAGATACTGACGGACGGTCTGCGCGTCATAGACCTGGCGGTATGCGGCATATGCATGGAGCTTGATATGGTAAGCATAATATTCGGGCTGCACGAACCGGGCGGGCTGCTTTCCGCCGTAAGCGGCGACGATAATGAGATTTACAGGATAGGCACCAAGGTTACGGTTTAATGATAGAAATAAGGAAAGCCGTCCCAAAGGATTGCCCGGCTATTGCGCAATTAAAGCGTGAGGTTTGGGAAACCACATACAGGGGCATTTATTCCGACGAACGCATTGACGGCTGCGATATTGAAAAAAATGCGCGCGCTTTTGAGCAAATGACCGCCGATCCCGATATATCGCTGTTTGTGGCTTGCGATAACGGCAGAATAATAGCCTATATGAAATGCGGAAAGCCGCACAGGCCGTTCGGCGGTTACGGACAGGAAATCGGTCTGCTGTATATATTAAAGGAATATCAAAAACAGGGGATCGGCAGCAGGTTATTCCAAACCGCGCAATGTGTTATAAAGAGTAATGGTTTTAATGAATTTTTTGTCTCGGTTAATAAATACAATGCCAACGCCATTGAATTCTATAAAAAAATGGGCGGTATCGTTGTACGAATTGATGATGATGCTGAGGACAAGAGGGACGCGCAGATGAAATTGTTATATATTATATAAATAAGCATAAATTTTAGGAGGTATACTTATGCCGGATAAAACAGCGATGTACGAAGACAAAATGGTGAAATCCGTAAAGAACCTAGAGTCGGAGCTTGCCACCGTGCGCGTGGGCAGGGCGAATCCGCGCGTTTTGGACAAGATTATGGTTGATTATTATGGAACGCCTACGCCCGTGGCGCAGATAGCGAACGTCGGGGTGCCGGAGGCGCGTCTGCTGCAAATCCAGCCCTGGGAGGCGAACATGCTGAAGGCCGTTGAGAAGGCCATACACGCCTCCGACCTGGGCATAAACCCCACAAACGACGGCAAGGTCATACGCCTGGTGTTCCCGGAGCCTACGGAGGAACGCCGCAAAACCCTTACCAAAGACGTAAAGAAGCTGGGCGATGATTGCAAGGTCGCAATCCGCAACATCCGACGCGACGCGGTTGACTCCTTCAAAAAAGAGGAGAAGAAATCCGAAATAACCGAGGACGACTTGAAAAATCTGGAAGCCTCCATCCAGAAGCTGACGGACAAAAAGATTGAGGAGATCGACAAGATAATCGAAGCGAAAAGCAAGGAGATTATGTCACTGTGACGTTACCGGAGCATATCGCCATAATAATGGACGGCAACGGGCGCTGGGCGTCGAAGCGCTTTTTGACGCGCAGCGCCGGACACAAGGCAGGGGGCGACAACCTGCGCAAACTGGCCGAGCGCATGAACGCCGAGGGTTTTAAATACCTGACCGTGTACGCCTTCTCCACCGAGAATTGGAACAGACCCGCCGAGGAAGTGCGCGGCCTGATGTCGCTTATGTCGGATTACATTGACCGTTATATTAAGGATTCCAAGAAAAACAACATGCGTATATGCGTGATCGGCGACATCGGGAAGCTTGATCAAGTCCTTCGTGATAAAATAGAGCATTTGACAGAGCTGACGAAGAACCATCAGGGCATGAGGATTACATTTGCCATAAACTACGGCAGCAGGGACGAGCTGGTACGCGCCGCGCGTAAAATCGCCGCCGCCGCCGGGTCAGGCAGATTAAAGCCCGCGGAAATAGACGAAAAACGTTTTTCATCGTATCTGGATACATACGATATGCCGGATCCGGATATCGTGATACGCACAAGCGGCGAGTCGCGCCTGTCGAATTTCCTGCTGTGGCAGCTTTCGTATTCCGAGTTTTTTATCAGCCCGAAGCTCTGGCCGGACTTTGGTTTTGACGACTTGATGGAGGCTGTGCGGAGCTTTAATAACCGTGACAGAAGATTTGGGAGAGTAGATGGTTCAAAGGCTTAATAAAAATTCCACCTTTAAACGTGTTTTAACCAGCATAGCGGGAGTGCCGGTTTTGATTGTATGCCTTGTGGCGGGGGGATGGGTCTTAAAATCCGGCCTGCTTTTGGTATCGTTAATCGGTATGCATGAATTTTACAAAGCCCTTTCGGATAAGTCAAAACCCATGCACTGGGCCGGTTACGCCTGTGCCGCCGTGTATTACGTATTTATCGGCAATACGGGAAACGCGAATGTTGTGACAATCATCCTAATATCGTTTACGTTATTGGTCTGCGCCATAACCGTTTTCTTTCACAAAACCGTCAGCATACGCGACACGGCGGTGACATACTTCGGATTCTGCTACGTCGCCGTCCTGCTGTCAACCATCTTCCTGATAAACGAAACCCACGGCGGCTGGCTGGTTTCCGTTGCGTTCGTTTCCGCGTGGGGATGCGACACAGGCGCGTTTATCTTCGGCAAAGCATTGGGCAAGCATAAGCTTACCCCGGCTTTAAGCCCAAAAAAAACCGTCGAGGGCGCGATTGGCGGAACACTTACCGCCGCGCTTCTGACCGCTCCGATTATCGGTATGGCGGTTTTTAACGGCGGTATGCGCTATGCGCTCATTGGAGCGGTAATAGGAGCCGTATGCGCCATTTTCGCCCAGTTAGGCGACTTGTTCGCCTCCGCCATAAAACGCCACACAGGCATCAAGGACTTCGGCGCGGTTCTTCCGGGGCATGGCGGTGTCATAGACCGCTTCGACAGCGTATTATTTACCGCCCCCATATTATATATATTGTCGTTAATAATATTGAAATAGAAGGTTTTTATGGTTAATAAATCTATAACTGTATTAGGTTCGACGGGTTCCCTCGGAACGCAGACGCTGGACGTCATAGCGCATACGCAGGGAGCCAAGGTAGCCGCCCTTGCCGCGCGCAGGGATATCGGCACGCTTGAAGGCCAGATAAAAGCATTCAAGCCGGACATAGCGGCCGTGGAGGATGAGGCGTCGGCCCTTGAGCTTAAACGCAGGCTTGGCGCGGCGCGTACGGAGATTTTATCCGGCAGGGAAGGCGTTCTGGCCGTTTCCGGATATGCCGGGGCGGATTTGGTCGTAAACTGCCTGGTGGGCGCTGCCGGGCTTGAGCCGACGTTGGCGGCGCTGGACGCGGGTCACGATATCGCGCTGGCGAACAAGGAATCCCTTGTAACCGCCGGTGAGCTGGTTATGGCGAAAGCCCGCGGAAAAGGCCTGAGGATACTCCCCGTTGACGGCGAGCATTCCGCTGTTTTTCAATGCTTATGCGGCAATGAGAATAATGAGGTGCGCAGGATAATCCTCACGGCTTCGGGCGGCCCTTTCCGCGGATACGGCAAGGAGCGGCTTGAGAAGGTAACCGCCGCCGACGCGCTTAACCATCCCGTATGGAATATGGGCAAGCGTATAACCATCGACAGCGCGACGCTGATGAACAAGGGCTTCGAGGTTATCGAGGCAGTCTGGATGTTTGGCATACCTCTTGAAAATGTCGATGTACTGGTACATCCGCAGGGCATCGTCCACTCCATGGTTGAATTCGCGGACAGTGCGGTAATGGCGCAGCTAAGCGCCCCGGACATGCGCCTGCCTATCCAGTACGCTATTAATTATCCGAAAAGATTAGCGGGCCCGGCAAAAAAATTGGATTTTGCGATGTTAAAAGAACTAAGCTTTGAAGCGCCGGATGAGGACGCGTTCCCTTGCCTGCGCCTTGCGCGTGAAGCATTCCGCGCCGGAGGGACGGCTCCCGCCGTATTGAACGCCGTGGACGAGGAAGCCGTGCGGTTTTTCCTGGAAGGTAGAATCAGCTTTACAAATATACCCAAGCTAATAGAAAACGTGTTAATGGCATATACTGTAAAAAACGTTAAAAGCGTGGACATTGTTCTTGAGGCCGACAGATGGGCCAGGGAATATGCCGCGCGGGGACTGGAGCTGCTTAATTGAATATTGTAATTGCGATCCTTGTTTTCAGCGTAATCATCATTATCCACGAATTGGGGCATTTCTGGGCCGCACGGAGCTGCGGTATTCTGGTGGAGGAGTTTGCCATCGGGATGGGGCCGAAGATCTTTGGCGTAAAACGCGGGGATACGGTGTTTTCTTTACGCATGTTCCCCATTGGCGGTTCTTGCCGAATGCTGGGCGATGAGGCGGAACCCATCAAAAGCAAGAATACCCCGGAATCCTTTGAGGATGAGGAACTAAAACCCGGCAAAACCCTTTCCGCGGACGGCCGTTCGTTTCCGTCAAAGCCGGTTTGGAAGCGGCTGATTGTCATAGCCGCCGGAAGCGTTATGAACGCGGTTTTGGCCTTCTGCATGATGTTCGCGATTTTTTCCACCAACGGGTTTTTGGACACCACAGTCGGCTCCGTCGTGGAAGGGTTCCCGGCGCAAGCGGCCGGCATTCTGCCCGGTGACAGGATCAGCCGCGTCAACGGCAGGAAAATGCTTGTGCGCTCCGATATATCTGAGGCCATAGCCGCCGCTGTACGCAATAACCCGGGGCAGGCAACGGAAATCGAGATCATACGTGACGGCAGGAAACACATCTTTAACTTAACGCCGCAATTCAACCCGGCGGAAGACCAGTATATGATAGGTTTCTCGTACGAGCCCAAGCTGGGGCTGTTCTCAAGAATGCCCGGTGGTATTGATATAGCGCGGGCAAGCTTCGGCGATACTGTGCGAACATCGGCTAATATGTGCGTTTTCCTCGTAAGGTCCACCTACCAGGTAATAGGTATGCTGATGACCCGCCAGGCAAGCATTGGCGAGCTTATGGGCCCCATCGGGATAGTAAGCGTTATCGGCGAGGCGTTTGAACAAAGTATAAGCATAAGCCTCTCGGCGGCGCTTACGGATATGATGTGGCTTGTTTCGCTGCTTTCCGTTAATTTGGCGGTGCTGAACCTGCTGCCGCTGCCGATGCTGGACGGCGGGCGCATCATTTTCCTGTTAATTGAGGGTGTGCGCAGAAAGCCGATAAACCCCGAAAAAGAGGGGATAATCCATTTCGCGGGATTTGTTCTTTTAATGATCCTTGCGGTGTTTGTGGCGTATAATGATATATTGAAACTCATATAACTTGTTGGGGGCACCAAAGATGTATGTAGTGAAATGGGACGAAATGCTGCTGCCATACGAGCAGGCGATTGCCGAGCTGTCTGTTAAATTCCGCAGTATGTCGGCGGGTTTTGAGTTACTGGGCCGGACGTCGCCGATTGAGCTGGTGGCACAAAGGGTGAAGCGCCCGTCCAGCATTCTGGCTAAGGCCAAACGCAAAGGCGTTTCGCTGGATAAACTGGAGGAAGGCATAGAGGATATTGCCGGTATCCGGCTTATTTGCCGGTTTCTGGAGGATGTGGACGCCGTGGTTGAGCTGGTCAAGGCACGCGACGGCAAGGATATGCGGATAAAGGAAGAGCGCGACTATCTGCGGAACGCCAAGAAAAGCGGCTACAGGAGCTACCACATTATTGTTATGTACCCTGTCATGTGCGCTCTCGGCTGGAAAGAGGTAACCTGCGAAATTCAAATACGCACCATGGTTATGAATTATTGGGCTGTTATAGAGCATGACTTACAATATAAACATGACGGGGACCTGCCGCCGGATATCAGGGAGCGGCTGTTCCGCCACGCGGAGCGTACCGCGGAGCTGGACAAGGAATTTTCAAGCGTTAACCAATTCTGCGAGCTTGGCGAAACAGCACATTCACGTATGATGCTGATGGACGAGCTGATAAAAAATATACGTATGCTGAACCGCTTTGAGATGGCTGCCGAAGCAAGCCGATACGGGTTAAAGCTGGTTGAATTGTACGAAAAAGGAAGCTCTCAGGATTTCCTGGAAGCTATCGCGGAAACGGTGGATATATTGAACGAGCTTTTATAATATAAAGTTATGACCTAGTCCATTAGACTAGTCCTCATACTCCTGTGCAGCGCGCAGAATCATTTGTTTCATCTGGAATTTGTCAAAACGCCCGGGGGTTATTTCGATTTCCAGTTCCTCAAATTCGTCGTCTTCGGGGTAATAGGTGGCGGAAAAGGGTGTGGACAAATCGCTCTCAAACAATATCTCCCCCTCAATCGCCCAAGATTCCTCGCTTTTATCAATGCTGATTATTATTATCTCAGAAATTGTTACCACTTACTGTCTTCCTCCCTCAATGCTTCGCAACGCACAGTTCCTTATATTTAACTATAGTATGCCACGCATGAGATATATAATAGCAATAAAAAATCAGTTTGTAAAGTATTTTGATGAGGTTTTATGATATATTTTTCGGAAATAACAGCAAATTTGCGTGAAGTGCCGGATTTTTTGCCCGTATCGGGCGAGGAACTGCCAACGCCTGATTTTGTGCTTATTACGGGCGACGCTTATGTTGACCATCCAAGCTTCGGGGCCGCGCTTATCGGGAAGCTTTTGTGGGCAAAGGGTTATACGGTGGGGCTCATCGCCGCGCCGGATATGAATAGAAAAAACGTTTTAGAGGTATTCGGGCGGCCTAAGCTGGCGTTTTTGGTGACTTCAGGAAGTGTTGATTCCATGGTAAATAATTACGCGGTTTCGTTAAAACGGCGCGGGCGGGATGAATACGCCCCCGGCGGCAAGATGGGAAAACGCCCTAACCGCGCGGTGATCGCGTACAGTAACGCCATACGCGCTATTTTCAATGACGTTCCAATTATTCTCGGCGGGCTTGAGGCAAGCCTGCGCCGTATGGGGCATTTCGATTATTGGAGCGGTGAGGTGAAACGCTCCGTTTTGCTGGATTCCGGCGCGGATTTGCTGGTTTACGGCATGGGAGAGCGGCAGATTCTCATGATTGCGGACGCGCTGGCGGCGGGGGTTTCGGTTTCCGATATCAATTATATCGAGGGTACGGTGTGGAAAACGGCAAATGCGGACAACCTTCCCCAGGGAGTGATACGCCTGCCCGGTTTTACGGAAATACGCGGCAGCAAAAATGCTTATGCAAAAAGTTTTAAAATCCAATATAACAACACCGCGTGGCAGACGGCGGCGGTATTGTCGGAATGCTACGGTGATTATACCGTTGTCCAAAACCCGCCGTCCGTACCGCTTACGCGGACCGAACTGGATTTGGTTTACGGGCTTAAATTCGCGCGAATGCCGCACCCGTCCTATTCGGAGCCTGTGCCCTCCATACAGGAAGTCCGGTTCAGCATAACCTCCAGCCGCGGCTGCTTTGGCGGCTGCTCGTTTTGCGCCTTATCATTCCATCAGGGCAGACATGTTGAATCGCGCAGCCATGAGTCGATAATCCGGGAAGCTGAAGAATTAATCAAATTACCGGATTTTAAAGGATATATCCATGACGTGGGCGGGCCTACGGCAAATTTCCGCGCGCCGTCCTGCACGAAAAGCGCGGTTTCCGGGGCTTGCGCGAACAGACGGTGCCTGGCTCCCGAACCTTGCCCGGATTTGAACGTAAGCCACGCGGATTATCTTGAGCTTTTGCGGAAACTGCGGGCTTTACCGGGTGTTAAGAAGGTGTTTGTCAGGTCGGGCGTACGTTTTGACTACATGATGCTTGATAAGGACGGCGCGTTTATGCGCGAGCTGGTGGAACACCACATCAGCGGGCAGTTGAAGGTCGCGCCGGAGCATGTGTCCGATAATGTTTTAAAGCTTATGGGTAAGCCCAAAAGAGCGGTTTACGACGCTTTCACGGCGCGTTACGCGAAGCTGAACGAAAAACTGGGCAAGAAACAGTTCCTTGTGCCGTATCTAATGTCCAGCCATCCCGGCTCCGGACTTAAAGAAGCCGTAGAGCTGGCGGAGTATCTGCGCGACAACCGCGTACAGCCCGAGCAGGTGCAGGATTTTTACCCCACGCCCGGAACGGTGTCCACATGCATGTATCACACGGGATTGAACCCGTTTACCGGCGAGCGCGTGTACACGGCGCGTTCACCGCGTGAGAAAGCCATGCAGCGCGCGTTGATTCAATATAAAAACCCTAAAAACCGCCGGCTGGTAATTGAAGCGCTGATTAAAGCGGGCCGCGGGGATTTAATCGGGTACGGCCCGAAATGCTTGGTGAGGCCACTATGAAAAGCATTCAATTATCACATGGGGAACTGCGGTTTCCGGCGTTTTTCCCCGACGGGACTTACGGCGGCGTTAAGGCCGCCGGCGCGGATGATTTGAGGGAAGCCGGCGTAGACGGCATAGTTATGAACGCCTATCATCTGCACCGCAAGCCCGGGCAGAACGCCATCCGCCGTCATGGCGGGATACACGCGTTTTCCGGATGGGACGGCCCGGTTTTAACGGATTCAGGCGGATTTCAGGTGTATTCGCTGATCCGCGAAAACCCGGATTACGGGCAGATTTTGAAGGACAAAATCATTTTCAGACCGGACATGGGTAACGAGAAGCTTATATTCACGCCGGAAAAATGTATTCAAATACAGTTTGCCGTAAAATCGGACATCATTGTGTGCCTGGATTATTGCACCGCGCCGGACGACCCGCCGGAAGAGCAGGAAAAATCCGTGGAAACCACCATCCGCTGGGCGGCGGCTTGCAAAAGGGAATATGAAAAGCTGGCTTCCGGCGGCAACCGCCCTCTCCTGTTCGCCGTAATCCAAGGCGGCTCAAGCCGCGAGCTGCGGAGCCGCTGCGCCCGCGAACTGATAAAAATGGGCTTTGACGGCTACGGCTACGGCGGCTGGCCCCTGGATGCCAGGGGCGGACTGGTGCTGGACATGCTGCGCTACACGGCGGAGCTGATGCCCGAAAACGCCGTTAAATACGCAATGGGCCTTGGGAGGCCGGAGGAAATCGCTGTATTGGCAGGCATGGGATATGATTTGTTCGACTGCGTGATACCCACGCGTGAAGCGCGGCATAACAGGCTTTACGCGTTCATGAAAGCTCCCAATGAAGCCGATTTGACGGATAAAAGTTTCTACCGCCATATCTATATTCTGGACGATAAATATGCTGTGGACATCACGCCCGTCTCTAAATTCTGTGATTGCCTCCTGTGCCGCCGCCATTCAAAGTCGTATCTGAGACATCTGTTCAAAACGAACGACCCGCTGGCGTACAGGCTTGCTACCATGCATAATCTGAGGTTTTATTCCATGCTGACGTCTCAACTTAGGAAGAATTTATATGGATACCGATAAACTGTTTGAAGCTGTAAAGGCATCGAAGGAATACGGCGGGATATGCGGCGAAACTGTTCAAAGGGTTATCTTTGCGGCTGTTCCTAAATATAAGTCCGAGAAGCTGGTGTTAAAATCCGTAAAATCAACCCTGCGGGAGATTTCGGCGGCGTTTTTGCCCGAAGCGGCGGTTAAACGCGCGGAAAGCATTATGAATGAAACGGATTGGGATTGCTCCGGGGATGTTTTGGCGAAAACCGCGGAAGTTCTGGATTTGCACCAGTCTACACTGGAACGTAAGCGCCATTTTGCGCGGATGCTTTGCGATATCCGGCGCGTTACGGGTTTTAACAGCGTTTTGGATGTGGGCTGCGGTCTGGGCCCGTTTATGATTCCGCATACGGATTGTATGAAAGGTGTGGAATACTACGCAATGGACGTACATACCCGCGCGATTGCCTTAGTGCGGAAATTGATTGAAAAACTCGGAATAAAGGGGGAGGCGTTTGCCGGTGATATCCTGGTAAAAACGCCGGAAACCAGTGTTGATTGCGTATTCATGTTTAAATTGCTGCCGCTGCTTGAGCGTTTGGAAAAAAACGGCGCGCGGCGCGTGCTGGGCGAATTGAATGCCCGTTACGCCGCAATCAGTTTTCCGACAAAAACAATGTCCGGGAAAAATGTTGGCATGAAAGATACCTATGACGCGTTTATGAACGGGCTTCCTGTTATTTACAGGGAGGAATACGCGAATGAGGTTCTGTATATTACGGAGAAATAAATGGTTTATTTGAAGAGCTTTACATTTCCTGATGACAATGCGGAAACACTTTTTATTCTGGGCACGAGAAGAACGTGCTACGACTCTTTTTATCCGTTTAAGGTATTGTCAAAACATTGCCTTGGAAGAGTTGATTTTGAGCCTATAACCATTTTTTACGGCGGAAACGGCTCGGGAAAATCGACGGCGTTAAATGTTATCGCGGAGAAATTGAAGGTTCGGCGCGATTCAACTTATAACAAAACAAATTTCTTTCCCGATTACGTTGGAATGTGTAAAATGGAAATCCAAGCCCGCGTCCCGGAAAACAGCCGTATTGTAACGAGCGACGACGTTTTTGACTTTATGCTGGACATACGCGGCCTGAACGAGGGAATTGACTTGAAGCGGGATGAGCTTTTTACGGAATATCTGGACGCGAAGCATTCACAGTTTCAATTAAAGTCGATGGCGGATTATGATCAGCTTAAAAAAGTCGGTAAAGCGCGGAGTAAGACACAATCGCGGTTTGTGCGCGGTGAATTAATTGATAATATAAGGGAATTCTCAAACGGAGAATCTGCATTCCAATACTTTACGGAGAAAATAGGCGAAAACGGGCTGTATCTTTTAGACGAGCCTGAAAACAGCCTTTCGCCAAAACGCCAGATTGAATTAGCTGGATTCATCGAAAACTCCGTGCGGTTTTTCGGGTGCCAGTTGATTATCTCCACTCACTCGCCATTTATCCTTGCCCTGCGCGGAGCGAAGATATATAACCTTGATGAAAACCCGGCGGCGGTACAGCCGTGGACGGAGTTGGAAAATGTGCGGCTATTTCATGAATTCTTTGATACGCGAAGAAATGAGTTTAATAATGATCACGGCGCAGAACGAAATCATCCATAACACGCGCAAACCCGGCGGCTGCTAAAGCCGCTTCCGCATTTGGCGGATAATTCTTAACGGTTATGCGCTTTGCCGCCGGATAAACCCGGCGCGCAGTGAAATCCGAAACAAAACGCCTCAAGGCGGAATCAACCAGCTCAGGCTCAGCGTTAAATACGCGCAAGGCCGCGCCGGAACGCTCAAATACGGCAATCGGCAGCCCCGCATGCAGCGCGGCATAGGTACCCTGCCCAAGCATGAACTCCCTATCCTGATGATGCTTTAAAACATGCCCCCAAGGCTGGCAGGGGTCCTGGGCGGGAAGCCAGCGGAGCTCCTGCGCGGGGGCCTCTAGGGCGGCGACGGTGTAGGTGTAATCGCCATCCCTCACGTATTGCGCCCCGGAAAGCCCGTCCACAAAGTACCCGCGCCGCGCGGCCCCGGTGTACTCCATAGCGCGGAGGAGCTCCAGCGCTTCCGCCCACGGCAAGCCCAATTCCTTGGCAGTTTCGCGGCACAGAATAACATATTTGTCAAACGCCTGGTTGATCGCTTCTTCCAATGCGCTTGAAATAACAGGGCGCGAGATATCCCAGCGTCCGGAGGTCAAGGTCTGCACCCGGGCGTTGACGCGCTGTCTGGCTGTTGATTTTTCGGTCTTTGCGCGGTCAAGCAACTGTCTGACGGGCATGAAGCTGTCGGCGTGTACAAGCCCTCCCGCCATCAAATCCCGCAGCGCGTCATGGGCGGGGCGGCCCGCAAGCGGCCCCGTTAAGGCGGAAGCAAATACCGCTCCGCGGCTCAGCAGGGTTTGATAGATGATTAGCCTGTCACCGGCCAAATCCCCGGCTTTAGCCGACATGTCGGTTTCCCAGTCCGCGTCGGCGTATGAATGGAAGCTTAGATTTTCCCCATTGCCGAAACGCCAATAAAACCCACCCTCCCCTAGCAGCGCGTCAAGCATCTGCGGGCGGTAAGCCGTCACACGGGCGGGTAAAAGCGCGGCTTCCCAAGCTTCGGGCGGGAATTCGCGGTTTTTCAGCAGTTCAAGGGCCGCGCGCAGCTGTTCGGGAGGCGGCGCGGCAAGGAATGCCTTTTCCGTTAGAAGAGCGGCGTAATGGGCGGCGGGCTGGGTTTTGGCTTGACGGCGGCGGGCCTGAATGGTTTCGCCGCGCGCCCGTTCGTAAACGTCGGTGTGGTAATATAATCCGTCGTCAGGTTTCGCGGCCTTTTCGCCAACCAGCCGATCCAATATCCGCACGGCTTCATCCAATGCCAGCGAATACCGCGCGGCAAGCGCCGCCCCGTCCAGCGGCCCTCGGAAACGCAGCGCACGCCGCGCTATACGGGTCAATGCCGCCTCATCACTATGTTCAAACGCATTGGTATACTCTTCATTATGTTCGGCGGCAATCCACAAGCCCGGTTCAATATAAGCCGCGCGGTTTTTTGCCGCCAGTTCCTCAAGCCACTCCAGCGGAATATCCAGCTCCCCGGCCTCCAGATCGCCTTCCATCATAAGCAGCGAATGCAAGCTGTTCGCGTCCTCGGGCAAACGCCTGCGCTCCGCGGCGCGGGCAAGGGCTTCGGCGGCGGGCTTCAATTCAATTACTGATTGCAAAGCGTCGTTAGCCGCCCGGTTTATGCCGGACGTGCTGGGATTGTATACGTAAAGCAGCGAACTCTCCGCCTGCCTCCGTAATTGAAGCGACAGGGGCGACGGCTCCGTCACAAAAATCTCCCTTACCTGTATCTTACCTGCGCGTATGTCTCGTAAAACTCCGCACAGGCCGGGGATATCCCAATAATCCTCCATGCATTCGCGCTTGGTTTCGCGTATCAGGGGATGATTCTCATATCCCACCACCATATCAAGCATCTCCGCCGCGCGCAGCCGCTGAACCCACAGCGGCACCCGCTTGGCCTGTCTAACGCCCATCATAAGCGCGCGGGCGGAGTTGTAGCGGAAGGTCATGCCAAACAGCGGGGTTGCGGGCAGGATGGCGGCAAGCTCGTCTTGCGCCGTTTCAGGGTCAATGCGGCGCAGAAGGCCCTCGGGGAATGCGCCGCCCGTAGACATCATCAGCACGCCGTCGTCGTCCTCGAAACATGTTATATCCGTGTATGTCGTACGCTTTGCCGCCTCCTGCAGAAGAATCGAGAGCGGCGCGTTTATCTGGCGCCCGAAGATGCTGTGTATCATAATCTGGTTATCGCCGGCTTCGTCGTTGAAATGCTCGGCAATAATAGTGCGGTGGTCGGGCAGTACGCCCGTGGCGTCCATTTGCCGCTGTATCAGCCGGGTGGTGTTTTGCGCGGCGGAGTCATCCAGGCCGCATTCGCGCAAAATGTTCAGAATGCCATCGTATTCCCGCGCTTCGTTTATGCGGCTGATGATTTGCCCGAAGGCCATGCTGGTCTGCAGCTTCCGCGAAAGCCACGCGTGCCGCCAAAAAGGGGGCTGAGCGCCCTCGGCGTTGGTTTGGGACACCGTAACGGATTCGCGGTCTATACGGCGTATTTTCCACGCGAACGAACCCAGCATGAACTTATCGCCCACGCGTGCCTCGAATACAAACTCCTCGTCCAGCTCGCCTAATTTTGTGCCATTTTCAGCGCGCACCGAAAACATGCCCATGTCGGGGATCGTGCCGCCCGTTGATACCGCCAGCAGCCGGCTGTAGTTATCCCCTTCCACCGTGCCGTTTACGCGGTCGTACAGAAGCCTGGGGCGAACGGGTAAATCGCGGTTGTGCTCATAATCCCCCGCCAGCATACAGAGGATGTCGCACACATCCCCGCGCGTTACTTCCCTGAACGGATACGCGCGCGGCAGGATATCCATCACGCCGTCTATGCAATAATCCTCAACCGCCGCCATGGAAACCAAATGCTGGGCCAGCACGTCGAAACACAGGCGCGGCGGACGGGAACGCTCGATGCCGCCATCCATCGCGACCCGTGCGGTAAGCCCGCAGTACAGCGCCTCGGAGGTCATACGCGGAAACATGCGCATAACGCTGACGCGCCCCGGATTATGCCCGGCGCGTCCCAGACGCTGCATAACGCTGGAGATGGAGCGGGGATAACTTATTTGGACAACGCGGTCAATATCGCCCACGTCAATGCCTAGCTCCATTGAGGAGGTGGCGCACAAAAGCCGCAATTTGCCGCTGCGCAGGTCGTTTTCGGCCTGATGCCGCTGTTCCTTTGAGACGCAGCCATGATGCGTCCTTGCGAAATTTTCGCCCGCTGTCAAGTTTACATAGTAAGCTAATTTTTCCGCGTACATACGCCCTTCGACAAAGGCGATAACGCTCCGGGCATCAATGCACTGCTCGTAAACATGCCGGGCTATCTCCGGCCATATCGTACCCTCCGGCAAAACCATCATTTCATCCGAAGGGTCAATAACCGCTATTTCATAAGCTTTCTTCATTTTTGGCGCGACAATCTCAACGGGTTCGCCGCCGGACAGATAATCAGCCGCAAGCTCGGGCGGTTCCACCGTCGCGGAAAGGCCGATCCGCTGCAAGGGCCTGCCGCAAAGCTTGTCCAGCCTTGCCAATGAAAACATGAGATGCGCCCCGCGCTTGGTGTCTATCATCGCGTGCAGCTCGTCTATGATTATAGCCTGCGCCTTTTCCAGAATACCGCGGCCGGATGTGCTTGAAAGCAGCAGATATAGTGACTCCGGCGTGGTAATCAGGATATGCGGAGGTGATTTTATCATTCTCCGGCGTTCGGCGGTAGTTGTGTCACCCGTGCGGATGGAGATGTTCAGCCCATGGGGGTTTTCAACCGTTGAGATACCGGATTTTACCTCATCCTGAAAAATACCGCGCAGGGGTTTGTGCAGATTTTCGCGGATATCCCCCGCCAAGGCCTTCAGCGGTGAAATATAGATTACATACAGCTTCTTTTCCAATGTACCCGCCCGCGCCATGGATTTTAACCTGTCTATAAAAACCAAAAAGGCACTAAGGGTTTTACCTGTGCCCGTCGGCGCGCAGACCAGCGTATGCCCGCCCGCGGCAATTGCGGGCCAGGCTTTCTCCTGCACGGGCGTAGGTTCTCCCAAGGTGCCTTGGAACCAGTTTTTCGTTATCGGGTCAAAGAGGCCGAGAGCGGACATTTATCTTAATCCCTGTAATAAGCCAATACCGCGTCAACTATAGCCGCCGCCACGGCGTCCTGATTCTCAGGGTTTAAAAGCCATGAATAGTCATGGATATTATTCATGAAGCTTACCTCAACAAGGACAGACGGCGCCCAGGAAGGGCGGCAGACATAGAAATTGGCGGTTCTTGTACCGAAATTGCGCGTTGTGGCGGGGTTAACGGTATGTACGTTTTGCAAGAACGCATTGGCCGCGGGGCCGCTCAGCTCGTTCCGGTAATATATGGTCGTACCCCGGATATTTGTGGAATCCGTCGTTTCGGCGACGCTGTCGCAATGAACGGAGATAAACATGTCGGGCTTGACGGAGCGGCTTATCTCCGTACGCTGGAACACGGAAACGTAAGTATCGCTGTTCCGCGTAAGGTGTACCTGAGCGCCGAGGGCTTCAAGCCTTGCTGCAAGCTTTTGGGTAATGGGGAGGTTTAAATCCTTCTCAACCATAAAATTGCCCAGCGCGCCCCTTGCGCCGGGTTCGCTGCCCCCGTGCCCGGCATCCAGTACGAAAACAAATCCCGAAAGCGGGTTTGCGCCGCCGCTGAAGGCTTTGCGCAGCTTGAAGAAGAATTTGTACGCTCCGTGCTGGTAATTCTGCCAATAGCCTTCCAAATTCACATCCGGTTTGATTGTAAACGCGTAGAAAGGCGTGCCGCCATCCATACCGGATTGCACCGAGCTGAATATAGTGTCGTCAAGACCCGCGCCGTCGGCTATATCCAGATATGGAGCGGTTGTGTGCATACCGAAATACAGGGTCAGTACATTATCCTCAAAAATAACATTTGTGGCGGGGAATTCAGTGGCAAGCCATGTCACCGAATGCAGATCCGGGAAATCGTGCATATATATCCCGTCGCGGAGGGGGTTCAGGATTAAAGCGGCCTCGGTACGCGTGTCTACGTCCTTGGCTTCAACCCACGCGCCGCTGCTAAGCCGCAGCCAAGCCCCGTCCTCTGTCATACCCGTCACCTTGTCCTTCTGCCCCGGCAGCAAAAGCCAGGATGAACCCCCGGTGGTCATATGCCCGGGAAACGCCCAAATCGCCGTGTCCTTAACGGTTGCGTAAAGGGGATGGTCGGCGGCGTAGTCGTTGATCCTCATGGGATCCCTCGGCGGGGCGGGGGTTGCGGCTTCCCTGTTCGTAATTGTACGCGTAATGGATTGGCGTCCCTCCTGTGTAAAGGTAAACACATTATCTCCTTGCGAAAGGGGCGCGTAAACGCTCCAAAACCCTTCAGCCGTGCGGTTTTCAACGAGAATGCCATTCATATAGACGGGAAGGTTGGGGTCGGCGGCGCCAAACATATAATAACCTGCCGCGGCCCTGACGGTTACGTTTTCTCGCGGCTGAACGACTGTCAGGTCACTGGCGATAACCAAAGGTGAATAAAACCCTTGGTTGATAACCTGGTTATCGTAAAACCCCTTGATTTGATCGCCTAAACCGCCGTACAAATGCCTTGCCCGAAAATGTACATGCCCGTCAATCGAATCGAAATGCTGCATGTATTGAAGCTGGCGCATAATCTCGCCCGATCCCGCCGGCCAGGCCGAATCTCCGTCCACCTCTTTGTACGCCGCCAAGCCAATGTACAGGTCAACGCCGGTATCGCGGGCCAAGTCATGCCACCAGCGCAGCAGCGTTGAGAAGTCCGCGCTGCTGTGGCCGATTGCCCAGTATATCTGAGGGCAGATGTAGTCCACCCAGCCCTCCAGCACCCATCTGCGGCTATCCCCGAATATTTCGGAATACCCCTCGTAACCCCGGGTGTCGCTGCCCAGCGGGTCGGAGCTGCGGTTGCGCCAAATGCCGACGGGCGATATACCGAACCGCGCCTCCGGGCGGATATGGCGAATGGCTTGCTGTATATCCGCTATCAGCGTGTTTACGCTTTCCCTGCGCCAATAGTCCTTGTTATCCCAGCCCGCCCCATGCGCGGCGAAGGTGTCGTCATCGTTAAAATCCCTGGCGGGATAAAAATAATCGTCCAAATGAATGCCGTCAACATTATAATTTGTTATGATTTCTATAATGCCACTGATAATGAGGTCGCGCGCGGCGGGCAATCCGGGGTCGTAAAACAGCGCGGGCCCGTGTACCTTGGTTAAATGCGGGTTTTGCCGAGCGGGATTGTTGGGCGCAAGCGTATTAACGTCCGTTACGTTCCATGCGCGATGGGTTATGCGGTACGGGTTTATCCAAGCATGAAGCTCCATTCCGCGTCTGTGCGATCCCTCAATCCAATATTCCAGGGGGTCAAAGCCATCGGCGGGTGCGTCCCCCTGCGTGCCTGTCAGAAAACGCGACCAGGGGAAGATATCGGATTTATATATTGCGTCCCCCTCAGGGCGTACTTGTAAAATAATCGCGTTTAAGCCGATTTCCGCCGCACGGTCCATTATGTAGTCCGCTTCGGATTTCATTTCGGCAACGCTCAAACCCGGTCTGCTGGGCCAGTCAAGGTTTAGCACCGAGCAGACCCAAACGGCGCGGAATTCCTGGGCCGCCATAACCTTCACGCTCCCCGGCAGTAAGAATATCATAACAAGCGCAGCCGCGCAGAAAAGCTTTCTCATTTAAAATCTCCATTCTGGGTTTTCTCTCATTATACCACAAAATCCGCAAAAGAAAACCCCCAAAGTCATGGGGATTTTTAAGAGGTTATATTATCGGCAGTACTGTCAAATAAATTTAAACGCCGGTATTTTTTATGTAAAACAACATTTATGACAGGAAGTATTACACCCGAACAGGTAATTGCAATGTTACCGATTAATCCAAACATTATATTCCCGGCGTTGATATATAGTCCTTTAATCATTGAAACATTCTTGCTCCTTGAGCAATTTTCGCCGCTACCGTCCCTTCGATATTGAGCATATCATTTTCACCCAGGGTTACGCTGATATTATGAGTTACGTCTAGCGACAAATACTCCCGCAAACAGATATTTAATTTTTTTCACTTCGCTTTCCTCCTACGGTATAGTATTGCGAATTTCGCAGTAAATTTATTATAATCCGATATTCGCATTATGTCAATCCCCCTATGCCATAAAATTATGGCATAGGAGCGATGCATATGAAGCCTAGAGTTGAAGCCGTGGGTACTAAAAATATAGTTGGTAAAAAAGTAGTTAAGATGCGAACGGTGAAGAAAATAAAGCAAAAGGATTTATTAGCGCGGCTGCAAACTATGGGAATGGATGTAAGCGCGACAAGCTTATCTCGTCTTGAAGGCCAGCACCGCCTTGTGCAGGATTTCGAGGTTGTTATTCTGGCGAAAGCCTTGGGTATCACGGTAAACGAATTATTAAACGTGTAAATGATAAAAAACGGGACGCGGTTTAGCGTCCCGTTACAGGGGGCTGTGTTATCAGTTCACAATGATCGGCGCGTTCGATGTTTCCAGCATCAGCTTGACCTTCTTTGCCGCCTGATCGAAGTTTACGCTCTGGGCCTCGGCGGAGCTTCGGTTGTTGGAGATGTAGCTCAGCCCCGTAAGCCCCAGCCGCACCTCGCTTAGCGCGGCGGTGGCGCGGACATGGTAGCCGATATCAACGGAGGACGGCAGGATCATATTCATCTTGCCGTTGTTGGCTTCGATGCCCCATGTATACTCGCTGTGACGGTTGAAGCCCGGCACTTGCATGGTTATTCCGCCGTTAAAGGTGGTCATTTTCATTTGGGAGGCATCTATATCCGCGGCCTGTATGGCGCCGTTAAAACCGTCGATAGCGGCGCGTTCAGCTGTTATGCCGCTAAGCCGCATATTGCCGTTGTTTGTTTCAACCAGCAGATTTTTGGCGGCAAAACCGGAAATCTCGATATCGCCGTTTTGGTTCTCGAACCGCGCGTCGGCGGCGTTTACGGTTGAGATAACCAGCGGCCCCATGGTGTTGGTTATACGCACGGAGGAAAACATGGATTCCGGGATGTACGCGTCAACGGAGACGCTCTCGAACTCGTTTTCATCGTAATTCAAATAGTATTTATTCCCCAGCGCAACAAGGTCGATAACAGGGTTTCCGCGTTTCGCGGTATAGAATACCTTAGCGGTTATTTTGTCGCCGTTGTAGCCTTTAAGCAGCATCTGACCGTTTAATCCGTCCAGGATCAATTCGCTTCCGGTTTCCGTTATCTTTAGCTCAAACGCGCGTTCAACGCGCCCGCGCGTTTTAGGCGCGGCCACCGGCCTGGCGGCGGACTGCGTCCTTGGCGGCGCGCCAGGCGCATGGGGAGGACGGGCTGGTTCCGGCGGACGCGGGGGCTGGCTTAAACTCTTTGCGATAGCGTCAGCCGCGCTGCCGGTTTTTTCTACCACAGTCTCGGCAATGCGTGCCAGCTTCGGTTCCACACTGTTGAACAAGTTCTCAAGCTTTCTGGTCAAATCGGCCGCAGTGCTGCTTGCCGCCCTCCTGTCGCGCGGGCCGGAGGAGCTTGAAGGGCCGGACGGGCCGGAAGAGGCGTAACCCTTAAAACCGTCGTTAGAGGCGGTGGAGTAGTAACCCCCGGCAGGCTCGGACGGCGGAGGAGAAGGGGCTGGCGAAGGGCCGCCGGAAGTCCCGTCCAGAAGCTTTGCCGCGTCTTCGGCTGATATACGGCCTTCCTCCAGCATTTTCAATATCTTCATTTTTTCGTTTACCATTATAAATCCTCCCGTTTGTAAATATAATTACGGCTCTTTATCTATTATGTCTGATTTCTATAATGACATTAATCACAAAGAAAGTCAATCGGCAAGTCAATTTATAATCAATTTTTACATTGAATATTTGTAATGCTTGGGGTATACTTGAAGGATGTAATTGAAGGGGTGGACGATTTGTTAACGCTAAAGCGGTTAATGAAGCTGATGAAAGGCAACAGGGCGTATTTTATTACCGCCGTTTGCGCGACGGCTTTTGCCTCGCTGGGACGGCTTGTACGCCCGGTTATTATCACGGTTACTATAGATTCGGTTTTGGACAGCCGCCCGCTTATGGATAATTCCGTCGTCAGGTGGGTAGTTAACCTTGCCGTTGGCGGCGAGCAGGGGCTGAAGAACCACCCGCGAATATTGGTTATATGCGGCTTGGCGGTTGTTCTGGCGACTGTTATAAACAGTGTGTTTATGGTTATCAGAGGCAATTATTCGTCCAAGGCTTCGGAGAATATGGCGAAAAAGATGAAAGACAGCCTTTACGACCATTTGCAAAAACTGCCTTATGACTACCACGTAAAGGCTAAGACAGGCGACCTTATCCAGCGATGCACCTCGGACGTCGAAACCATCCGCCGCTTCTTATCGATGCAGGTGCCGGAAATGGCCCGCGCCGTTTTTCTGGCTGTTTTCACCATTTCCATAATGCTGACTGTGAACGTCACCCTGACGCTTGTTTCGGCTGTATTTATCCCTGTAATCTTCGTCTTTTCCTACGTCTTTTTCAAAAAATGCCGCGCGGCGTTTAAGCTTACGGACGAAAAAGAGGGAGAGATGTCCGCCGTTTTACAGGAAAACCTTACCGGTGTACGCGTTGTGCGCGCATTCGGGCGGCAAAAATACGAAATGAGCAAATTCGACAAAAAGACCACCGAGTTTCGCGACCTTAACTTCAACCACATACGCCTGATGAGCTGGTACTGGTCCTCCAGCGACCTGCTGTCCCACGGCGCCCAGCTTGCGGTGCTTATAACAGGCGTTTATCTGACATACAACGGCGTTATCACCATAGGCACGTTTATCCTCTTTAACTCATACATAAGTATGCTGCTGTGGCCTATACGCCAGATGGGGCGGATACTTAGCGACCTGGGCAAGATGCAGGTTTCCATCGGGCGTATTTTTGAGATACTGGACGCCCCGCAGGAAAAGGACAACGAGGGCGTTACCCGCCATCCCCTTCGCGGCGAGATTGTCTTTGACAAGGTGAGTTTCCATTATGAGGGCGGCAAGCCTGTCCTGAACAACCTGAGCTTCACCGTTAAGCCGGGGCAGAGCATAGCCATACTGGGTTCAACGGGCTCGGGAAAATCGACGGTTATGCACATGCTGCTGCGCCTTTACGATTACCAGGGCGGCGCGGTAAAAATTAACGGGCGCGAAATCACCAGAATTGAGAAGAAATGGCTGCGCGAACGCATAGGGCTTGTTTTGCAAGAGCCGTTCCTTTACTCTAAAACCATAAGCAATAACCTGAGAATGGCTAAAGACACAGTAGAGGACAATGAGATCACCGAAGCCGCCAAAACCGCCCATGCCCACGGTTTTATAGAGGGCTTTGAAAAAGGCTATGAAACCATGATAGGCGAACGCGGCGTGACCCTGTCCGGCGGGCAGAAGCAGCGCGTCGCAATCGCGCGTACCTTGATTAAAAATTCCGACATCCTTATATTTGACGATTCCCTCAGCGCCGTGGACACCGAAACGGACGCCCAAATCCGTGCCGCGCTTAAAACCCGCGCGAAAGATGTCACCACCTTCATCATTTCCCAGCGTATAACGACACTTATGCACGCCGACCGCATACTCGTAATCGAAAACGGCGCGCTGACCGACAGCGGCACCCATGAGGAGCTGGTGAGCAGGCCGGGGCTGTATCTGCGGATATGGGAGATACAGAGCTTGCTGGACGAGGAATTCGGCATGGAAATATCCGGCGGCGCCGTACCGGAAATGGCTTGATTGGGGGAATAAACGATGGATCATTTTGAAGAGCTGGATTATAACAAGGCTTTTGACGCGGGCCTGTGGGTTAAGATTATCAGGTTCGCGTTCCGGCACTGGAAGCATCTGGCGCTGCTGGCCGGCAGTATTGTTGTTATCTCGATGATAGAAGCGGTTATGCCCCTGCTTGCCAGATACGCCATCGACGTTTTCCTCGGCGACGGTGATTTGGCCGCGGCGGATTTAACGAACTTACCCGCGTATTCGGTAATCTATGTGCTGATTATCGCTGCTTTTTCGTTTTTTGTATTTTTATTTATTTATCAAGCCGGGCGGATGCAGACCAAAATGGTTTATGATATCCGCACAGCAGGGTTTACGCGGCTGCAGGAGTTGAGTTTCTCATACTACGATACCACTCATGTGGGCTGGATTATGGCGCGTATGACCTCGGACACCGAGCGCATCGGCGACTTTATTTCGTGGAGCCTGATAGACGGACTTGGCGCGATTGCATACATTGCGATGGCGACCGTTTTTATGGCGAACCTGGACGCTCACCTCACATTGTGGGTTATGTCCGTTATGCCCGTGCTGGTTGTCGTCGTTTATTTGTTCCAGCGGATTGTGCTGAAAGGCAACAGGCTGGCGCGCAAGATGAACTCAAAAATTACCGGCTCCTATAATGAGGGCATCAACGGCGCGCGTACGACAAAAACACTTATCCGCGAGAACAAGAACTTTGAGGAATTTATGGAGCTTACCGGGGCCATGCGCAAGCAGAGCAGGAAGGTTCAGGTTGTAAACACCTTCAACTTCCCCGTTGTGTTGTGTCTGGGCAGCATTGCCACGGCCTTTGTGATAACCGTCGGCGGCGTTCAGCTCCAGACCGGCGGCATGAGCCTTGGAACTTTAGCCGCGTTTATTGCGTACACAACGATGCTTTTCGAGCCTATCTACCAGCTTGTGAACGTGTTTTCGGAATTGCAAAGCGCCCAGGCCAGCGGCGAGCGCATGATGTCCCTGTTGTCCAGCGAGCCGGATATTGTTGACGCGAAGGAGCTTATCGACATTTACGGCGACGCGATGAACCCTAAGCCCGAAAACTGGCCGGCGATAACGGGAAGGGTTGAGTTTAAGAACGTTACCTTCGCCTATAAAACGGGCGACGTGGTCTTATCGGATTTCAGCCTTTCCGTAAAACCGGGGGAGCGTATCGCGCTGGTAGGCGAAACGGGCGCGGGCAAATCGACCATCGTAAACCTGGTGTGCCGCTTTTACGAGCCTACCGAGGGGCAAGTCCTTATCGACGGCGTTGACGTACGCGAACGCACGCAGATATGGCTGCAGTCAAACCTGGGTTATGTATTGCAAACGCCGCATCTGTTCAGCGGTACGATTACGGAGAACATCCGTTACGGCAAGCTGGACGCGACCATGGACGAGGTTGTCGCCGCCGCGAAAGCGGCGAACGCTTACGGTTTTATCATGAAGCTGGATAAGGGCTTTGAAACCGACGTGGGCGAGGGCGGCGGGCGTTTAAGCTCCGGCGAGAAGCAGCTTGTTTCCTTTGCCCGGGCAATAATCGGCAACCCCAGCATCTTTGTGCTGGACGAGGCGACATCCTCTATCGACACGGAAACCGAACAAATCGTACAAAACGCGGTAAACGAAGTCCTCAAAGGCCGCACCAGCTTTATAGTGGCGCACCGCCTTTCCACCATCCGCGGCTGTGACCGGATTTTGGTCATCGCGGACGGAAAGATTAAGGAGCAGGGTTCGCACAGGGAATTGCTGCGCCTGAAAGGGAGCTATTACGAGCTATATACCAACCAATTTAAGGAAGAAGCGGAGAAAACCGCGCTAATAGGAGGTTAATTATGTCATTGCGTGATTTGGAACCCAAACAACCGGTGAAATACTTTCTGGAGCTTAGCGCCATACCGCGCGGTTCGGGGAACGAGAAGGCCGCCAGCGATTATGTCGCGGCATTCGGCAGAAGCAAAGGCCTTGAGGTGTTTCAGGACGCGGAACGCAACGTGGTTATAAAAAAGCCCGGCACGGCGGGTTATGAAAACGCGCCCCGCGTGATTATCCAAGGGCATTTGGATATGGTATGCGAAAAGAACAAGGGCGTGGAGCATGATTTTGAAAAGGACGGCATTAAGGTCGTCTTGGACGGGGAATTTTTGAGGGCTGAGGGAACGACTCTCGGCGCGGACAACGGCGCGGCTGTGGCCATGGGCATGGCATTGCTTGAGGCTGAGGACATCCCGCACCCGCCGCTTACGGTTATCATGACGACAAACGAGGAAGTGGGGCTTCTGGGCGCGGCGGCGCTGCCCGCGGAGCATTTGGAAGGCAAATATCTGATAAACCTTGATTCCGGCGGCGAGGGTGTCTTTACGGCGGGCTGCGCGGGCGGGCTGCGTACGGTTCTGACCGTCAACGGAACGCGGGAAATGATACCGGCTGGGTTTACGGCTGTTAAACTCAATGTTTCGGGGCTGTTGGGCGGTCATTCCGGCGCGAACATCAAAGACGAGCGCGCCAACGCCAATAAATTGCTGGGGCGTATACTAAGCTTTTTGAGCAAGGATTTTGATATCCGCATCAACTCCGTCTCCGGCGGGGAAAAGGAAAACTCCATCCCGCGCGAGGCCGAGGTTATAGGCTGTATAAAATCAACGGATTTTGGATTGGCGCAAAACGCTTTAAACGGCTTAATACAAAATATTAAAGATGAATACGCATCAAGCGACCCCGGAGTGAATATTATTTACGGCGAAACCGTTGTAGGCTCCTGCTTTAACGCGGCGACATCAAAGAAAATCATCTCCGCGCTGAACGTTCTGCCTAACGGCGTACAGCATATGGAGCAAAACCTACGGTGTTTCGTTGAAACATCGGTAAGCCTGGGGGTTGTTAAGACTGAGGGCGACGATGTGCAGCTTTTCTCCGCAGTCAGAAGCTCTGTCGCAAGCCGTAAGTACGAGGTTCTCGGGCGTATCCGCGAAGCGGCGTCGGCTGTCGGCGCGGCGATGGCCTCCGGCAGCGACTATCCTCAATGGACATATAAAAAAGAATCTCAGCTGTGCGATATCTGCGCCGAAACTTACAAAGAACTGAATGGCAAAGAAGCTCAATTCATCACCATACACGGCGGCCTTGAGTGCGGGCTGTTCCTTGAGAAAGCGCCGGGGCTTGATATCGTAGCCATGGGCCCCGTTATCCACGACGCCCATTCACCGGACGAACGCCTGGACGCGGCGTCTTTTGAGCGCTGCTGGGAGCTGTTGAAAGCGATTCTGGCGAAGTTATTGTAAGAGCCTTGCTTCGCCTGTTTTTCGGAGGTATATATGCTGAACAGGGATTTTGCGGAAAGATTATTCGAGGCGTTTACCATACAGAGATGGAACGACAGGATAAGACCCGTTGAGCTGGTCGAAATGGACAAACACGCGTTGAAAGCCGTTTTAACCTATCTCATAGCGGGATCGGAGGAAAAAAAGGGGAGGCCCGTTGACTGGAGCTTTATCGTAAACGCCTGCGTGTTCTCTTTGCTGCAAAAAATCGCCCTTTCGGATATCAAGTCAACGGTGACAAGAAAAATTAAGGGCGATTACCCTGAAACATATTACGAACTGAAAAAATGGGTGCTTGACCAATACCAGCCTATCATCCGGAACAAAAGCATTATGGACGATTTCCGCGAGTTCCTGCTTAACGCCGATAATGGCAGGGAACACGAGCTGCGCATACTGGACGCCGCCCATAAGTATACGACAAAGCGCGAGTTTGACATTATAAAAGCGGCCAATATGTCTTTCCCGGACATTGGCGATATCGAGCGGCAATTGAACGAGGGATTGAACGAATTTTCCGATATAGAGTCCATGTATATGCTGATTAACCATTCAAAGCTGTACGCCTTTGTCTGCCTGATCGAGCAGCTCCGTTACCAGCGGCGCTGGAGCCAAACGCCGAGGATACCTCAGACAAGCGTGCTGGGCCATTCCATATATGCGGCTGTTTTGGCATATTTTCTAAGCAGGGATAAAGAGGCTTGCCCCAAAAGAATCGTAAACAATTTTTACGCCGCGTTGTTCCATGATCTGGCGGAGAGCGTCACCAGGGATATCATTTCGTATGTAAAACGGGCGGCGGAGGATTTGCCGGATAAAATCAAAGCCATCGAAAAAGAAATGTGCGAGGAAGAACTGTATCCAAAAGTTCCCGGGGTATTGCTGGACGAGTTGAAATATTTGCTGGGCGATGTGCCGGAAATAAAGAATGAGTTCTGTAACAGGATTATTAGGGATGAAAAACCGGAAGAGCTGCACAAAGATTGCCAAATGGAAATAAACTGTAAATATAATGACGACAGCTTTAACCCCGTTGACGGCGTTTTGATAAAGATATGCGACGAGATCGCGGGTTTTATGGAAGCGCGCAAATCCATTGATTACGGGATTAATTCAAAGCATTTGCAAGAGGGCTGCGAACGCATCAAGCTCAAACTGAGTTTTGATCCGTACGGATTAAACATCAGGCAATTTATTGATAGCTTTAATTGATAAAGCCGGGGGTGGCACCGATGGATTGGACGTTTGCGAAAACCATAGAAATAATAAATTGGGGCAGGACACACGGCGTATATCCCGGCGCGGCGCTTTCGACCGGCGACGCGGGCGGCGAGCTGTTCAGGATGCATTGCGGGTACAGCTCGTTTTACCCCAGGCCCGAGGAAATGCGCGCGGATACGCTGTTTGACGTGGCTTCTCTTACGAAGATCATGTCTACGGCGATGGTGGCTTTGAAATTTATAGAGGAAAAAAGATTGAACCTAAGCGATCCGCTTGATTACTTTTTCGACACGCCCGCCGATAAAAAAGGCGTTACCATTTGGCATTTGATGACGCATACCAGCGGCTTGCCCGCGCATGTTGATTTATGGAGAATACCGTTTTCCGGCCCGGAGCGCGTTTCGGATGATATCTTGAAACAGCCATTGCTTTACGATACCGGAAAAGATGTTACATATAGTTGCCTGGGGTTCATTCTGCTGGGTAAAATCTGTGAGAAGCTTGGCGGGGCCGGGCTTGGCCACTTAGCGGATGATATGGTTTTTAAGCCTTTAGGCATGAAAAATACGGGGTATAATCCCATAAACACTAAGAACATTGTTTCAACGGAATACAGCTTTGAGGAAGGCCGCTACATCTGCGGCGAGGTACATGACGAAAACGCGCGCTATATAGGCGGCGTGTCGGGTAATGCCGGAATTTTCTCAACTATTGGGGATTGTGCCGTATTCGCGCAAATGCTCGCCAGCAAAGGCTCCCATGATGGCAAGGAGTTCATAAACCGGGATCTATTTCTTGAAAGTATAAAAAACCACACAATCGGCCTGAGTGAAGGGCGCGGATTGGGGTTTGTCGTAAAAGCCGGACTGCCGTCGTCATCGGGTAATGTATTCCCGGACGGCTCATACGGGCATACCGGTTTTACCGGCACGTCCATCTGGATAGACATTGAAACTACGCAATATTTGGCGCTGCTGACAAATCGCGTTCACCCCACGCGCGAAAACGAAGCAATGATCCGGCACAGGAAAGAAATACATGATGTATGCGCAACAGATTACAGATAGTTCGGCATATGTTTAACGGATGCGCCCTCCTTTTTGTTCCACAAAAAACTTGACATATTTACATTTTTAATATAAAATTGAGGACAGTGTTTTGAAAATTTGCAACGGAACATGTCCTCTTCTGGTAATCTCATTTTTATCCTTCTTCTGAATTGGGATTAATATAAGGGCATGTTTGTTTGTGCGTATACACATGCTTTTTTTTGATGCACATTGAGAAGTTAACGAGGGAGGTACTAATGGGTACAATACCAATTACTATTTTAACTGTTTCAGTCGCGGTCGCGGCAGTGGTTGTGGGTTTTATTTTAGGCGTCACTTACCGTAAAAAAGTGGCGGAGGCTAAGATCGGTTCCGCGGAAACACAGGCAGAGAGTATCGTTGAGGACGCAAAGAAACTTGCGGAATCCAGAAAAAAAGAGATTCTTCTGGAAGCGAAAGAAGACAGCATACGGGTAAAGAACGAATTTGAAAAGGAGCTCAAGGAACGCAGGAGCGAGATTAGCCGTCAGGAACGCCGCATACAGCAAAAAGAGGAATCGGTTGACCGTAAAAATGATTCGCTTGAGAAAAAAGAGGAACAGTACCAAAAGAAAATGGAGTCTTTGGACACGCAAAAAGCCGAGATAGCGGTGGTTTTGAAAAAACATACGGAAGAGCTTGAACGGATATCGGGCTATACGCAGGAACAAGCCAAGGATCACTTGTTGTCAGTTATCGAAACCGAGGTAAAACTCGAATCCGCCATGATGATCAAAGACATTGAAGCAAAAGCTAAGCTCGAATCGGCTAAGAAAGCCAAAGAAATACTGGCTACCGCCATACAGCGCTGCGCGGTTGACCAGTTCGCCGAAACAAGCGTTTCCGTGGTGTCACTGCCAAACGATGAAATGAAGGGCCGTATAATAGGCAGGGAAGGCCGCAACATACGCGCAATCGAGTCATTGACCGGTATAGACCTGATTATAGACGATACACCGGAGGCCGTTATCCTGTCGGGGTTTGATCCCATCCGCCGCGAAATCGCCAAAGTCGCTTTGGAAAAACTGATCATCGACGGGCGCGTACATCCCGCCCGCATCGAGGAAATGGTGGAAAAAGCGAAAAAAGAAGTCGAACAGTGCATACGCGAGGAAGGCGAAGCGGCAACCTTTGAAACAGGCGTACACGCCTTGCACCAAGAAGTTATCCGGGCGCTGGGCAAGATGAAGTACAGAACCAGCTATGGGCAGAACGTCCTGAAGCATTCCATAGAGGTTTCGATCCTTAGCGGAATAATAGCAAGCGAATTAGGCGCCGACGTAGCCCTTGCCAAACGCGCGGGACTGCTCCACGATATAGGCAAATCCCTTGACCACGAACACGAAGGGACCCATGTATCCCTGGGCGTTTCCCTGCTTAAAAAATACAAGGAATCCGACATCATCATCAACGCCGTCGAAGCGCATCATGGCGATGTCGAGCCCACCAACGCCATCTCCATCATCGTACAGGCCGCGGACGCCATATCCGGCGCGCGTCCCGGCGCGCGCCGCGAAACCTTGGAATCTTACGTAAAACGCCTGCATAAACTGGAAGAAATAGCGGACGCGTTTCAGGGCGTCGAGAAATCCTTCGCCATCCAAGCCGGGCGTGAGCTCCGTCTGATCGTCATACCCGAAGTCGTGGACGATGCCGGACTCGTCTGGCTGGCCCGCGAGGTTGCCAAAAAAATAGAAGCCGAGGTTGAGTATCCCGGGCAGATAAAGATTAATTTGATACGTGAAACCAGAGCAATTGAATACGCGAAATAGATATAAGACTATACTGGGAGCGCGGGCGTACCGCCCGCACTGTCGGATCTTCACATAGTTCATTCAAGGAGAATATATGTCGCTGCTTCATGCTGTTATATTGGGAATTGTTCAGGGTATTACCGAATTTTTGCCGGTATCTAGCTCCGGACATCTCGCGCTTTTCCATGCCGCGTTTGATTATGCCGGAGATGAATCGGCTGCGGAACTGCTGTTTGACGTGGTCTTACATATGGGTACGCTGGTATCCGTTTTTATTGTGCTGCGTAAAGAAATTTGGGCGCTTATCAGGAAGCCTTTCCAAAAGACCACAGCTCTGCTTATTATGGCTACTGTGCCCATTATCCCGGCGGCTTTGCTGTTTAGGGATAATATTGATGCCCTGCGTACGAACATGCCGTTTTTAATGGTGGGGTTTGTGATTACGGCTCTATTGCTGTTTTACGCGGATCGCGTCAATAAGACGCATTTGACTAAAGAGATTAAAGATGTGCGTTTAACGGACGCGTTAGTTGTCGGCATAATGCAGGCGGTTGCTATTTGTCCGGCGATATCGCGTTCCGGCTCTACCACGGCGGCATCATTGTTCCGCAAAATGAAAAGGGAAGACGCGGCAAAGTTTGTTTTCTTGCTCAGCATACCCTCCATCCTCGGAGCGGCGGTTATGGAAGGCAGGGGAGTGATAACGGGGGCCATTGAACTTTCCGCCGGCGATATGATAAACATGGCGTTTGGGTTCTTCGCGGCGGTGCTTTCCGGGTATTTGGCGGTTAACCTTGTTTTCAAGCTGATCCAGCAGGCAAAGCTCCGGTATTTTTCGTTCTATTTATTTGCGCTGGCGGCGTTTGTCGGCGTGGATACATTTTTGTTGAACGGGATGTTTTTTGGCAGATGACTAAAGATAGGGTGATAGGGATGCCGGCTCTTCATTTTTCGTCTATTCAAGAAATAAGTGAGTTGTATACCGAAAAGAGGATTAGCGTTAGGGAGCTTGTTACGGCGTACCTTTCGCGGATCGCGGAAGTGGATTCGTGCGAGGGCGGGCTTAATTCCGTGCTGGAGGTAAACCCCGACGCGCTGCATATTGCGGACGCGATGGACGTGATTATGGTTAAAGGGGGCGAACTGCCGCCCCTTTTTGGTGTTCCGGTTTTGCTGAAGGATAATATTAATACCGCGGACAGGCTGATACAAGCGCGGGTTCATTGGCGCTGGCGGATGTGTATGCGCCTTATGACGCGCATATCGTCACATGCCTGCGCAAAGCCGGGGCGTTGATACTGGGAAAAGTAAATATGACGGAATTCGCCAATTACATGTCGCGGGACGGGATGCCGTCGGGATATAGTTCAAGAGGCGGGCAAGTTTTAAACCCTTATAACCGCGGCGAAACACCCAGCGGCTCCAGTTCAGGGTCAGGGGTTGCCGTCGCCGCCGGGCTTTGCTCATGTTCCGTCGGGACGGAGACGGTGGGCTCGATAGTATCGCCTTCCGCGGCAAACGGTATTGTAGGCATAAAACCGACGCTGGGGCTTGCCGGCAGGAGCGGTATAATCCCCATTTCAAGCACATTGGATACGCCCGGGCCGATGGCGCGGTGCGTACGGGACGCGGCGATATTGCTTGGTGTTCTTGCGGACGCCGATCCCCACGACCCCGCCGCGCACGGGTACGCCGGACGCGTGAATACGGATTATACCAAATTCCTTGTTCAGCATGGGCTTAAAGGCGTTAAAATCGGTGTTGTGAAGCTCGGCGCAGAGGACGGAGAGGAGAATGACGCTTTCGGGAGCCTGCTTAAAGCTATGTCAGGCGCGGGCGCGAAATTAATTGAGGGATTGAAGATAGATAATGATATAGAGGCGCGTAAGCCCATTATGAAATATGAGTTCAAGGCATGTATGAACCATTATTTGTCAACGCTGCATACCAGTACGCCCGTTAAAACGCTGCGCGAAATAATCCTGTTTAATCAAATAAATGCGGAGACGGCCCTTAAATACGGGCAGAGTTTGCTGACGGACTGCGAATACCAAACGACGGGCCGCATGACGGAGCCGGAATATTTACGCGCGCTGATCAAGCGGGATGAGACTATTAAACACTTAAACGAAGTGTTTGAGGAAAGCGGCGCCGATGTGCTGCTGTGCGACTCCTTTGCCAAAGCAGCGCCGTTTACGGGATTTCCCAGCATGACCGTGCCGATTGGACAGCGCAAGGACGGCCTTCCCATCGGGTCGAACTGGATAGCAAAGAAATTTGACGAAGGTGTTTTATTGGCTGTGGGTTATGCAGTTGAGCAGTTGCTGGGATTAGAATTAAGACCCAATATATAGAGGGGATTATTTAATGCGATTTTTTGAACGGACGAAGAAATTGTCGTTAATATTAATTTCGACAAGCGTTATTTTTTTCATTATGACGGCTATTGCTTTCTCCAGGTCGGAGATGTCCAATATACTCCGTTACGGATTTAACGCCGAGAAAATGTTTTGGGTGATTATTTTCTTTATTATTTTCATTGTGTCATTGTTGTTGGGGATCGGCTTGCACTGCGTAGCAAAAGACGCGCTTGAGGATTTAAGCAATATCAGTATATATGCCAAAATGAATAAAAAATAAGCTTTACTGGATGAAGCCGTTGTTATGAAGAGAATTTATTTTGGGAGCGGCATGTGATTGTATAGCGAAATAAACTTAGGTTTTATAACAGTTTACGGATACGGCTTGATGATAGCGGCAGGCCTTTTATGCGCGCTGATGGCAGCAGGCAAAAGGATAAAAGGCAAAGATTTTTACTAATAAAAAAGGGTACATCAACTAATAAAGTTAATAATAAGGAGGCGGCAGTTAATGAAGATAGCGTACACGGGATGGACGTGGATTAACGCCAAAGAGCCGGAAACGGCGAAAAAGCAGCTTGAGGCGTCTTTCAGGGAATGCAGGTACCTTGGTTACGATTATGTCGAGAACTTTGCTTTCATCCGCGATTTTTACGCGGAGAACCCGGATGAGCTTGTTGAGCTGACAAAAAAATACGGTGTTAACCTTGTGAATCTCTACGGGCATTTTGGTTTCGATGAAGCCGCCGCCCTTGAAACCGCAAAGAAACAGGTGGATTTCCTGGCGGCGATAGGCGGAAAATGGTACAACTGCCAAAACAGCGGTTTTGGTGATGACGGCCCCATCGAACGCCCCACAAACATTGAAATGATAAACGCGATGTGCCGCATAGCGGACAAACTGGGTGAGTACGCCAAAACAAAGGGTATTACCCTTACTTTCCACTCGCATTACGGTACCTGCGTGTTCTCCCAAAGCGACATAGACCACTTCGCCGCCAACACAAACCCCGAATATGTAAGTTTCTGCATAGACACCGCGCATGTTACCCTTGCCGGCATTGACCCCGTTGATATCATCAAAAAGCTCGGCGCCCGCGTCGCGTATGTCCACCTCAAGGATGTGGATGCCCACGCGCTGAGCAGGGCGGACGGCGCGCAGAAAATGGGAACCTTCCGCGCGCTTGGTCTGGGTACGGTTGATTTTCCCGCCGTTAAAGCCGCGCTTGAGGAAATCGGATATGATGGCGTACTCTGCGTGGAGTTGGACAACCCGCCAATCTGTAATTATAACTCCGCCGAAATCTCGCGCAAGTACATCAAAAACGCGCTGGGGTTCTAAAATCAATTAAAAACCCAACAAGCTTCCCAAAACATCCGTCCGGCATACCATAGCACTATGGAGGTGGGTATATGCCGGCAGTCTTTCCCGAGTACCCCGTTTTATCCACGGTCTATTTCATGGAAGCGCTCTTGCTGACAGCGACCCTTTCGGTTGACGCTTTGGCAGCCGGGTTCGCCTATGGCGGCAACGGCATTAAAATAGGGTTTTGGAAAGCGATGATCATAAACATCATCTGCGGTGCGGTGCTGGGCCTGTCGTTGCTCGCGGGTGCGTCGGTGAGGGGTTTTATGCCCGCCTGGCTGACGGCGGTGATTTGCTTTACGATATTGTTTATTCTAGGGTTGATAAAGCTCATCAATAAATCCGAAGCGGCTCGAACGGTCAAATCGCTGTCCGCCGGGGAGGCGGCAGTGCTTGCCTTGGCCTTGTCGCTTGACGGTCTGGCGGCGGGTTTTGGCGCGGCGCTGGGAAATATAAACATACCGACCCTGCTTGCGGCGTCGCTGGTTATGAATCTGCTGGCTGTGCTGCTGGGATGCCATTTTGGCGGAAAAATTGCGCGAAAGCGGTTGAATATGAATTGGCTGGCCGGCATGGTTTTGATAGGGTTGGCGGTGACTAAGTTAGTTTGGTAAAAAAAACGGGATGCTCGGCTTGAATAAGCATCCCGTTTTTTGTTGTCATCATTTACTGCATTAAATCAAAATCATTAATCTCAATTTGCCCTTCAAAGAAGTACGCGTTATTGAATCCTGCCACCTCTGTAAAGAATTGCAGCGGCACGTAAGTGCGGTCATTAATAAGCGTGGGTGCGGCGCCTATATTGATACTGACTGCTTCACCGCGCCGTTCGCATATATATTCATCCGCGCCGATTGAGAGCTTAATTAAACCGTCCCAGATTACGGACTGCGTCTCGCCGTCCCAGCCAAGCTCTATGCCAAGCGCGTCGCTCACAACGCGTAACGGCACCATGACAGTTCCGTCGTCCAGAGCTTCAAAGGGCACCTCGCCGGCAAGCTCGTTTTGCACAACCAGCGGAACGGGTGTACCGGCAGCCGGGTAAACCGGTATAACCGGAATTTCCGCAGTTTCGTACAGCACCATTATAAAATCGGGGGTAGTCAGCGCGGGGATGCTCCTGGTCGAAACCGAGTAAATAACCTTCAGCGCGGCGCCGGCGAGGGCTTCCTCAAGGGTCTGTCCGGCATGCTCAAAGTCATCTCCGTCTTGATTATGAATTATCGTGTCCGCTGTGATATTAAGCTTGAGCATACCGTCGAAGCTTACAAGCTCCCCGTCAAACCTGTCAAGCTTGACAAAAGGCGGCTCCTGCATGACCGCCGAAAACGCGAAGGCTTCGGGCTGCGGCGGGTAAATCATCATCATGGGCCGCAGGTTGTCATAATAACCCGTTACCGCATTGCCCTCGTAAAGCAGCGCGGGCGCGGTGAAAAATAATGTATTCTCCGTCAGAATAAAATTAACGACGCCTTCGTCCTCGTCCTCAACGGAAACGAACTTCCTTCCCGGGTCGCCGTGGTAGTCGCTAATCTCAATAATCGTTCCCGTAAAAGCCGTAAACGCGGGCATCTTGTCTCCCAGTCCCGCTCTTATCGCATCCGTCACATTTCCGCCCCACACGGCGGCGGGGGCCGATATCAAAGCGGTTGCGGCTATTACCGCCGCAAGCATACATCGCGGAATTCTTGCCATCAGCTTCATTTGTGCGCTCAACTCCTTGTTTTTTTCATTATTATAACACATTCCAAAAATTGTTTACAGTATTATTTGTCAAAAATTACTTTTTATCCTTCGCGTGCAGGAAATGCCCTGTTGAAGGTATGCTGTCGGCACGGTAAAACTCAGCGTCGGCAAATATGGCTTCCGCTTCGCTCATTGACATAACCGCCGAAACCCCGCTGTTTTTCTTTAAGGTATACACCTGAACGCCGATAGAGTTCTTCGCCGCCACAGGGCTTATCAGCACCGTATTAAAGAGCATGGCTTTATCGCCGCCCGCCTGCCCGGGCAGGCCGCGCATCGCCACAAAATCACAGTCCGCTTCAAGCCGGACGCAGCGGACAAGGGCCGACTTATCCGCGTAAGCGTTTATAAGCTTCTTACGGTTCAGCTTTGTGGCGTACGCGTCCATCTGCACCTTCGCCATCTTGCCGTTTTGATAGGCAAACAGCATAAACCCGCGGTAATCGTTGGCGGGGGTAATATAAACGATCCTCTCGTCCTCGCCGCTCTCGAGGAGGTTTACGGTATATTCCCCCATCGTGCCCGGCTTTGCGTCCGCAATTTCATGAGCCTTCATTTTATAAACATTCTGCTTATCGCTGAAAAGCAACAACTCCGTTTTGTTCATACACTCAAAGTCCTGGATTATCGCGTCGCCTTCCTTCACATACTGCTCTCCCGCTGAACGCAGCGACACCAGCGGGATTTTCTTTAAATAACTGTGGCGCGTAAGGAAAATCTTCAAGGCGTAATCGTCAATCAGGTCGTCCTCGGCTACCTTTACGGGCGCGTCATGCACAATCTCCGTTCTGCGCGGCCGCCCGTATTTTTTTATAACATCTTTTAATTCGGATGCTATCAACGCGTCTATTTTTTTCGGGTCTGCTAAAACCTCTTTAATCCAGGCAATTTCCTTCTCCAACGCCGCCCGCTCGCCTACCCGCTTTAGCAAATATTCCCGGTTCAGGTTACGCAGCCTGATCTCCGCGATAAATTCCGCCTGCTCCTTGCTTATGTCAAAGCCCGCCATCAGGTTGGGGATGACCTTGTCCTCCGATTCCGTCAGGCGTATAATGCGGATAGCCTTGTCGATATCAAGCAGAACTTTTTCCATACCCAGCAGTAAGTGCAGCTTTGCGCTGTGTCCCGCCAAATCGTTGTTCAGGCGGTTGCGCACGCAGGTTACGCGGAAGCGCAGCCATTCCTCAAGAATTTCGGCAACTCCCATGGTGCGCGGCCTGCCGTCGACCAAAATGTTGAAGTTGCAACTAAAGCTGTCCATCAGCGTCGTCTGGGCGAACAGCCGCTGCATAACAGCCTCGGGTGAAGCGGCGCGGCGTATGTCTATGGTTATTTTAAGGCCTTTTAAATCGGTTTCATCGCGGACATCGGTAACGTCTTTAATCTTGCCCGCCTTGGACATTGCCGCGATCTTGTCCATTATAGCCTCGACCGTAGTGGTGTAGGGGATTTCATAAACCTCTACGCATGAATTTTTCTTATCATAACGATATTTCGCGCGAAGTTTGAACGTGCCTTCGCCGGTCTGGTATATCTGCCGTATTTCGGCTTCGCTGTAAAGCAATTCACCGCCCGTTGAGAAATCGGGGGCCTTTAGAATCGGCAGTAAATCAACATTTTTATTTTTTAATAACGCAATGGTGGCCTCGCAGACCTCGGTAAGGTTAAACCCGCATATACGCGACGCCATTCCTACCGCAATACCCTGGTTAGGCGAAACGAGTACGTTTGGGAACGTCACGGGCAGCAAAACCGGCTCCTTCATCAGGCCGTTATAGTTATCCACAAAGGTAACGGCTTGTTTGTCTATATCCCGGAACAGCTCCGCGCAGATCGCGTCCAGCTTAACCTCTGTGTAACGCGAAGCCGCGTACGCCATATCACGCGAATACTGCTTGCCGAAGCTCCCCTTTGAATCCAGGAAAGGATGCAGCATGGCGTCATTTGCGCGGGTAAGGCGCACAAGGGTTTCATAAATCGCGCCATCGCTGTGGGGGTTCAACTGCATGGTCTGCCCCACCACATCCGCGGATTTACGCCGCGGCCCGTTCAGCAGCCCCATCTTATACATCATGTACAAAAGCTTGCGGTGAGCGGGTTTTAAGCCGTCAATCTCCGGTATGGCGCGGGATACGATGACGCTCATCGTATACGGCATATAGTTTTCTTCCAGCACATCCGTGATATTCTTCGGTATATGATGCTGTTCGTTATATTCTTTCTTAGTTACGGTTTTTGGCATCTCTCAAACATCCCCAGAACAATAGGCTTTCCATCCTTGACCATTAGCTTCCCCCGCGAATATAAATCGCACAGCCCAAGGCTTTTATCCAGTAAAAGTATATCGGCGTCCGCGCCCTTTGTCAAGCGGCCCTTAACATCCTCCGGAAGAAGGCGTTTCGCAGCGAAGCCGCCGAAATAATCATAGTCGTCTTAAAAGCTATCTATTATTTCTTCCGTCAAATTTTCAATTATAAGCGTCGCCCAACGCACCGCTGTCTTATAATCCGAAAGCGCGGCGATGCCGTTATGCGAATGCGCGTACCTTGTGGGAACGCCTATCACAATGGAGGGAATCCCCGCGCCGCCTGTATGGTATGCCCAGCCGCTTGTGCCGCCGCTTTCGCGCACGGCGTCCTGAAAGGGTATTCCGTGTTTTTTCGCTATTTCCCTGGCAAACTTCAAAAAACGCGGATGGGTTATCATGTAATCGTCGTAATGCCGTACTTGCGGCCCTTTACCCACGGCGCACTGCTGTTCGTTTTCCGGTAAAAAAGTATCATCCGCCGGTGTCCCCTCAAAAACAACGGAAACACGCGGCGGCGGATTAAACGCGTTTTTAGCAACCGTCGCGCCGCGTATGCCGATTTCCTCCTGGGACGAAAGAACGCCGCATACCTCTACGCCAAGGCCGTCCTCAAGCCCCATCAGCCCCGCCATCGTCTCGATAACAGCCGCGCAGCCCGCGCGGCAGTCAAAGGCTTTGCCCATCATGATATCGCCGTTAAGCATCTCGAACCACGCGTCCGGCACAACCGGCGCGCCTACCTCAATCTTAAATTCCTCTACGGTTTCCTTATAAGACCCGGACCCGACGTCAATGGCCAAATCCGCGAAATCCGGCGCTTTGCGCGCTTCCTCACCCCTTGACCAGTTATGCATAAAATGCACCGGCTTGCTGGTAATAACCCCGCTGATGTAAGTTCCTTCCGCGTTCTTTACGCGTACCTTCTGAGCAGCCGCGTTAAAGGCAATCCACCCGCCCAGCGGTAAAAATTTTAATTGCCCGTTGGGTAGGATACGCTGCACAATAAACCCAAGCTCGTCGGAATGGCCGTCCAGCAGCACCATGGGCTTTTTCCCGGTATTACCGGGCATATGCAGGTAAAGGTTACGGATATTGTCCTCGCGGATTTGAACGCCGGACGGCACAAACCGCCTTGCGGTGTCCAGAACCTCATCCTCAAAACCCGGCGCGCCGTTCGCGTCGGACAGCGCTTGAATCAGCTTGATGGAATAATCGTTATTCATTTATATACCTTCCTTCCTCTCAAATTTTATCTGGGACACAAGCACGGCGGCGAACACCAGCCCGCAGCCCAAAAGCTCCCTCGGCGTCAGTATTTCGCCAAGCCACAGCCAGCCCACAAAGGCGGCTATAACGGCCTCCTGGCTGAACATTATCGAGGCGATGGTGGGGTCGGTCGTCCGCTGCCCCAACATCTGTAGTATGTACGCCGCGCCGCTGCCCAGCATACCCGTGAACAGTATGTGGCCCGCCGCACTGATATATGCGGCAATGGCGGGGCGTTCAAAGATCAGCGCCATCATGAGAGACAGGGCCGACGTCAGGAAGAATTGTGTGTACGCGAGGGGTACGGGGTTGAATTTCGGCGAGAAATGATCGACGGCGAGGATTTGCGCCGCGTAGGATATCGCGCAGACCAGCACCAGCATATCGCCTGGGTTAACCTCCGTCACGCCGGAAAGCGACATAAAATACATGCCAATTATTGCGAGCGCTACGCCAAGCCAAACCCAAATACGCGCCTTCCTGCCAAAGAAAAGGCTGGCTAAAGGCACCGCAACGACATATAGGGACGTTATAAACCCGGCCTTCGCCACGGTAGTAAAAACCAACCCGAATTGCTGGAACGTAACGCTTACAAACAGAATACCGCCCAGAATCAGCCCGGCTTTTAATGTACCAATTCTTTGACCCCGTGTAATTTCACCGGCTTTGCCATGTTTCCTCATTATTAATGAAATGCATAAGGCGGCGCAGCCGCCCACAAAAAAACGCCCGGCGTTATATGAAAACGGGCCTAAAATATCCATCGCCGCGCTGTTTATACTCCAGCCCGTTCCCCAAATCAACGTGGCAAGCAAAATCATAATGGTACCCTTGGGGCTGGTTTGCTTAATATTAACTTTCGTCATCGTTTTCCCGGAATAAAAACCCCTCCACCGCCTGTCCGTTTTCAATTACCATATGTTTTTGAGTCAAACGGGCATATGCCTCATCAACCCGGCGCATAAAATCCATCTCATCACATGCTTAGTAAATATAGTGTTTACTATAATTTACACTAATTGATATTATTTAACAAGCCCTTTCTTTGTTTTTGCGTCTTTTTGCGGTTTCTGCATTTCTTGTCCCCCCTCCTAATAAAGTGTAAAAGGGGGGATTTTATATGCTTATCGCGGTTCTTGTAGTGTTTCTGAATGTCGCGCTGGTGATGTACCCGGAGGTTGCGATGGGGGCGGCGCGGGAAGGACTGAAGCTTTGGCTGGATAACGTTCTGCCGGCGCTGCTGCCCTTTGCTGTAGGGATAAATGTGTTGGGCGGCCTGGGGTTTACGCGGTTTATCGGGGTGCTGCTTGAACCGGTGATGCAGCCGCTGTTCCGGGTGCCGGGTGCCGGAGGGTTTGCGCTGGTTACGGGATTGGTGTCCGGCTCGCCGCTGGGCGCGAAGGTTACGGCGGACATGAGGATGGAAGGGCTTTTGACAAAGCGTGAGGCACGGCGGCTTGCGGCATTTACGAATTGCTGCGGGCCGTTGTTTGTGATTGGCGCGGTGGGGGTTGGGTTGTTTGGTGACGCGTCGGCGGGGTATTTTCTATATGCGGTGCATATATTGGGTGCGCTGGCGGTGGGGTTTGTTTTCAGGGGATTCGGGAAATCGGACAGGACGGCGGACAGGAAAAGGATTTTAAGCAGGGCGCATCTGGAGATGAGCCACGGGCGGTCACGCGGGGGGAATTTTGGGCAAATTCTTGGCGCGGGGGTAATGAACGCCATGGAGACGATGCTTTTTGTCGGCGGGTTTATAGTGTTATTTAGTGTTATTATTGGGGTTTTACGGGAGGTTGGGGTTTTTACGGCCGCCGTAACGGTTTTGCCTTGGGATTTGCCTGAAGGCGTTATGATGGGGTTCATTGAGGTAGCCAGCGGGGTGAAGAATCTTGGCAATGGCGGTAAAGAGGCGTTAATTATGGCGGCGGGCGTTATCTCATGGGGCGGGCTTTGTATTCACGCCCAGTCGCTTGGGTATATCAGTAAGACGGACATCGGGGCTTTGCCGTATTTAACGGGTAAGGCGCTCCATGCCGCGTTTGCCGCGGGGTTTGGGGTTTTGCTGTACCCGGTTTATGCAGCTATTGGCGGGAACACGGTGTCTGCTGGGCTCTTCAGCGGGGCAGGCGGCGCCGGTGGTATGGGATTGGCTGTGCAAGGCGCAAAGAGCGCGTCAGCTTTATTTATCGTCACGATTGCGGTACTGACCGTTTTTGCTTTTATTGTATATTCAACCACAAAAACCACAAAAAAACACAAAAAAAGAGCGGTGTAAAATTAGCCGTTGATTAATAAATGGCGTTTGGGTATAATGGGTACAAGCTTTATGACGCTCTTGTTTCCGAACGCCCTTATAAAAAAGCCTTACCCACGAAGAGTCTGTCATAATTATTATGAAAGACGCGGGACGGCATTTTGACCCGCTTATCGCGGATGTTTTCTTTAGCGTACATACACAGATTGCTGAAGTGAAAGGCAAGATGCCTGATTAGTTCAATATGCCAATGATATAATGAAACCTTGCGCTGCTGCCGCGTTGGAGGTAAGCGAATGAGGACATTAAAACATTCCATATGTGTATTTCTTGTATTTACGCTTCTTGTTTCCATGCTTACAGGCTGCGGCGGGAACGAAGAGGGTCAAGCCCGGGAATATCAACAGTTTGCTTCTTTCCGGGACGTACCCGGAGTTACTGAAGCGGAGATTTCGGCAATAGATGAACTGCGCGTGGAATACGGCGCTTTTGTTTATGGCGCGCTGGCAAGCGCCGAAGCGTTCCTTGATGAAAACGGTGTTGTCAGCGGTTATGCGGCATTGGTTTGCGAATGGCTTTCCAGATTGTTTGATATACCGTTTACCCCTATTCTTTATGAATGGGGTGAATTGATTAACGGTCTTGAAAGCGGCAAAATCAGTTTTACAAGCGAACTGTCAAACACCGGGGAACGCCGGGATACATATTATTTTACCAGCGTTATATCCGAGAGATTGATAAAACAAGTACGTCTTACGGACAGTGAGCCATTTCACAGGATTGCGGCGCTTCGCCCCATAAGATACGCGTTTTTGAAGGGCGCCGACACATACGGCATAGTCAGCGGTTATATTTATTCAGATTTTGAAGCTGTATTTGCATGCAGTTATGATCTGTTGGGTTGATTGGAGACTTGCTAATAAAGGTGGCTGAGGTATGAATGCCGGGTTTAAGCGGATAACCGCATTTATAATCGGAATCGTCATTATGGCAGCGGGTATCGCGGGTTGTTCCGGCGACGCGGGTAATGATACCTTTGACGCGGGTTCTATCAGGACATACCGTGATATCCCGGGCATAACGGATGAGGAAATTGACGCGATAGAGGCGTTGAAGTCCCGGAGTCAAAGCTTCTCATACGGCGCTTTGCTTACCACGGAATCCTTTATCCTGCCGGACGGAGCATACGCGGGATTCCAGGCCCTGTTCTGCGAACTGCTCTCCGGTTTGTTCGGCATACCTTTTGTTCAGGAATTTGTTGAATGGGATGAGCTTTTAAATGGCTTGAATGATTTTACCATTGATTTTACGGGCGGCTTGAACACGGCTCAAGGGCGCGCGCGGAACCTGTTTATAACCGCTCCCGTTGCGGAACGCTCCCTGTCCGTTTTTGTTAAGAAAGGCGGGGCGAATATACAAACGGCGGATGACCTGAACGGATTGAATGTTGGGTTTTCCATAAGGGCGATAACCGCCCAGTCCGTTAAAAACGCTTACCCATTGCTGGAATTCAAAACAGTATACGTGGAAAACGCGGATGCAGCCGCAAAGCTTCTTTCCGGTGAAATTGACGCGTATGTGATTGATTCGGTTACCGCCATCGATTTTTTGGATCATGATTATATTATAGGGCTGGAAATCTTTCCGCGTGCGTTTACCCCCGTTCCGCTTGCCGCGGCAAACCCGGAATTGGAACCCGTAATCTCCGCCGTGAATAAATACTTGGCGGCCGGCGGGGATGAAATAACAAACGGCTTGTATAGAACCGGAAGCCGCGAATACGCCGCGTTTGAACTTTTTCACAAATTGACGGATCGGGAAAAGCGCTATATTGCGGATTTGACGGCCAGAAACCAAAGAGTGCCCGTTGTTATGGAATACGATCATTACCCTATCAGCTTTTTTAATAATAATGACCGCGAGTTTCAAGGGATAGCGTGGGATATTTTAACCGAGATAAGCCTGCTGACGGGCATTGAGTTTGAGATTATAAACGGCAGGGATGCGCCGTGGCATGTGATATTCGCAATGCTGACCTCGGGCGAGGCGTCGATGATATCGGATTTAACCCCCACGGAGGAACGAATCGGAAGATATCTGTGGGCATCGGAGCCTTATTTTATCTCGAGATATGCCTTTATTTCGAGGCTTGACCATAGCCAGCTTGAGTTTTATCAGATACCCATGGTGCGTACCGGAGTCAGCAGAGGGACGGCTTATGAAGAAATGTACAGGTCATGGTTATCAAGCGATACCAGGCTTTTTCTGTACGATTCTCAAGACAACGCGTTTAACGCCCTTGAAAACAATGAAATCGACCTGATACTGGGCTCCGAGAATACGCTTATGTTCCAGACCATTTTTAAGGAGAAGCCGGGTTATAAAATCAATATCAGCGTAGACACGGTATCGGTGGGTTCGTATTTTGGTTTTAATAAGGATCAGGAGGTTCTTCGCTCCATCATAAGCAAAGCGCAAGGCTATGTCGATACAGGCAGGATCGCGTTGAACTGGACAAGCCGCGTTTACGACCATGCCCGGATAACGGCGCGGCAGCAAACTCTTTATGTGCTAATAATTGCCTGCATCCTCTCAGTGATGCTGATTACCCTGATCATATTCACTATCAGGACCAATAGAATACGGGCGCTGTATAAAAACCAGTATACAACCCTTTCAGCCATATATGACGCCTTGCCGGATTTGTTGTTTTGCACGGATATCAACCACAAATTCACAAGCAGCAACCGTGGATACGAGGAATTTTTAGGGGTCAGCAAAAGCGAGCTGCTGGGTAAAAACGTTAATGAAATAGACGGGCTTTCGGATAGATTACCCGAAAACTACATGGAAGTAAACCAAAAGGTTTTTGACGAAAAAACCACGGTACGAGCGCATGAATGGCTGACAAGTTCGGACGGCTCCCGCAGATACTTTGAAACCATCAAAACCCCTTTGATTCAGGACGGTAAAATGACCGGCCTGCTTGGGATTCGCAGGGATATTACCGAGCTGAAGGAGGCCCTTGACAACCTGGAGTATGAATTAATTAAGCACAAGCTTACGCGGGACGCGCTGGACTTTGGGCTGTGGGAAGTGGTTGATGTTGACAGCGAAACGGGTAATCCCTTCGGCAAGGTGGTATGGTCGGATGAAGTGCGCCGGATACTTGGTTTTAAAAATAAAGAGGATTTCCCCGATGATATCAGCGCTTGGAGCGGCAGGCTGCACCCCGACGATAAGGACAGGGTTCTTTATTCCTTCACATCATCCGTCGCCGACCGCACGGGGAGCATACCCTTTGATACGGAATACCGCCTTATGGCAAAGAATGGGAAATATAAGCATATACACGCGTTCGGCGCCACGTTGAGGGATAAATTTGGCGCGCCGGTAAGGGTGGCGGGCGGTTTAAAGGATATAACCGATAAAATGAAGCTTGAGGCGGAGCTTGAGGCCGCCCTGAAGGCTGAAAAAGACGCGGTCAGGGAGCTATATTACGCAAACGAGCGGACGTCGCTTATGCTGGACGCGACCCCGCTTATATGCAATATGTGGAGCATTGACCACAAAGTGATAGATTGTAACGAAGAGGCGTTAAAGCTGTTTGAGATAAGTAAAAAAGAATATATGGAGAGGTTTTTGGCGCTTTCGCCTGAATTTCAGCCGGACGGGCAGCGTACCGCCGATAAGGGCCGTGAAATGCTTGAAAAGGCATTCGCCGAAGGCAGATGCGTTTTTGAGTGGATGAATAAAAAAGACGACGGCACATTGATCCCGATGGAGGTAACGCTTACCCGCGTTGCTTACGGGGATTCTTATGTGGCTGTCGGATACGGGCGCGATTTGCGCAGGCGCAACCAATTGATGGATGAAGTCAGATATCAGAACAGCCTTCTGGAGACATTGAACAGCGTTTCCTCCACTTTGCTGGAACCGGATATAAGCCAGTTTGAGAACAGCCTCTTCGCGGTTATGGGTATGCTGACAAAGGCTGTGGACGCTGACCGCGCGTTTATATGGAAAAACATGGTTAAGGACGGGCGGCTGCATTGCGCGTTAATATACGAATGGCCGGAGAACGCAAAATTACGGCAGCTCAACGAAAACACCTTGTACAGGCCGTACAACGATATTTTCCCGAATTGGGGCCAGGCTCTCCCGCAAGGGAAATGCATCAACAATATAGTGCGTAAAATGTCCCCGAGGGAACAGGCGAATTTTTCACCGCAGGGAATATTGTCATTGTTGGCAGTACCGGTTTTTTTACAAGATAAGTTCTGGGGGTTCGTCGGTTTCGACGATTGCCGCAACGAACGCCTGTTTACGGAGAGCGAGGAACTGATACTGCGCTCGGCCAGCCGGATGATCGCGAACGCGCTGATACGCAAGGATATGACGCAGGATATCATCGATAAGTCCTGGCAGCTTGACGCGGCTGTAAAAGAAGCGAATGAGGCAAACAGGGTGAAGAGCGAATTCCTGGCAAAGATGAGCCACGAAATCCGCACACCGATGAACGCGATAATCGGCATGACGGAGCTTGTTCTGCGGGAGGAAATACCGAACACCGCCCGTGAGCGCGCCGTTACGGTTAAACAGGCGGGCGTGAACCTGCTGTCCATAGTCAACGACATTTTGGATTTTTCCAAGATTGAATCGGGGAAATTGCAAATAAATCTGACGGTTTATTCATTTTCGTCTTTGATTAACGATGTAATAAGCATTATAAGAATGAAGTCGATAGATTCCCAGATACGCCTTGCGGTTTACCTGGACAGCAATCTGCCCAACGCGCTTGTTGGGGACGAGACAAGGATACGGCAAATTTTAATCAATATATTAGGGAACGCCGTGAAGTATACCGACAGCGGCTTTGTTTCCTTGTCCGCGAACGGAAAAATTACCGGAAACACAGTTGAGTTGGCAATTGAGGTAAAGGACACGGGCAGGGGTATAAAACAGGAGGATATCGGGAAGCTGTTCCACAATTATTTCCAGCTTGACGCGGATTCAAACAAGGATGTGGACGGCGTGGGCCTGGGTCTGGTCATATCGCGGAATCTGGCGCGGGCTATGGACGGGGATATTACCGTTGAATCCGAATACGGCGCGGGCAGCACATTTACCCTAACCCTGCCGCAAAAGATCCACAGGCTGGACAAGCTGGCATTGGTAACGAAGCCTGACGGAAAGACGGCTGTTGTCTACGAACGCCGGGATATATACGCCGATTCCGTCGTTTATGCCATAACCAACTTGGGCGTAAAATGTGAGCTTGCGGCATCGGACGCGGAGTTTAGCGGTTTGCTTGAAAAAGGTTCATACGGCTATATATTTATCGCGCACTCGCTTTATGAGAAAAACGCGGATATGATAGCCAGAATTGGCGGCAAATCCCAGGTGGTATTACTTACGGAGTTTGTGGAACTGATTCCGTCGGGGAGCTGGAAAGTTCTTTCCATGCCGGCGCATGTTATATCCGTTGCCAATATCTTCAACGGCGAGCCGGACAATTTCTCGTACAACACGCGCGAGGAGCTGGCGGCGGGGTTTACCGCGCCGGATGCGAAGGTGCTGTTGGTTGACGATATCAATACGAACTTGAAAGTGGCAAGCGGCCTGTTAATTCCTTACGATATGGAAGTGGATTTATGCGTCAGCGGCGCTCAGGCAATTGAGATGGTTAAGGCAAAGCGTTACGACATCGTGTTCATGGATCATCGGATGCCAGGGATGGACGGTGTGGAGGCCACGGAGCGCATAAGGGCGCTTGCAACTGAGGACCCTCATTTCAGCCGCCTTCCGATAGTCGCACTGACCGCGAACGCCGTTTTCGGCATGAAGGAAATGTTTCTGTCAAGCGGTTTTGACGATTATCTGTCAAAGCCGATAGATACGGTTCAGTTAAACGCGATTCTGGAAAAATGGATACCCAGGGAAAAGCAGTTAAACGCCGGCAAAGAGGCCGGGGATAACCGCGGCGCAATTGGCGAAACTGACTTTATTAAAATAGAAGGGTTGGATACGGAGACAGGAATCAAACTCTCCGGGGGAACATCCGGATTCTACTGCGAAACCCTGGCCGCTTTCCGCGCGGACGCGTCGGAACGGCTGGAAAGGATTGAGAAATGCCTTGACAGCGGTGATCTGACCCTGTACACAATCCATATTCACGCCTTAAAAAGCGCCCTTGCCAATATAGGCGCCGGCATGCTTTCCGAAACGGCCCAGGCCTTGGAAATGGCAGGCCTTAGGGAGGATTTGGCGTATATCGAAGCGAACAACGGCGATTTCCAGATGATGCTGGAACGTCTGCTGAATAACATCAGGGAAGCCCTCGCGTCCCGCGGCGGAGGCGGCAGCAGCACAGGCGGTTCGTTCGATGCTGAGCGTTTCAAAACGGAGCTTGTGAAACTAAAGGCCGCGCTTGCGGCTTGGGACGCTGGGGGAATAAACCAATCAATTGACAATCTGGCGGGCCATACATGCCCCGAGGATGTTAAGGACATTGTACGGAAGATATCGCAGCATGTTTTGATGTTTGAGTATGATGAGGCTGTTGGGTTGATTGAGCCGTTATTATATAAAAAGTACCAGTCCAATGACTTAGTTAAATTTTAATGTTCAGCGCTCAATTGCATTCCATTAATAAATAATTGAAGCGCTGAACACCCTAAAATTTAACGCGGTCATTGGACTGTCGTATTTATTCGAGTTTATTCATTACCTTGCTCATGATACCCATAGACCCAAGCGCCGACAAATTCCTGAATTCCGATAAATCCGTGCGTTCCGCGCGGTTGTTATCATTATTTATGCTTACCGCCGTTCTGCCCGCTATAGATGCCAAAAAATCATCAACATTACCCTTAAAACCGAATTTTTTAATAAGCGACTTAACAAAAGCGTGAAAAGCGTCAATGTCCGACTGCGTTTCAATCGGCTTGGCATCAAGGTATGCCTTTATCTCATCATCGATTTTTTTCTTGTCTTCATCGTTTAATCCGGTTATCAGCTTGTCTTTCCAACCCTTTATGGCCGTTTTCATACATAAGGGGTTATAATCTTCTTTATAACCCGGCACATAGCCCGTGTACTGTGATACATTCATATATCCTTCCCCCTCATCAGTTATTTACTTCTTTATATAGCCTCAACAACTCGCCTAACCGTGTCATATCAATATTTTCGCCCGTTTTACAGTCGCATGCCAAATCAATCTCATGTTTTATATCACCTGATGATAAGGAAGCGGAATCTGCTATTAACGTTTTTAACCCTTGGGTGGTAGTTTTTCGCTCCGTATCCCGGTATTGCTCCATTATCTGATGAAAACCTTCTTTTTCAACAACGCCCCGTTTCTGCTTATTTTCACCGACATGCCTGTGCCCGCCGTTTAAGTCATGTATTTTCACAGCTATCCCACCCCCGTTATTTGGATAATACATCCGATACCATTTTTTTTACTTTTACCCTCAGGCGAAAAAGCCTCACCTTTACGTTTCCTTCCGTTATCCGAAGATTTTGCGCTATTTTCGAAACACTCATTTTCTTTTCGTAAAACATGCTGTATAACGCAAATTCATTATCATCAAGCTTATTGAGGATCTCTTGTTTGAAGCCCTTAATATTTATCCGTCCCTCTATTAATCTGTCAAAATTTACTTCGTAAGCCGCGCCGGACATCGTTTCGTCAAACGGAACCGATTTCATATAATTTTTCCTTTGCATAGCCTTATATTTATGGATATAATTTTTTGCGGTCACAATAAAAAATCCGCCGGGATTCGGATGGTTAATAACCGTGTCAATCTTTTGCATGATAAGCTCCGCAGTGTCCTGCATGCAGTCGTTGGCAAGGTCTTTATTATGGTTAAGCGAAATCAGAATATATGTGAATACGGTATCGCAATGCTTCGCGTAAACACTATTAAACAATTCCATTTTATGGTTATTTCCAGTCATTTCCGCCCCGATATCATTTCCGTTGTAACCCCTTGATTTAATATCCCACAAATTTGTAAAGGTTACAATGAATTTTATAAATTTATTTTGTTCACCCACAAAAAAAACACAAAAAAATATAGGGCGAATAATGACGTACGGCTTGACAGTATGCTGTTGATGAATTAGAATTATTAAAGATATAATGTTAAAAGGAGGAACAACATGAGAAAACGTATCATTGCGCTGATCTTAATCATGGGCATGATGACGGCTGGGTGTATGGCGTCATTCATACCCGAAGTGGATTCTGTTGAGCTTATTGAAACCGCGGAAAATGTTGAAGCTGTTGAAACCGTTGAAGGCGCGGGAATCGCCGGACCGGGCGAGGATGTTATCGTCATATACGACCTCTCCGCCGATACCGATGTCAGCGATAAATCCAGTGATGTGACCTATACATACACAGGCTTCCTGCAGGATGCCGGCGCGACCTTTAGAACGGTTGACCATGAAGGAAACAAGTCCGTCCATGTAACGGGCAGGACAGGCGGAAACTGGCGCGGTCTGGATGTGAAGTTTGACGCGTTGCAGCTTCAAGCCGGGGTGGAGTATACCATGCTTGTGCAGGGGCGTGTAGACGGCAATATCCCGCACGGCATGGAAATGGTGCTGTGCGCGATTGATTCCTACAGATATCTGGACAACCCCGCGCCAAATGAGGACGGGTCTTTCGAGCTTCTGGGCGTAGTCCTCGCCGACGCCGCGTTTTTATCGGGCAACAGGGGTTTTCGCATAATGACAAACAACGAAGGCGAAATGCGGAATTTCTTCGTTGACCAGATACTTATTACGGCGGCGGGCGGCGAAGAAGCTCCTGAGGAGCCCGTTGTGACGCTTGTGCTCGACGTTGAAGACATAATCATTTCCTTCACCGCCGAAGATATGGCCGCCGCGGAATCACGGGGCATAACCGTTTCCCCCAATGATGAGGTCGATAGCGCAATAGTTTACGATATTGTTAACTTTGACGGCGACGGAGCGGCGCTCCACGTTTGGCGCAAAACGGACAGCGCCAGCTATGCCGCCACACCCAACGGCGTGCGCATCGCTTTTGATGAGCCTCTGCCATTGGGCGGCAGGTATTATATATCCGCATGGTTCTATGTACCGGAAGAAGGCAACGCCCTTCCCGGCAAAGGCGGCTTAATCGGCCCAAGCATTTTGATAAACGGCAACTCCGCCAGCAACGCGCACAAGAGCCCCACCAGCGCCGATGCGGCCGGTATTATCGTTTTTGACGAGTGGACGCAGGTATCGTTTGAAACCGCGCCGTTCCTTGAACCCATTGAGTTTATCGACCTGCGCTTCTACACGAACGACTTTGCCACGCATGCCGAGACTTGGTATATTGACAATATTGAAATCAACCTGATTGGTGCGGAAGCTGTTATCGTGCCGGAGTGGGATTTTACGCTGGATTCCCTTGCGGAAGCCTATAAAGATTACTTCCTGGTAGGTAATATCATGGAGCCGCATCAAATAGCGGACGCGGACACCACCGCCATGTTCGTTATGCAGTACAACGCCGTTACCGCCGAAAACGCCATGAAGCCGAGCAATATGTCCCCCAGCAAGGGCGAGTATACCTTTGACCAAGCCGACCTCATTGTGGATTGGGCTGAGGAAAACAATCTGGCTGTTATCGGGCACGCGTTGGTATGGCATTCACAGAACGCGGCGTGGCTCGTCTATGATGAGGACGGCAGCATCCTTACACGCGCCGAAGCCCGCGCCAATATGGAAGATTATATCAAAAACGTAGCCGGGCATTATGCCGGGCGCGTAGCCGAATGGGATGTTGTTAACGAGGCATTCACAAACAGCGTGGATTTCAGCGGGGAATGGCGCGACGGACTGCGCGGGGCGCGCGAAGACGTTGCCGGCAACCCGACATCCCCGTGGTTTGAGGCTTATGCCAACGGCGCGGCTTTCGGCGAGAGCGGCGCGGATTATATTTATGACGCGTTCAAATTCGCGCGTATGTACGACCCCCATGCCGTCCTTTACTACAACGACTTCAACGATACCGAATTCGGCAAGAGCACTGCTATCGCCGCCATGGTTATGGATATTAACAACCAATGGCTGTCCGACCCGGATTACGACGGGCGGCTCCTTATCGAAGGCATCGGTATGCAGGGCCATTACAATACAACAAATTTCGATATCCACTCCATGGAGGAAGCCCTCCTTCGTTATATCGCAACCGGCGCGGTTATCAGCATAACGGAGCTTGACATCACCGTCGGCCGCGACGATCCCTATCCCGGCGGCACAATGCTTTCCCTCGAGGACGAGATAATCCAGGGGCAGATGTACGCCCAGATATTCGCGCTGGCAAAAGAATACGCCGACAGCATCGAGCGCATAACCATTTGGGGCAAGGCCGACCCGCAAAGCTGGCGTTCGGGCCGCTTACCGCTTATGTTCGACTCCGTGTTCGCCCCCAAAGGCGCGTTCTTCGGCGCTTTAAACCCGGATGAATATTTTGCCCAAAACCCGCTGCCCGTGCCGCTTGAACCTGCTGTGGGCACGGCGCATTACGGCTCGCCTGACGGCCTGCTGCATGAGGACTGGCAGAAAACCCGTATATTAAGCGTCAGCATCCCCGCGCAGGGCGATAATCCTTCCGTGGGTATGGCTCAGGTTATGTGGGATGAAAACTACCTGTATGTCCGTATGCTTGTAACGGACCGCAGCCTGAACAATACTAACCCAAACGCGTGGGAACAGGATTCCGCCGAGATATTCGTGTCCGAAACCGCCGAGCGTTCGCCATCCTACTTCGCCAGCCCCGGCGGCGGCCAGTACCGCGTCAGCTACGAAAACCGTTTCACCGCGCGTTCCGATTCCATGATGGAAGGCGTCATCACCGACGCTTTTGCCGACGATAACGGGTTCGCCGTCTATCTAGCCATACCTTTCCGCGAAATAACCCCCGAAAACGGCCATGTCATCACCTTCGACATCCAAATAAACGACGCCACCGACGGTGCGCGCACCGGGCAGTCCACCTGGAGCGACCCCGACGCCAACGGATACAATTCCAGCGTAAACTGGGGTGAACTGACGTTTATCGGGAGATAGGGAATCATGACCACCCGCTAATCGGGTGGTTTGAATTTCGCCCTATAAGGGCATGTTACTGCGCGTGAGCCTTAAGATGTCGGATACGCGTAAGAAAAGAGCATCCGGTAAGCTTGGGAAAAAAATGAAGCGGTTGAGGGCAGATACATAAAAATAAAGTAAAAACATATAGCCCCGGGGCTTATGCCTTGGGGTTATATTTTATAAAACCAAGTAAAATAAACCAAGTGCGCTAACCCGCTAACTGCTTCGCTCACGAGAAAAATAGGGCTTGCTTTTTAAGGTGAGATGGTGTATAATGTTCAAGTGCTGATTTTGAGGGATTTCCAAGGGACGTTAAGCACAGTAAGTATAGAATTACTAAAACGGGTAGTGGCTCAGTTTGGTAGAGCGCTTGGTTCGGGACCAAGAGGTCGCAGGTTCAAATCCTGTCTATCCGATAAAGAAAAGTTGGTGAGCATGGGCCAATAAGGCAAAGAAAATTTGAAATCAATCACACGAGTTTTAACAAAGATTCTAAGAGCCTCGAAAGGTGTATTTTAATCTCGATGGCAGGGCTAAGGTTAAATATTGTAAAGCATGCCCTCAAAGCCTTTAGAGGCGATTTAAGAGCAGTTCTATGCGTGGATAATGACACCGCAGGGCAGATGTTTAAAAAGAGGTTAACAAGGCGAATATCGCCTTTATTAGCTGTTCACCAGATGGGCTTTTTAAAGACTGGAACGAACAGCTTATTTGCACAAAAAAGCACAACAGACCTATACGTGGCTTGTGACCAAAATAACTATGTGTTGGATTTTGAGTTGGCGGCGGGCAATATTCATGATTCAATTATCTTTCCGAGGATATACGAACGTCTTATAAAGAAACACACCGAAATAGAAAACGTGGCACTGGACGCCGGCTACAAGATACCCGCCATCGCAAGGCAGATAATAAATGACGGTAAAACCCCAATCATGCCATATAAACGCCCTATGACAAAAAAAGGCTTTTTCCGAAAGCATGAATATGTATACGGTGAATACCACGATTGCTGCATTTGTCCGAACAACGCGGTTTTGAAATATTCAGCCACAAATCGGGATGGGTATAGAGAATATAAAAGCAATACTGCTATATGCGCCAACTGCTCCATGATAGATAAATGCACACGCAGCAGAAATCAAGAGAATGCTTTAAAATCAAAGGTTTACTAGATTGCTTCATCACTGCGCTCCTCGTAATGACGTCGAAAACGGACTTTGCCGACAGTCTGAGGGCGGGCACCCTGTGCCCGCCCTCTCCGCGTTACCCGTATATCTCTCTGCCCATCTCATCCCCAACGCCCGTTTTCCGATAGAAATACGCGTTTACAACATCCCGCCACTCCAGCGCGTTTTGCAATTGACGTTTCAGCCTATCGGCCACAGACTCATACGCGCCTTGAGGAAGCCGGCCTTTTAAACTATCCCAAATATCCATAAACGCCTGCACCTCAGCCGCGCCCTCGAAATGCGTATCATAGATATGCTGTAATAAGGTTTTACCACTCTTTAATCTATAATCATACCTAACCCGGTGAAAGAACAGCAGCAGCTCCTCAGGGCAGGTTTTGACATCGCTGTACAGCGCCTCCAGCCAAGGTTCGTACTGCCCCGCAAACCCTGTCCCCTTTGCCGTCCTGTCAACGCCAACGGCGGTATTATCCGCCCGGTGATATGTCCCCCACTTCATATACTCGTAACCCTCCGGGCTTGGCCCGTAATGATGGTTTATATTCACCATCCAGCCTAATCCCAGCGGTGACGCGTATTTTTCGTAAACACCGCGCGAAGCAAGCATCATCCCCGTAATGGCGTCAAACTCCGTATTTTTTCCAAATGTACGGCAAACCCATTCCGATGTAACCTGTTTCGCCGTAAGACCCGGATCCCAAGCCATGCGCCCGAAGGCGTAAAGGTTTGCCTGCGCCAGCAAATGCCCCGTCCAGTTCCCGTCACAGCCCGTATTCGCAACCCCGGCAATGGCGGCGGCTTCCTTGCCCATAATATCGCGTGCCAAACGATGCTCCGATATAGGCGCGGCAAAAAACTCCTCCCATTGCACGGCTAAATTATATAGATCAATTTGCTGGCCCGTGTACTCTTGAGTTATTTGAAACTCAACGGCCTGTTTCGTATGCTTCATGCGCCCGAATAGCGGCGAAACAGGCTCCCGCACTTGAAAATCCACCGGCCCGTTCTTTATTTGCAATACAACGTTTTCGTCAAATGTTCCGTCCAGCGGATAAAAATGCTCGAACGCGGCCTTGGGCCGGTCGGTTTTCGCATCGCGCCAATCCTGCCGGCAATTATAAACAAAGCAGCGCCAGTAAACCGTCCCCCCAAAATCCTTCAGCGCCCGCGCAACGGTATTCGCGCCGTCCGCCTGAGTGCGCCCAAGCGCCGCCGGCCCGTCCCGGAACTCTGAGTCCGCTTTAACGACAAACCCCGCCAAATCCGGGATATAATCGTACACAACGCGCGCCGCATTCTTCCACCACGCCGCAACCTCCCCGTTAAGCGGGTCAGCCGTGTTTAACCCGCCCAGCTTCACCGGGCTTTCAAAATCCACCGCCAGAATCAGCCGCACGCCAAAAGGACGGAAAATAGCGGCAAGCTCCGCCGCCTCGGGCAATAACTCCGGTGTTATCAGCCTAGCCGACGCGTCAGTAACATTAACGTTATTTATACTCAATTCATTTATTCCAACGCTTGCCAAAAGTCTGGCGTAATCCTTCATTCTGGACGGGTCATAACAAAACCTGCCGTCACGGAAAAACAACGACTTTCCGCTGTATCCCCGCTCAACGCTCCCGTCCATGTTATCCCAATGGTTCAAAATACGCTTCCGCACAACCGGCGCGGATTCCGCCGAAATCCCCGGCAAATCCTCTCCCATACCAACTTTACCCAAAAACGCGAAAACGCCGTAAATCAGCCCTTCCCGGTCTGCGCCCGTAATGAACGAACCGTTTCCGTCACCATTTATCCTGTAGCCCTGCGCTTGAATCCCCGGATCCAGCCCCAGAGTTATTTTATACCCGGAATTCTCATCGCAAATGTTTTGCCCGGCAAGCCAATTCAACCCGCCCCGAAGCTCCCGGGCCGCAAAATCAGCCTGTTCCGACCCATGAACACAGACCTCCCGCAGCGAAACTCCGCGCCCCGGCCGCATGGGCGAGCAGGATGCGGAGCATCCGACCGGCCCCGGTTGCAGCCAAGCGTAGTATTCCTTAAAATTTTCCATAATTCCACTCCTCAGCAATAAAAGTATACCATTGACATCTATATCCATACATGTATATAATAAAGAAAATATGTAATTTCTAAATATTCAGCATTGGAGTATACCATGGACGAATTTAATAACTACATACCGGATATCGGATATTTCATATACAGGAAATGCCATCCCGGCTGGGAGATTGTGAAAAGCGTTATTGACTTCCACGATCTCAGCTATGTCATCGGCGGCAAGGGTATTTATTATATTAACGGTCACGAAGTGCCTGTGTGCGCCGGCGATGTGTTGTATTTTACGCCCGGCACGACCCGCGAAGCCAGATCGTCCCAGATTGAGCCGATGGAGCTGTTTGCCGTAAATTTTTGGCTTATTGATTACGACGGCGCGGGTAACAGCAATAGCTTGCCCCTTGCGCAGAAAAACACCATAGGCTTTGACCAGCGGCTGATTTATCTTTTCAAACAGTTAACAAGGTGCTGGATTGAGAAAAATGACTTATACCGCATTGAGGCAAGGGCGGTTACTTTGCAGATTTTTTGCGAGCTGATACGGCGCGTGCATCAGCGGAAACCCGCCGCCTCCTTTGACGCCCGAGTTGAGATTGTTAAGGATTTCATCAACGAGAATTTTGACACGCGCCTGTCGCTTAAACAGCTTGCAAAGATGGTCAGCTTGAACGACGTTTATCTGGGCGCGCTGTTTAAATCAACCGAAGGCACCACAATTAACGAGTATATTAATAAGATCCGCATAAACCACGCGGCGGACAAGTTGCTGATTGAAAAGGCCACAATCTCCGAAACAGCGTACACATGCGGTTTCAGTGACGCGTTCTATTTTTGTAAGGTGTTTAAAAAATATAAGGGATATCCGCCGTCTGAAATCGGCAAACACGGGTATTTGGTTTAAAACCATTTTTCAGCTGCTGAAATTACAAAAACATAAAAAGAGGATAAATATGTTTACGCACTTTTCACAAAAAACTTTAGATTTTCTGATTGAAAACAAACTCCGCAACGACAAGGCCTGGTTTGAGGAAAACAAAAACCTGTACGCAGAGCATGTCCTCGCGCCGCTTATTTCGCTTACCGAGGCCCTTACGCCCACACTGTTGAAAATCGACGCAAAACTCCTCTGCCAGCCCCGCGTCGGCGGCTCCGTATCGCGCATTTGGCGCGATTCCCGTTTTTCCAAGGATAAATCCCTGTTCCGCGACCATATGTGGACTATGTTCGTACGCAAAAAAAACGTTAACCTGCCGGAATTTTTCTTTGTTATTTCCCCGGAAAACTTCCTGTACGGCTGCGGCTACTATGCCGCGGACACCGCCAGCATGATAAGCTTCCGGAAGCTTATACTCTCCGGTGACGATGATTTCAAAAAAGCCCTCCGGGCGTACGAAACACAAACCGCTTTCCAAATCGAAGGCGACCTGTATAAAAAAAGCCGGCACCCCGAAGCGCCGGAAAACCTTAAAAACTGGCTGGACCGAAAATCTATCTCCTTTACCCGGTACAGCGACGATTTTAATCTGCTCTATTCAAACAACCTTGCCGGCACAGTCGCGGAAGGCTTCCAAACCCTGGCGCCCATCTACGGCTTCCTGATAAAATGCGAAGAACGCCGGGAGCTATAACCCCGCCTTTTTCTTATCCAACTGCTCTTTACTCAGTTCCGTACGTATTTCATAATGCAGTAATATCGAAAGCATGGCGCGCAGCACGATAATTGAGCCCAGTATCCATATCTCGCTCATATCGCGTATCAGCACTGTTTTAAGTATCTCCGCGCCCATTTTATATTCCAGGCCCAATTCCAGGGATTTACCCAGCATAACCTTAATGTTGGCGTTTGTTGGCTTGAAACGTGATCTTATGTATATATAAAATGTTTTTATCGATCCAACGGTAATTATGGCAATACCCAGAAGTTCCAAAAGATGTATCAGTTCCGGTAAAAACTTTTCAATAAGTGGTTCCAGCATATTAAGCCGCCTGCTTTCGTTTTCTCGACATAATATCAAACACAACCGCCGTCAGCAAAACAATGCCTTTTATCGTACTCTGCCAATATTGATCCATGCCCGCAATCGACATGCCTATATTCAACACGCCCATAAACACCGCGCCAATGACGGCCCCGTAAATCGTCCCGATACCGCCGTAAGCCGACGCGCCGCCAATAAAACACGCGCCGATTGCGTCCAGTTCAAACCCCATCCCAGCCGAAGGCGTCGCCGCTCTGAACCGCGCCACGCAAACCAGCGCCGCCAGCGCGGACAAAAACCCCATATTGGTATAGGCAAAGAATAAAATCCTGTTTGTATTTATGCCCGACAGCTTCGCGGCTTTTTCATTGCCGCCCATGGCGTAAAGCCGCCGCCCCGGCACCGTATGCTTCGTATAATAACTGTACGCCGCCACAACCGCCGCCAGCAATATCAATATCACCGGAATCCCCCGGTCAAGCCCCAGCATATATGCAATCCCCATCGCCACCGCGCAAACCACCGCCGTGCGCACGGCCGTCACAGCCACTTTCTCAACATCATACTTCTTCCGTATCTTCCTAACCCTGCCTATTATCTGCGCCGCAATAAACACCGCGCAAATAACCCCGGCAGCTGTCAGCGCCACCGGCAGCCTCATCTCCGGCCTGTCCCCCGGCAGGAAACTATTAAAATACCGCGTAAAATCCTCCCTAAACGGCGATTTCGTAAACCCGCCCAATATAAGCTGCGCCATTCCGCGGAACGTCATCATCCCCGCCAGCGTCACAATAAACGCCGGTATCCGCATATAGGCTATCCAAAAACCCTGCCACGCGCCAAGCCCAATCCCGGCCAGCAAGCAAAGCCCAATCGCCAGCCACACGTTCATCCTCATATCTATTAAAAACACGCCGGCCAGCGCGCCAATCAGCACCACCTGCGACCCAACGCTAAGGTCAATATTCCCGCCGCTCAAAATACAAATAAGCATCCCGCAAGCCAGTATCACAACATAACTGTTCTGGTTAATCAAATTCGTAATATTCATCGGAGTTATCAGATAAGAACCGCTTCTGACATTTATCACAATCTCAAATAAAACAATAATAAATATCAAGGCGATAAGCATAGAGTTTTTCCTCAATAATTCCTTAGTCCTCGCCATCTGCCAACCCCCTAAAAAATAAGACCTTGGGGGCGCATCTCCGCCCCTTGACCCCTTCATTTCGCATTTAACTATTAACTGATCTTATAATACTCGCCATAATGAGTTCGGACGTGGCTTCTTCGCGGGTAAATTCCCCCACAATGCGGCCTTCGTTCATGACGTAAATCCTGTCGCACATGCCCAGCAGCTCCGGCATTTCCGAGGAAATCATCAGAATCGCTTTGTCGTCCGCCACAAGCTCATTAATGATGCGGTAAATTTCATATTTAGCGCCAACGTCGATGCCCCGGGTCGGTTCGTCCAGAATCAGGACCTCCGGCTCCGACAGCATCCACTTGGTAAGCAGTACTTTCTGCTGGTTGCCCCCGGAAAGGTTCGACACATGCTGCTCGATACTTGAGAGCTTTACCCCAAGCTTATTGTTTATATCCTTTGACACACTTATTTCCTTGTCCTTGTCCAGCACGCCAAAATTGCTGACATTTTCCAAGCTTGCCAGCGTATTGTTAACGCGTATCGGGTTCGACAGCACAAGCCCGTTGCCCTTTCTATCCTCCGTCACGTACGCCAGCTTATGGGCAATTGCGTCGCTGACATTCCTCAGCTTAACCTCCCGCCCGTTAATAAATACCTTACCCGTGATATCACTGCCGTAGCTTTTGCCGAACAGGCTCATCGCAAGCTCTGTGCGCCCGGCTCCCATAAGGCCCGAAATGCCCACTACCTCGCCCCTGCGCACATTTATATTTATATCCTCGCAAACCTTGCGCCCCGCGTACAGCGGATGAAACACCGTCCAATCCTTTACCTCAAAATACACTTCCCCGACATTGCCCTCGCGCCCCGGGAACCGGTCCGTCATTTCACGCCCGACCATCCCCCGTATAATTCGCCACTCGCTCACTTCATCGGTCTTATTATCCAGTGTCTCAATAACCGCGCCGTCCCTGATAATCGTAATATGATCGGCAACCTGGGAAACCTCGCCCAGCTTATGCGAAATCAATATCGACGTCATGCCCCGAGCCTTAAATTCCAGCAGCAGCTTTAACAGCTTCTGCGAATCATCTTCATTCAAAGAAGCCGTAGGCTCATCCAAAATCAACAGCTTCACATTCTTGGACAGCGCCTTGGCAATCTCCACAAGCTGCTGCTTGCCCACCCCGATATCCTTAATCAGCGTATCCGGAGATTCCCGAAGCCCCACCATTTCCATATATTCCGCGGCCCTTTTCTTTGTCTCATCCCAATTCAGCTTAAAATAAACCCCGCGCTCATTCCCCAAAAACATGTTCTCAGCAATGGACATATTCGGAACCAGCGCAAGTTCCTGGTGAATAATAACAATCCCCAGCCTCTCACTGTCGGGAATACCGTGAAACACGCATTTTTTACCGTCAAAAAGAATCTCGCCCTCAAAAGACCCATGCGCAAAAACGCCGCTGAGCACGTTCATAAGCGTAGACTTTCCCGCCCCGTTCTCACCGACAACCGCGTGGATCTCACCCTCGTCAACCATCAGGCTGACATCGTTCAAAGCCGTAACCCCAGGGAACCTCTTAGTAATCCCCTGCATATGTAACAATGTCCTACCCATATCTCTCCTTAACCAAAACGAAGGGGTCAAGGGGCAAGCGCCCCTTGCGAGGGGGCTCGGGGGAGCGGCGCTCCCCCAAGGTCTTATCTCTACTGAAGCTGATCCATCGTATAATATCCCGAATCAATCAAAAGCTCAACGTAGTTGTTGATGTCGCCGAATACGGGTACGCACTGGAAGGAGGGTACGACTTTTACACCGTTATCGTAGATTTCGGTGTCGTTTACGGGGACGGGTTCGCCTTTGAGCAAGGCGTCAACCATGAGCACAACCTGAGCTGCGAGGGTACGCGTGTCTTTAAAGACGGACATGCTCTGGTGTCCGGCGAGGATGTTTTTCATGCTGGCGATATCACAGTCCTGCCCGGTAAGGAGGGGGAAGTTGTCAGCGTCGTAACCTACGGCGAGGAGGGCGTTGGTGATACCCTGCGCTACGGAATCGTTGGAACTAAGAACGGCGTGGAGCGGGGTTCCGGTCGGGCCGTAGCCTTGGGCTGAAATAAGGTTTTCCATGCGCTCCTGGGCTCTTTCGGTGCTCCACATGGGCGTGGCGACTTGGGCTTGCTCGATCTGGCCGGAGGGTACTACGAGCTTACCGCTCTCTATGTAGGGCATAAGGACTTCCATGGCTCCGCCAAAGAAGAAGTGTATGTTGTTGTCAGCCGGGTCTCCGGTAAACAGCTCGATGTTGAAAGGGCCTTCGGCGTTATCAAGGTCAAGCGCGTCTCTGAGGAACGTGCCTTGCAAGGCTCCGACAAGCCAGTTGTCGAAGGTGGCGTAGTAGGATACAGCGGCGGTGTCCATAATCAGGCGGTCATAGGCAATGACCGGGATACCCTTCGCGACGGCTTCCTCAAGCACGAAGCCAAGCGAGAACGCGTCAATTGCGGCGATAACAAGCACGTCAACGCCTGTGGCAATCATGTTTTCAAGCTGGCTGATCTGAGTGGGGATGTCGTTGTCGCCCGCGAACTGCAGATCTACGACATATCCGGCGGCCTCAAACTGCGCCTTCATGTTCGCGCCGTCCTGATTCCAGCGCTGCAGCGACTGTGTGGGCATCGAGATACCGATTCTGGCGGTACCGCCCTCTTCGCCGTCTTCTGTTCTGCATCCCGCCATCGCGGAAATGATTAAAGCGGCAGCAAGCATGATGGAAATGATTCTCTTCATGTACTTCTCTCCGTTTCTGTTATTATTTATGTACAACAACCCGTATAGGGTGTTTGACATACACGTTTTTATTATTATACAAAACAATAACCTTGGTTGTCAATCTGTGTTTTTTTGTTGACAACGCACAGGCGCGGTGGTATAATATTTTAGCTAAGCAATAACCGTCGGGAGAGGCTAAGACGCTGACGCGCGCCGTATCCCACGGGTACCGGACTCAATCCATTAGAGGAGGTTATGTATGTACGCAATTTTCGAAACAGGCGGCAAGCAGTACAAGGTTAAAGAGGGAGACGTTATCCGCGTTGAGAAGCTGGATGTAGCGGAGGGCGGCAATTGCAATTTTGACCGCGTGCTGACTGTTGTTGACGGCAGTGACGTAAAGGTCGGCAAGCCCTATGTGGCGGGCGCAAAGGTGTCCGCTGTTGTTACGGCGCAGGGCAAACACAAGAAGGTTATCGTGTATAAATTTAAATCAAAAAAAGGCTTCCACAAGAAGAAAGGCCATAGGCAGCCGTTTACAAGCCTGAAAATACAGTCAATTGTCAAATAATGTGATCCAAGCGGCTCTGTACGTTACCGCAAGCAACGAAATCTGCGGGTTCAAGGTTACGAATCACGGGGAAGGAACCGTTTGCGCGGCGGTATCAATACTGTGCATAAACACGGTAAACAGTCTGGAGGCTTTAACGGATTGCAAGCTCTCTTATTGTTACAACCGTGACGGCGGCTATATCGAATGTCTGCTGCCGGGGATACTAAACGGGGCGGACGAACCCAACGCGGCACTACTTCTGCGCTCGTTGTCTCTGGGTCTTGAAACCGTAAAGGAAACATACGGACTTAATCTTAGAGCGGAACAAAAACCGCACGGCTATAAATTAATACAAAAGAAAACATTTTTAACTTTTACGAGGTGAAATGAATGATCAAGCTGAATTTACAGTTTTTCGCCCATAAGAAGGGCGTTGGCTCAACAAAGAACGGACGGGATTCGGAAGCCAAGCGTCTTGGCCCGAAAAGGGCGGACGGGCAGATAGTGAAGGCCGGCAACATCCTTTACACGCAGAACGGCACAAGGATACACCCCGGAAACGGCGTGGGCTTAGGCCGTAATTACACGTTGTACGCGCTGGTCGACGGCCGCGTGAAGTACGAACGCAAGGGAAGGGACAAAAAGCAGGCTTCGGTTTATCCGGTGGAAGTACCGGAGGTCGTCTGATTGGGTCGAAATATAAATAAAGACCTTAGGGGCGGGCGCTCAGGGGGGGGAGGGAAGCTTTAGAAAAAGTTTCCCTTCCCCCCAAGGTCTTTCCAGGAGCTAACCATGTTCATAGACAAAGCAAAAATTACAATAAGAGGCGGCGCGGGCGGCGACGGCGCGGTGTCGTTTTACCGCGGGAAATACGTTCCTAACGGCGGCCCGGACGGCGGTGATGGCGGCGATGGCGGCAGCGTCTACATCGTCGCCGACAAAAACATTGCAACTCTAATGGATTTCAAGTATAAACGCACCCACGAAGCGGAAAGCGGCGAGGCAGGCGGCAAAAAAAACTGTTCCGGAAAAAAAGGCGCGGACATACGTATCCGTGTACCGGTCGGTACCGTTATACGCGAGGAATCCAGCGGCAAGGTAATGGCTGATATGTCCCTTGATGGAATGGAAAAGCTCTTGGTTAAAGGCGGCAGGGGCGGAAGAGGGAACGCCAGATTCGCGACCGCGGTGCGCCAAGCGCCGCGATACTCCGAAAAAGGCAAACCCGCGCGTGAATACCGTGTTAACCTGGACCTCAAGTTAATCGCAGACGCCGGTCTTGTAGGCCTGCCAAACGTGGGCAAATCAACCCTTCTCTCCATGGTCACTAACGCCAATCCCAAAATCGCGAACTACCACTTTACTACCCTAACCCCCAATCTGGGCGTAGTACGCAGTAACCACGGCGCGGACTTCGTATTAGCCGATATCCCCGGCCTTATCGAAGGCGCAAGCCAGGGCGCCGGCCTGGGCTTTGATTTCCTCGGGCACATCGAGCGCACCAAAGTCCTCTGCCACATCGTTGACGCGGCTGCCATAGAAGGAAACGACCCGCTAGCCGACATCGAAACCATCAACGCCGAGTTAGCCGCGTACAGCCCGTCGCTTGCCGCCAAACCTCGTATTATAGCCGCTAATAAAATGGACATCCCCGAAGCCGCCGATAATTTAGAACGTATCATATCCGCCTACGAACCCAAAGGCTTCCGAATCATACCCATATCCGCCGCTACAGGCGAGGGCTTGCAAACCTTAATGTCCGAATTAGCCGGAATAATCCAGGCCGCGCCCGATGAAATTACCTTTTCCGAGGATTTCGACGATACTCCCGATTTAAAAGCTTCCCCGCCCTTCACCGTACACAAGCCCCACGACGGCTGCTACGTTGTAAGCGGTATTGGCGTAGAGAAAATGATCGGATACACCAACCTGGATACCGAAGCCGGCATGGCCTTTTTCCAAAAATACCTCCGCGACCGCGGCATCATAGCCGAACTGGAGCGCCAAGGCGCCATAGACGGCGACACCGTTAAGATTTACGATATGGAATTTGACTATTATAAATAAGGTGAGTGCCATGAGAATAATACGCGGGATACTGAGCTGGGCGTTGTGGCTGACAGGCGCCGTGGTTGTGGCGTTTGTTATTAACAGGACTATACTGGTGAACGCTATGGTTATATCGGGTTCGATGGAGAACACGATCATGACGAACGACAGGGTAATGGGGAACAGGTTGAGTTATTTGTTCAGGGAACCGGAAAGGCTGGATGTTATAGTGTTTATGTGGCCTGACGACCCTGACGAGCTGCCTTTTGTGAAACGTATAATAGGGCTTCCGGGCGAGAAAATTGAGATTGTAGACGGGAAGGTTTACATTGACGATAATATAATGCCGCTGGACGAGCGTTTTTATCTGCCCGAAGAAATGAGAGGCAGCTACGGGCCCTACGACGTGCCTGACGGAACATATTTTGTTCTGGGAGATAATAGAAACAAGTCTAAGGACTCAAGGGACTGGATAGAAAAATTTGTACCCGAAAAAAATATTCTTGGCAAAGTAGTTTTACGGATTTTTCCTGCTTTAGAAGTGATTAAATAATTAAGTCTTTGTTGATTTTTAAGCAGTTCCTATATTTAATTCCTTTTGAATTATTCATTCGTGCTATATGTCAAATTAGTCTTGCAAAATTCTCCCTTTCGTTGTATAATATTCTAAATGAACGCTCGGGGGAGGATTAAAAATGTTATCCTATGCGGCCAGCTTAGTTTACGATAAACAATTTACGGATTTTATCGTACGTTACTATCTTACGACAAAAACACCGGAAAAGGACACCGCTTCGGAACCGGAGCATGTGCCATATTATGGCGTTTTGCTTGAAAAAGTTTGCGAAAGGAACACAGTGCCGGAATCGGCTGACGTATTATTATCCGAGTCGAATGAAGCTGCGCTTCACGTGCTTCAAGTACTGTATAATATGGAAGTCACGCCAATGTCTTTGTACGAGGTCATCGACCAGATAGTAGAAAGGGAGACAATGTGAGCTCGATGGGCACAAAAGCTTCTCATACTTTCGGTGAACTCACGTAAAATTATTATATTACAAAGTACCTCGGCATTACAGGATTGACCCTAACATGGCTGCCCAACCATATTAGGGTCAATCCTGTAATGGCAAAAATGTGGATTCCTATCCTTTACCTTCTTTCGTATCACCGCAAAAAAAGCCCCCGAAGGGGCTTTTCTTGTTTATCCAAAAACCTTACTTTAAATAATTTACCTCGGGTTGTAGATTCCAATAGCGCCTTCGTGGCTTACCGGGATACCAAGGGCATTTCCAAGGTGTCTGAAGGGAAGGTAGAATCTACCGATGCTCGCGTCGATGAATGCCATACCGCGTGTACCGTCTTCAAACATTAAGCTCTGCTCAATACCATTGACCCAGTAGCTCTCAGACTCGTGGGCGAACACGATGGTTCTGCCTTCGGTGAAGATGGTAACCTGCTTGAGGTCATCGTTGTAGATGAACATTTCATCCGTTATACCAAGGATGTTGGAGATGAAACGGAGCGGTACGTGCAGTCTGCCGTCCCAGTTGATGATCGGCGCGTCTAAGGCGAACTCAACGCCGTCAACTACTGCGTAGGTGGAGGGTGCATATACTCTTACTTCGCTGATCGCTGTACGGTTCGCGCCTTCGGTGATGTTCTGGACGTAGTTCGGGAAGATTATACCGGAAACTACAAACCTGTCAAACAGCGGGGTCATATTGTTCGGATACTGGTTGGACTCGAAGTCATTGGCGCCGCGCATGCTGTGGAGCGTTACGATAAGATCGTAGTAACCTTCCGCAATATTACGGTTGGTGTTAACAGCAAGGTTGGAGAGTTTGACTTCACCCGCGATATCACGGCTTCTTCTGTTTACCGTGAACTCCAGATGTCCGGTTCTGTTGTTGGATATAACGTTGGAGACCATAAACTGCGGGTCACCGCTGGCTGTCGATACGTCATCCCTGGTGATCGGGTTGAACGGGATCATGTTATGCAGGGAACCGACGGTGCCGGTGGTGGTGGCTGTCTGTCTGCCGAACTCGCCGATAGCGATTTCGAAGATTTGATCGACAAGTATGGCCGGCTCTCCCTTAAACTCGTAGTTCTCGATGATCGTAATGTCGGCGACCGGGAAGGACTGGTAACCAATCTGAATCTCGGTTGTCTCGGTTACGAGGAAGAACGCAGGCTCGAATGTCGCAACGTGTACTCTGTCACGGTTCAGCTTCGCGTTGCCAAGGGCGCCGCCGCTTACTTCGATATACACATCGCCTGAGAAGTCAGCGCGTGCCGACAGCTCGAACATGATTTCCAAGGCGACCAGGTCGCGGGAGTTGTTGCGGCGAAGATCCGTAAGAGTAACCTTATGGCCTTCTCTGTCAAAGAACACGATTTCATGGTTCAGCGCGCTTGTATTCTCATCGTTCGCGTGCGCAAACCTGTTGTCTATGCCTGAAGGCTGCCCGGGGGCGTTAGTTGCGCGCAAGCGAGAAAGGTTCTCAACCTCGTCGATGGTTATTGCGGAGATCTTTACTTCCTCAAGCAAATTGCCATCCGCGTCAACAACGGTAAACACGGTGTGATGCCCAACGTTCCAGGAGTCAAGGGACCGCTCCTCTAAGAGGATAACAGCTGTCTCTTCGAATCTGCGTCCGGAGAAGTTCAGGGTGGGCTCTTCGTCTTCGGCCAAGCCTAAGCCAAGGGTCCATTCCTGACGGTTCAGTACTTCTTCCCATGTGTTGGTCATGTTGATACCTTGGGCAAAGTCAACAGCCCATTGGTTTGCGTCTTCACCGCTGCCAGCAAGGTTCTTATCGAATTCATCCTCATTGGCGTCAAGCTCGTGGACCTCCCACGCATCCCTGTCGCGTCTGACATCGGCGTCCGGCCAGAAGACCAATTCTGCCCTGCGATCGTTGTTTGTTACTTCACTAAATTCCTGCTCGCCAATCTTAAAGGCTTTTTTATCCCATACCCAGGCTATTGCGCGTCTCTCCGGCACATAGTCATTGTCTCTGCCGAGGAAGGCTTCGTGACGGTTGCTTCCGCCTACGCCTACGTCGCTGGACCAGTTCATAAGACCGATTTCAACCGCGCCCGCTTCCGGTGACCAGAACGGATCGTTGGTTATGGGTGCCATCGAGACTCCGCTGAAGGTGATTGAACCGCCGCGCGCGCCGGTACGTGTCACGTTTTCATGAGGAACCACAAGGGTGACGGCAAGCGCTCTCTGCAACGGCGGGTTGCCGCGCAGGCTGGTGTCTCTGAACGTAAACTCAGTCTTCTGAGCGATATACGTCGCTCCGGTTTCTCCATGCGCACTACCAATATCGGCGAACGGGAATGTGGCGTCTATGATCTGGAAGTCGTCGTCATAGAGGTTGTATCCCGGCGGGGGTACGAGTACGAACGTACCGCTGCGGAGTACGCCTGCGTGGATTTCACGGAGTGTGAAACGGTCAAGGTAAGCCCTGAAACCGGCGGATTCAACCGTGTTCCTGAAGGTTACGGTAGTACGGCCCGCTTCTCCGCCGGCTGTTCCCGAGCTGATCGGTACGTCGGCAGGATCATGCCCTCTAAGGTTGCTGGCCGCGGTGGCCGCGAAATTCAGGTTAACCGCTTCGCTTCCGTTGTGGACGATAATCGAAAGCGGAAGGCCGATGATGTCGCCGGCGGCGATAGACTGTCCATGGTCAAGCGTAAGCACGGCCCTAGACGCGTCGGTATTGCTGATTTCAAGCGTGTACGAAAGCACTTTTCCGGTACTCGTGGTGTGCTCGTCAAACGCGGCGAAGTACGGGCTGGTGCGTTTGAAAGTGTTCTCACTCACAAGGTCTCTTCTGGCCCGCAAATTATTACCGGTTGCCAGATAAAAATCGTCGTAAATCTTCAAGTAGGCATCGGAATTCCCACCCGCTACACGGTGAAGGATTTCACGGAAAATCCAGTAAGCCCATTCTCTGAAGAAATCACGTTCCGCGTTTCTCATTCCGGAAACAACAAGCGCGTTGCCGGATGTTGTGTTGTCCCAGCCGGTGACGTCGTTGGTATGACGCGTATAATCGTCAACGCGGTCTTTAAAGACGCCCTCTAAAACGGTGCCGCTGTCACCAGGTGAAGCAACCGCCATGGTCGGCAGTACCGCCGTCATCATGGCGTTCATATAAGTTACTACTCTGGTGAGTTCACTGCTCGAATTCGGGATCAAGTCGGTTCTGGCCGCACTGGCTTCCAGAACGTTAAACTGACCGAATGAGCCTATGTCAGCGCTTTCATAGCTGGGTTCCAAGACATTGGGATCAAATGACCAGTTAAGACCTGTATTAGTATAATTCTTTTTAGTTCCGCTGATACCGTTGACAAACTCATTCGGACGGACACCGGCGCCTGTGCTTAAAAATGCATCTTGGTCGGTTTCAGTGGGGTCACCGAAGTAAGCGAACGAGGCGTTGGTCAGCCTGAGGTTGTATTGAATCGGCATACGGGAAGCGGCTACTGTTGACGTGTTTGCCGCAACCTGCAGGATCACGTCTACACCGTTACCTAAGTTAGCGAGGCCCGGATTGTTATCGGCAGTACGTACTCTGCTCGATCCGGGGGTCGGAACCTCAAGCCTGGTGGACATACGGGTACGTGAGTCAGCGCCGATACGCTCGTCAACCAAAAGGGTGTTGTCACTCGTAGCGCCGGTAATAGAACCGCTGCGTGAGTGCCTGACGAACGTGCCTTCTCTGACTGTTGTCGCTGTAAGGCTGATGGGCGAAAGTACGCCGGCAACCATTACAAGCGCGAGAAGCATTGCAAGTTTCTTCTTCATGTCGTTCCTCCTTGTTTAAAATGTAAGTGGCTGTTGTTAAGCCGGACAAAATTCGTCCCCGGCCGCTACTAACCGTTGTAAGGGCCTGCGCGCATAGAACTGCATACACGCGGTGTTTGCGCCCGTTAACCGATTGCCGATGCCGATTTTTGCCAAGCTTTCCCTCAAGCCTGATACGAGGATAAATATAGCATGGAGCGAAACCCATTACAAGGGATTTATACATAATGTAACAAAATTGTAACATTTCGCTCCCAGCGTTAAGTATAATGGACAGGTACGCGTGAAATTATGCAGGGAAATTTTTATACGCATTCAATCCTTAAACACGGCGTAAATGCCGGTACAGCAGACTTCCTGCACATGTACCGAAACCGTTTCATCAGATTCGCAGAGAAAAGTGGTATATATCCCCGTCTTAAATTAATAATCTTTTAAAGCCGCCGCACTCATAAATTCGACAAAAAGCGGATGCGGCCTGTTCGGGCGCGATTTGAACTCGGGATGGTATTGCACGCCTACGAACCAGGGGTGGACGGAAGCGGGAAGCTCTACGGCTTCGGCCCGCGCGCCGTTCTGTGACGAGGCTGTGGTGAGCATCCCCGCGTCAGAAAGGGCATCGCGGTAAGCGGGATTTATTTCATAGCGGTGCCGGTGGCGTTCGATGGCCGTGGAAGCGGCATATGACGCGCTTATCAGGGAATTTGGCGTGAAGGTAATTTCCGAAGCGCCCCGCCTCATTGATCCGGTAGCTCTTTTGTTTCGGCTTTCCGGAATAATGTCGATGATAGGCGTGGTGGTTTCTCCGTATTCAGCGGAGTAAGCGTCAGGCCTGTCAAGCACTGCGCGGGCGTATTCAAAGACGGCGCTGTGCATCCCTAGACCGATGCCAAGGAACGGTACGCGGTTTTGGCGGGCGTAACCGGCGGCGCGTATCATGCCGGGGACGCCGCGTTCACCGAATCCGCCCGGGATGATGATCCCCTCGGCGGATTGGAGCAGGGACAGGCCGTCCGGATTTACAAGGTCTTCCGCGGAAAGCCGGCACAGGTCTAATTTCAACCCGGCTTTTACGGACGCGTGCAGTAACGCCTCGGTCACGGAAAGGTACGCGTCCTGCGTTTCCGTGTATTTGCTGACAAGGGCTATTTTTACGGGTGTTGAGGCTTCGCGGCGGCGGCGGCAGAACCCGCGCCATTCGTCAAGGTCGGGTTCGGCGTAAGGGATGGAAAGCCTGTCGCACACAAGCTTTGCAAGCCCCTCCTGTTCAAGCTGGAGCGGCACGTCGTATATGCATTCCGCGTCGGTGTTTTGTATAACGCGTTCGCGGAGTACGTTGCAAAACAAAGCTATTTTATCTTTCAGCGCCTCGTTAACGGGCTGTTCGGAGCGGCAGACGATAATATCCGGCTGAATTCCGAAGGAAAGAAGCTCCTTGACCGAATGCTGCGTAGGCTTTGACTTCATTTCCCCCGACTTCTGCATAAGCGGAACAAGCGTAAGATGGATGAACATCACGTTCCCGCGCGATTCGTCGAACGCCATCTGACGTATGGCCTCAAGCAGCGGAAGGCTCTCTATGTCGCCCACCGTGCCGCCGATCTCAACTATCGCTATCTCCGCGCCGGAGCTCTCCGCCGCCTCGCGTATACGCTTCTTAATTTCGTCCGTTATATGCGGGATGACCTGTATGTCCTCGCCCTCGTAACCGCGGCTGCGCTCACGCTCGATAACGCTCAGATAAACCTTGCCAATTGTAACGCTGCTTTCGCCCGGCAGATTCTCGTCAATAAACCGTTCGTAATTCCCAATGTCCAAATCACATTCGGTGCCGTCGTCCGTCACGAAAACCTCGCCGTGCCGCGAAAGGCTCATTGTCCCAGGGTCCACGTTAATATACGCGTCAAACTTCAAATTCGTTACCCTGTATCCCCGCGCTTTAAGTAAACGCCCAAGCGAAGCCGCCATCGTGCCTTTGCCAAGGCCCGACAGCACGCCGCCGGTTACAAATATGTATTTACGCCCTTTACTCCCCATCTTTTGCACCTCTTGCGTAATGTCAATACCTATATATAATGAAGCTAAAATTTAATATTTGTTACGTGACTGTAATATTTAAATGTCAATGGTTTCCATGTAATCCGTCAGTTCGGAAATAGTGCCGCTCCGTCCGTTGCGTACGTAGAATCCGGACATGGAAACTCCGGTTTTCAACGATTCCAGCGAGTCCAGGCCGCTTAACAGCCCCATACAGAAGCCCGCGTTAAAGTTATCGCCCGCGCCGGTGGTCAATACGGGGTTTTCGCAGAACGGGCCGTCCGTATAGGAATAGCCGTCCCTGGTGACCGCAAAGGCGCAGGTTGTCGGATGGATGGCCAGGCAGTGGATGTTCATTTTGTTAAATATGCCTTCCGCGATTTCCTGATACCCAAGGCTTTCCGGGTCTTTTATCCCCAGCACGCCCGCAACCTGGCGGCTTTCCTTTTCGTTCAAGCCCAAAACGACGCGGAAGGTTTTGTTCAGCTCGACCATCAGGTTCAAGGCCCTGCCCAAGTCTTCCGCCGTTCTCTTAGCCGGGTCGGCGATATCGAAGAAGAAAATCGGGCGCGGCAGGTTGCCGTCAAACTTAATAAGCGGGACGACCTCGTTTATGACCCCTTCCCAAATATCGCTCATAAAAGGCAGCATGGTCCAGTTAAGCAGCCCAATCAGCCGGCTTTTCCCAAAATGCTCCGCCATTGCTTTCACGCCGCCGACGGCTTCCTTAAAGCTTTCCCACGTTATATTATACAAAACGCGGTGTTTGCCCATTATTATTTTTCCGTCCAAAAACTCCAGCGCGTCGGTGTTTGCGGGCGGCCATTTGGAAATTACCGTGCAATTCGGATGGTCGGTCATCGGCTTGAAAACCGGATGGATGTCGGGATACCCGATATTGCCGCAATATGTAATTTTTGTGCCAAGCCCCAGCAGCGCGTTCGCAAATATAGGGCCCTGACCCCCCAGCTTCACAAGCACGGGCACCATCTCAAAATTACAGCTATACCCGGCCGCCTGCTTTATTTTATCGCCAAAATCATCGATTTTTCCAAGCCGTTGATAGTCGTCGGCGCCGTAACCCGTACGCTTTTCCACGATATGGATAATCTCGTCCACAAACCCGTCCAGCCCTACGAATAAGCTGGCGTCCGACGCGTTGGCGCGCAGCTTCCGCGCGGCTTCCTTAAACCCTTTCATATACGCCCTCCGTTTTTAATTTTTATAGTTAATAATTATACCCAATGTTTTTGCGATAGCCTCAAGCCGTACCTTTTCGTTTTCCGTCACCAGAGTGACAGCCGTTCCGGGACGGCCCATCCTTCCTGTCCGCCCCGCCCTGTGCAGATATTCCTCCGCGGTATGCGGCGGTTCCATATTTATGACATGCGTAAGCCCTTGGATATCCAGCCCCCTTGCCGCCGCGTCCGTCGCCGCCAGAACGGTAATTTTTCCGTCACGCAGCCGGTTAATAGCCGTTTTGCGTTCCGCGCCCGCCAAAACAGCCGATAAGGCCGCTGTTTTTACCCCGTGAAAATTTAGCCGCTCCGCCGCGCGGCAGGCATCGCCGGAGTTTGTTACAAACAACAGGGCTTTCTCAATTTTTTCCATGTGAATCAGACCTCTGAGCCTTGAAAACTTGTCCCGCCGTTCGCAGACAGTGGCACGGTGGGTTAAATCAACCGTTTCGCCTATGCGTATATATAAAGGATCACGAGCAAAACTGTTCAGAACCTCGCTTTTCTCCTTTGCCGTAGCGGAAAACAGAAGCATCTGCCTTTCGCGCGGTATCGGTTTTAAAACAGCTCTTACATGCTCTAAATTATTTTTATCAATAAGCCTGTCGCATTCGTCAAGCACAACGGTTTTTACAAAATGCACGGTTAATTTTTTTAGTTTGATCAACTCCGCGACGCGCCCGGGAGAGCCGATTACAACACGGGGTTTTTCCTTCAGCGCGGCTATTTGCCGCTCTATCCCCGCGCCGCCTACGAGCAAAACCGGTTTGGCGCCCGGATATCCGGCATCCTCCCACAATTCCCGCGACACGGCCTGAACCTGCGCCGCCAGCTCAT
>WRAC01000005.1 GCA_009780415.1 Defluviitaleaceae bacterium | reverse complement strand
TCAGCAACTTTGCCAGTTCCATTTCTGCTTCCGTGTGAATGTTTTTCGATGTTCGCATAGGATAACCTCCATTGGTTTGATATGGAGATTATTACCATTTACACGGAGGAAAATACGCTCTCGTGTGTTCTATTTGGCATATATTCTTCAAGAAATCGTTGACGCATTCGATGATGGCACGCTTACGCAACAGAATTTTATCAGTCAGTTCCATCAAGCGATTCTTCATATTTTTCTTGATTTTTGTGATAAGGGTGACGTTATTTTGCCATAATTTCTCGAACAATTTTTGTGAGAGATAACCTTTGTCGGCAAAGAGCTTTCCATAAATCACTGCGGTTAGCCTGGCAAGGGTATCCCAGTCACGGTCATCTACATTGCCGGGCGTGACGCAAAAAGAAATAATTTCACCCTTGTCATTTATAATCAAATGCAGCTTGAAACCATAGAACCATCTCCGGTTGACGATTTTCCGCGTTTTGCTAAATCCTTAAATACTTTATGGGAATGAATTCTTCTGCTGTTGCAAACTTCGACAGTTGTAGAATCCATAAAACTTATTCCGGAACACTTGCCTGAACGGAACTTCATCTGGTATACTGTAAGCGGGACAATAACGTTTTGCATAACTTCCACAAAACGGTTATAACTAAGCCGTTTGGGGAAGAATTCCTTGAAAAATCCACATATATAAGTCAGATAGAATGACTTGAATGTGCGTTGGTTTGACAAGTGGAAGAACACCGTAATTGTCATGATTTCTGAAAGGTTCATGGCGCAGTTCGGCATAATCGGAGTACCGTCTGTCAGTAAATGCTTGTGCCAATACTCCTCGAATCCTTTGCAAAACTCGTCAATATCGCAGTATAATGCTATAAACGCCAGTTGTTGCTCCATTGAAGCAGCCCCTTTTTCTGTTCTTGGTCTTTGACGATTCCAGTGTAACAGATTCTTGGGGTTGTTTCCATTTATTTGCCTTTTTCCGTCGAACTCACGTTTATAAACTGTTGGATTGTGCATTGAGCCACGAAGTTACTGCCTATTGCTTAAGTAATATAAAGACGCAAATAAAACAATAGGTGTAATTTTATCGGTATCTGCAGAGCAACGGACTTATAATTAATACACTGGACAGGTATTTATTGCAGATAGTAATAAATGCCTGTCATTTTATTGCTGCCGAATGCGAAAATAAGAGATTTAAAACGACAAAATATAAATAGATACAGCTTCAATATTACTATGCAATTTGGTGCAAAATGATTCAAAAATGGCGGTTTTAGGGGATAATTTGATGGTTTGCTCATCGTGTATAGCATTGGTTATTACCCTCACACGCCAACAATCTCTTTGATATTTAAAGTAGTGGGCAGTTTCATTAATTGTGTTGTGTGGAGACCCCGCGTAATTATGTTATAGGTAGGTTGGTTAGTTATTATAGGCATGTGCGATGATGATATAGAAACTCTACCGGTGAAATGGAATGAGAAAAATCAACCGCCAAAGCCAAAAGGCGAATGGGACCGGGAAAATAGGGGATATCTTAATGAGCGTTATGACATTTAGAAGACATTAAGGCTGACAGAAGTAAATTAAATAAAAATACAAATCCCCATAACACTTGAGTTTACGGGGATTTCATATCAAAAATTAAAAAGCGCGAGAAGGGATTCGGACCCTCGACCCTCGCCTTGGCAAGGCGATGCTCTACCACTGAGCCACTCGCGCGGTTAACAATAAGAAGTATAGCAAAAAAATGCAAGTTTGTCAAGCATTATTATAAAATATTTAAACCTTCTCTTATGCTTATATCGCCCGATGTTAATTTAATTATATCACCTCTGTCAGTCTTAACTATCAGACGGCCCGCGTCGTCTATATCAACAGCCGTTGCTTCAAAGGCTTCACCCGTCCCGGAAACCGTGATCCTGCTCCCCAGCATCATCATGCGTTTCTTATATTTTCCAAGCATAGTTGCCGTGCTTGGAGGCTCCGGGGGTTTTATTATACGATTTATGATATCGGCGGCAAACTGCGGGCGCGTTACGGGCGGATTTCCGTTCGGGAATATCGAACCTGCGGTTTGCTGTAAATTCGGGGGGAAATCCGTTTCAGGCGTGCTGAAGTTTACGCCTACGCCGAGAACAACACGTTCAATGCGGCCGCCAGGATTTGTAACCGCCTCCGTTAATATGCCGCATATCTTTTTGCCGTCCAAGAATATATCGTTTACCCATTTTATGCGCGGCTCTTTGCCGCACATTTGCTCGATGGATTCGCACACGCATACGGCGGCGAGGGCGGTAACCAGCGAAGGCGTGCCGAACCCCAGCAAATCCGGGCAAAGGACAACGCTCATATATATCCCGCATCCGGGCGGTGAGAAAAACGCGCGCCCCATCCGGCCTTTCCCGGCGGACTGCCGCTCCGCGATAACCACCGTGCCGTGACACGCCCCGGATGCCGCCATTTCCTTCGCGGTTATGTTTGTTGATTCCAAAGAGTCAAAAACAAGGATTTTATCGGTGCTAAGGCTGTGCATATCCATGAGGATTTTGGCTCTGCCAGCGCCAGACATCCGCGCAGGCCTCCGAAACCGTCTTTTCCGCGCGCCATTTCAGTTTTTCCGCGGCTTTTTCGGTGGAGGTGTAGTTAACCGGCAGATCACCGGGGCGGCGCGCGGTTATATTTGTGGGAAGCTTCACGCCCGAGGCCCGCTCGAACGCCGTTATCATTTCAAAATTACTTGTGCCGCGCCCCGTACCGAGATTGAACGTCTCAACGCCCGTATTGATTTCGCTGTATTTTATCGCCGCGACATGACCCTTTACCAAGTCCGTAACATGGATATAATCACGCACGCAAGTACCGTCAGGCGTGGGATAGTCCGTACCGTAAACCGGCAGGCGCTCTATGCGCCCAACGGCGGTCTGGGCTATCGCGGGTAAAATATTATTTGGGATACCCATTGGATCCTCGCCTATCTTGCCGCTTTCATGCGCGCCGATTACATTAAAGTAACGAAGCAGCACAACCGACCAATCCGGGTTAGCGGCGCCGGCGTCCCTTAAAATCCGCTCGCAGATGTATTTAGTCCAGCCATACGGATTTGAGCAATCGCCGGTTTTGGAATTTTCTGTCAGCGGCATCTCGTTGTCGCCCCTGTAAACGGTGGCGGAGGATGAGAAAATGAAATTATTAACGCCGTGGAGTTTCATCGCGCCGCATAGGGATATTGTGGACATCAAATTATTATTATAGTATTCAACCGGGAATTTAACGGACTCGCCAACGGCCTTCAACCCGGCGAAATGGATAACACAGCCTATCTGATGCTTCTCAAATATCGCGGAGGTAACGTTCGGATCGCATAAATCCGCCTCATAAAACGGAAAATCCCTGCCCGACAATTCTTTAATCCTCTTCAACGCCTCAGGCTTGCTGTTTGAGAAATTATCCGCCACAACGATATCGTAATTCTGCCCCAAAAGCTCCATGCACATATGGCTTCCGATATAACCCGCGCCGCCCGCCACAAAAACCGTCATCTCCGCACCTCCGCTACAATACGCTCCATATCTTCCCATTTCCGTTCCATATCTTCAACCAGCTTGAACTGCGTGCGGCAGCGGTCCATATTATGGCCTTCCCGCGCTGTATGGAAATAGACGTCGCCGTTTATGTAATCCGTTAAGAAACGCACGCCGCATTCCAATGTCATCATCTTTGCCCCGTCGCGCAGATGCTCCCGTTCGGCATCCGTTAGGCCGCCGCTTTGCAAGAAGCCGCGCGTATACGCCTCGTACATTTCAAGCGAGAGGGACACCTTCGACAAATCCGGCTCGTCCTCCGCCGCCGTAGACGCTCCAAACCTGATTGAATCGCCGAAATCGTTCACCGCCAGCCCGGGCATAACCGTATCCAGGTCGATAACGCAGATCGCCTTGCGATCCGCGTTAAACAGCACATTATTCAGCTTAGTATCATTATGCGTCACGCGCAGGGGCAATATACCGTCCTTTTGCAGCCGCACCAGCGTCGCCGCGTATTCCTCCCGCGCCAAGGCAAACGCAATCTCCGGACCGGCGTCCTTCACGCGGTTTTTCGCGTCTTTTGCAACGGCCTCCTTCAACTGGGTAAAACGGTTGGGTGTGTCATGGAAGCGCGGTATTGTCTCCGTCAGCGTGGACGCGTCAAAATCCGACAAGGCCTGCTGGAAACGCCCGAAAGCCGCGCCGCTTTCGTAAAAATCCGCGGGGCTTTCCGCGCGGTCAAGGTTCAGGCTGCCGGCGATATAGTCATAAACGCGCCAGTATTCGCCTTCCCCATCCACATAGTAATCCGTGTCCTCATAAGTCGGCACAAGGGCCAGCACGGAACCGCCGCTAACACAGCTATCGCGCAAAAATCGCGTAACCGCGGCAATATTCCGCATAACCGCCTCAGGCTCCTTAAACACAAATTTGTTGATTTTTTGCAGAATATATTCCCGGTTTTTGCCGGTAACCACAAGATACGTATCGTTTATATGCCCGCTCCCGTACCGCTCGCAGTACACGGGGGAGCCGTCCAGCCGGAAACGGGCCGCTATTTGTTCCGCGCTCATCTCTTGATCACCGATTGCGCAGCCTGTACAATATCTTCGGCCCGCATATTCATAATGGTTTTAAGGTAATCCGTCTTGCCCACCTCGCCGAAGCGGTCCCTGACGCCGATGCGCTTCACGGGGACGGGGAAATTCTCGGACAGGAACTCCGCAACCGCGCTGCCCAAGCCGTTTACCACGCTGTGGTTCTCCGCCGCGACAACCGCTCCGGTTTTCTTTGCGCTGTTCAAAATCAAATCCGTATCAAGCGGCTTTATGGTGTGGATGTTGATAAGTTCCGCGCTTACGCCAAGCTTTTCCAGTTCGTCAGCGGCTTTAACCGACTCCGAAACCATAATGCCCGTAGCGATAATCGTGACATCCTTGCCGGATTTAATCACATGCCCCTTCCCCAGCGTAAATTCCGTACCGTCCTCATAAACCTTCACGGCGTTCTTCCTGAACAGCCGGATATAGCAGCCGCCATCATAATTAAGGATCTGCGGGAACACGCTCTTCAACTGCGCGCTGTCAACGGGTTCAAAGATCACCATGCCGGGGATGTTGCGCATAATAGCGACGTCCTCAAGGCTCATATGCGTCCCGCCGTTCAGCTCGGCGGCGATGCCGGGGTCGCTGCCCGCCATTTTCACGTTAAGCCCCGCATAAGCCACGGACAGCGTAACCTGGTCGCATACACGGCGCGTGGCGAAGGGCGTGAAGGTGTGCGTGAAGGGTATCCAACCCATGGCCGAAAGGCCCGCCGCTATGCCAATCATGTTCGCTTCGGCGACGCCCACGTTAATGAACCTGTCGGGGAAGGCCGCCATAAAACGCTTCAAGCCCCCCGCCTTCGACAAATCCGCGTCAAGCAGGACTATGTTCTTGTTTTCCTTTGCGTGCTCTATCAATAAATCACAGTATGTGTCCCTTAACATTCTCTCCTCAAGCATTAAACTCACCCCTTTTACAGTTCTGCCACGGCTTTGCGCCACATTTCTTCCGTTACGGTCATGCTGTGGGAATCCGGGTTGTTATCCGAAAAATACGCGCCCCTGCCCTTTACCGTATCCAATATAATCATGGACGGAAAACCGAAAGCGCTTTTGGCGCAGGTTATGGCCCGGCTTATCTCATGCGCGTTATGCCCGTCTACATGCTGTACATGCCAGCCGAAGGCCTTCCATTTATCCTCCAGCGGATGCAGGCTGTTTATTTCGCCCGTCCAGCCGTCAAGCTGGATCTTATTATTATCGGTAAACGCTACCAGATTATCAAGCTTCCTGTTCCCGGCAAACATTGCCGCCTCCCAGATCTGCCCCTCCTGGCTTTCGCCGTCCCCGATAATCGTATAGATCGTAATCCCCAGATTATCCATTTTCGCGCCCAGAGCCATGCCTGTCGCGATAGAGAACCCCTGCCCCAGCGAACCCGTGGTCATATCAATCCCCGTGGTCTTGTTCATATCGCAATGGCTGGGCAGGCTGGTGCCGTTTTTGTTCAAGGTCATCAATTCCTCAACGCCAAAATACCCGCGCAGCGCAAGCGCCGCATAAACCGCCGGCCCCGCGTGGCCCTTCGACACAATCAACCTGTCCCGGTCAGGCATTTTAGGGTTTTGCGGGTCAATTTTCATGGCGTCGAAATAAAGAACCGACAAAACCTCCGCCACGGACAAACAGCCCCCTATATGCCCAACACCCAGATTCCCTATGCATTTAATGGTCTCCCTGCGTATGTCCTTGGCTTTTTCGGTAAGATAAGAGCTTTTTTGTGTTACCATTTTATCACCTCATTATGTTATTCTTACATCAACGGCGCTATATGGATCTGCTCATCCCTGACAAAGGCGTAGAGCGGTTTCCTCGAATACATATCATCCTTGGCGAAGCTTTTCGGGAAATATGTGATTTTGTCCCCAATCCGCAATTGTACGGGCTGGAGCCTTAACGCCGCCACAAAACAATCCGCCACGCCGGAACAGCCGGCATGGGCGACGCCAAGCAGCTTACCCAGCACAACAACGTTACCCTCGGCAATTATTTCCGCCCCGGGATTAACGTCGCCGATAACCACAACGCTTCCCTCAAAACATAGGCTTTGCCCCGAACGCAGGCTGTCGATCTTAAAAAGCGTATTGTTCTCGGCAAAAGACTCAATAGTCCGCGCCAAAGCCTCCGTTTCGTCCGTTTTGGCGTCCTCCGTCACGGCAACGCGGCTGTTGTCACCGTCCCCCACACTTTGCGCGAAGGTTATGGACATATCCGTCTGGGCGGCGATAATGTCCAGAAGCTCCTGCTCCTCATCATCGCTCAATTCACGCCCCTTAAAGGTTATAGCCGATTTCCCGTCACTGAAAAAACCCTTAGCGTCCGCCATCTTGTTCGACAGCGCTTCCCGTATCTCACCAAAGCCCACGTCCCGGTCAAGCAAAATCACGATGCCGTCTTTCCGCCCCTTAAAAATAACGCTGTTGTTTTTTCTCATCATATCACCTATCCGTAGGGGCGAACTGTGTTCGCCCGCTCAAATTTATCTCATAACAAGCGTGTTATCCTTAACCGGCCTCTGCGGTTCCGCATCCAGCTTAAAATAAGCCTCTATAACATCACGGGCGACGACGGCGGCGGGGTTATCGGACGAACTCCGGTAACCCCCGGGGACAAGCACGTACAGGGCGATTGCGGGGTCGTCATAAGGAGCGAAAGCCGAGAAGGACATATGGTTAGGCCAGCCCTCCTCCTGGGCGGTTCCCGTTTTGCCCGCCACCTGTATTGGGAGGTCACGGAATACCCTGTGCGCGGTTCCCCTTGAATTAGCCGTCACCCCAAGCATCCCGCGGCGCACCGTATTCAGCGTGGATTCCGACATGGGCACGATATCTTCAATTACAGGCGTTCTCCTTGATACAAGGGATCCGTCGTAGGCCTCAACATGACTTAAAAAATGCATTTCGTAGCGCACCCCGCCCGATGCGATTGTGGCGGTGTATTTAGCCATAACGGCGCATGTCAGGGCGTTTTCCGACTGTCCTATGGCTGTGCGGATGGTTTCGCCGTCGCTCCAGCCGCCCCTTCCCCTGTGCAGGCGGTATTCCGGCGACGAGATGGGCAGGAGCCCGTGGGGCAGGCGCTCGAACAGCCTGTCAAACTCGCAGAAGATTTCCACGCCCGTCGGGTGTCCCAGCCCAAAGTACGACATGTACTCGTTCAGCTTCCAGATACCCTCCAGCATATTGCCGCTGCGCGAGTTGCCCAGGCGGAAAGAGGTCTCGTAATAATAATAATTGCAACTCACCATTATGGCTTCTTCGGCGTTTACGCTTCCGTGGCGCGTGTTGCAGCGGGCGTGGGGCAAACCGGCGCTGGTAAAGGTAAATTCGTCAAATATGCGGGTATTGGGCCTAACCACCTCATTCTCCAGTACCGCCACGGTGGTAAGCATCTTAAACGTCGAGCCCACGGCCCGCAATTCCTGAAACGCGCGGTTGAACATCGGCCTTGCGGGGTCGTTCATCAGCCTTGCCCAGTAATTATTATCAAAATTATTAACCAAACGGTTATTGTCGTAAGAAGGATAGGAAACGGACGCCAGCACCGCGCCGGTGTCTACGTCCAGCACAACGACTGAAGCCGTGCTGGGATGGACGTTCGTCATGGCGGGGGTTATGTAGCCCTCGTTCAGCATCCGCACAATAAACGCAAGGGTCTGCTGATTTCCGCGCTTCATGCGCTCAAGCTCCGCATCCGTCGGGGCGACAAGCCCCTGCTCATACATCGCCAGAAGGAGCTGATTCTCCGTAATTCGCCCCTTGTCAACGGCATCGGCCACAAAATCCCTAAGCTCACGCTGGTATGTTTCGCTCGCGATGTCAAAATCACTGTTGTTTTCAACATACGCCCTTATGGGCCAGGCCAGGTTTTCCTCACCCGCCGTCATAATCGCGCCTATGGAGATATTGTTCGATTTTATCATGGAAACCAGCAGGTCGCGGACGGGGATATGATCCTCGGGCCGCGCGCGCTCCCTGCGCGGGTTGCTTGTCAGCTTGCCGATGATGATTTCCGTCAGCCGGCGTTCTATAATATGGTAGATTTCCCTTTGCAGATTTATATCCAGGGTCAGATAAACATTATCGCCCGCTATTGCGGGGTTGGTATCCAGAATTCCGATGCGTCTGCCCGCGGAATCCGTCTCGATGGTCACGCTGCCCCTTTCGCCCCGCAGGAACAGCTCAAAAGCGCTTTCAACCCCCTCCTGCCCGAAGAGGTCGTCCTCAATGTAGCCGAACACCCTGTTGCGCTCAAGCTGATCGCTGTTTATACGCCTTATATAGCCTATGATATGCGAGACATACATGCCCTCAGGGTACTCGCGCAGATAATCGATGTCGATGTAAAAGCCCGGAAACTCCTGATTACGCTCCTCCAGCGCGGCCTGCGCGGCCGGGCTGACGCTCAGCACCACCGTAATGGGGTTCCGGTGCCACTGCTGCCGGAGAAGGCTCTGGCGCATAGACAGCACCAAGCGCGCCTCCCGCGGCGTCATATCGTCCACTGGGATACGGAACCGCGCTACCAGCCTATCGTAGGCATCCTGCGCCGATATGTCAAGCGGCAGGTTCATATCCCTTTTCCACAGCTCCTCGCGGCTTCTGCTCCCGCCGAACAGGAACTCGCGCGGCTGGGACTCTGAAATGCGCAGCTCGTCTTCAATAACCTCACCGTAGCGGTCCATCAGGCGGATAAAACTCAGGAGGTTCTCATTGATCAGCGCGTGGTTGTTACCGTGTACGCGGACGTTTGGATCCATCTTCACCATCGCCGTGGTACGGTTTATGGCAAGGGGCTGCCCGTTCCGGTCAAAAATTTCGCCGCGCGGGGCTGAAATAACGCGCTCGTTGGTAAATTGCCTTCTCACCGTTTGGTATTCATGCCCGTGCACAATTTGCAAATCATACAGCCTTGTGGCGAGAATGATGAACATAGCCGTCAGTATCACAAGCAAAACGATTAATCTATTTGTTAAAAGCGATTTTATTTTTGATAGGATTTCCTTCATAGCTAAAAAATGCTCCTATATTTCTTTTCATGCCGTTCCAGGCGTTTGTTAAGCGCGAACATCAGGCGGTAGACCGGTATGGCAAGCAGCATGGTATAAATGGTTTCCGGCAGGATAATATACCTGAAATAATCCATCAGCCGCCCGCGCATAGTGAAATTGATGAAATAAAAGACAACCTCATAGCCGATCATGGCAAACAGCGTAAGGGTTACGGGCAGTATAAAGCTGTCGGTAAAAAAGTCCCGGAAGGGCTTGCCGCATATAAAGCCCGTAACGGCAAAAAGCAGCGCGTACAGGCCGATGTACTCCATAAAAAAAACGTCTTGTAGAAGGCCCGCGCAAAAACCGGCGATTGCGCCCTCAACATCCCCGCGCAAAATGGCGTAGGAAACCACCACCAGCATCGCCGTCATCGGCACAACGCCGAGGATGGCTATATGCCGCAGCAGCGTGGTCTGCAACAGGAAATTACCGTATATAACCGATCCGATAACAACAGCTCTCAGCATTACCAATCACCGTATTCCAAATAAAACAGCTCCGTAATAACCAACACGGATTTAACCGGCGAAAAATCGGCTGTGGGCTGGACTATAGCCGAAGCGATGCCCCTGGAATCCACCTCGACGCTCACGACATGCCCGATGGTGATCCCAGGCGGATAATAGCTGGAAAGCTGCGAGGTCTGGATTTCGTCCCCCACCGCCACGTCAACGCCGAGGCTTGTAAACCCCATGCGCACAAGGCCCTCCATCATCAGCTCCACATCCCCGCGCACAACGCCGACGTGGTTTGTGCGGTAAACCTTTGCGCTTACGCCGCTCCCATCGTCGATAATGGACTCCACAAGCGCGGAATAAGGCCAGGTTTTCGATATGCGGCCTATCAACGCCCCGTTAGCCAGCACAGGCATATTAACCTCGATGCCGTGGGACGAGCCCCTGTCTATAATAAAGCGGTTATACCAGTTCCCCGGGTCGGAGGCGCGGACCTGGGCAACCATTGTATCGTAATTGGAATATCTAAGCTGGGTGTCCAGCAGCATCGCGTATTCCTCAACGGCTTCCTCAAGGTACCTCAGCAGGCTGTTTTCCATAACCAGCAGCGCGTTTTCAGCCGTAAGCCGCCGGTTTTCCTCATACAGCGCAGCCATACCCCTGAAATAACCAAGCCGCTCGCCAAGCCAGTTACCCGTGCCGGTAAGGCCGGATTGGACGGGGCTTGTAACGGTAACAAAGGCCCTGCCTAAAAATGTCGGCCCTCCGCCTGCCAAAGCCGTAACCGTTATCAGCAGCAGGCAAAAGATTATAAGCGATATGATAAACGCGCGCTTGCGGCGCTTCAGGCGTTTCATAACGACGTACTAATGGGGTTTTCTTCTCTCCGGGTCTACCAGAACATCCCGGAAAGCGTTGGTGTTCTCTATAAAAATACCGGTGCCCAGAACCACGCTGTTCAGCGGTTCCTCCGCCACATAAACGGGCATTCCGGTCTCAACGGAAATCAACTGATCCAGCCCGTGTATAAGCGCGCCGCCGCCGGTCAGCATTATGCCCGATTCCATTATATCTGAGGCCAGCTCCGGCGGAGTCTTTTCCAATGTGAATTTTATAGCGTCGATGATAGATGAAATGGGTTCGTGCACGGCTTCGGCGACTTGATCCGACGAGACGCGTATGGTGCGGGGAAGCCCGGAGCTTAAATCCCTGCCGTGTATGCTCATGCTTACGTCGGGGTCGGGGTTGTAAACGCTGCATATGCTTAATTTGATCGTTTCGGCGGTACGTTCGCCGATGGCCAGTCCGAAGGCTTTCTTTACGTACTGGATGATATGGTCGTCCAGCTCGTCCCCCGCGACGCGGAGGGATTTGCTTGTGACGATGCCCCCGAGTGATATGACGGCGACCTCGCTTGTGCCGCCGCCGATATCGACGACCATGCTGCCGCTGGGCTCCTCAACGGGCAGCCCAGCGCCTATCGCCGCCGCCATCGGCTCCTCGATCAGCCCGGCCTGCCTTGCCCCGGCCGAGATCGTCGCCTCCTTCACCGCGCGTTTCTCAACCTCTGTCACGCCCGACGGTATGCAGACCACCACGCGCGGTTTGCTGCTGAAAAGCCCCGTACGGTTCGCCCGGTTTATAAAGTAGCGCAGCATGGCGCGTGTTGTCTCAAAATCGGCTATTACGCCGTCCTTCATGGGGCGTATGGCAACGACGTTGCCCGGGGTGCGCCCGATCATCTGCTTCGCGCCGTCGCCAACCGCCAGAATTTTGCTGTTTGTGGTGTTGTAAGCCACAACCGACGGCTCGTTCACCACAACGCCCTTACCTTTGACGTACACCAGCGTGTTAGCCGTCCCCAGATCTATTCCCAAATCTCTGTTAAACATAGCCGTGCTCCTCTTGTGTATTGGATTATCGGGCGAACTGAGTTCGCCCCTACAAGTTCGCCCCTACAGTTTATACGATTTTTTAATATTTATCAATATTTGCATATATTTATTTTTTCGGGGCGGACGGGCTTGCCCAGAATGTTACGGGCGATTTGCTCAAATGTGCCGGGGTCGCCGCTTATGTAGAACGCGTGTTCCGGCTTGTCCCGCCTTTCCGCCGCCAAGCCCGCCTCGGCCAGCTCTTTCTTCACCTTGGCGCCGGACGCGGCCGCCGGGTCTATCAGCCGCACGTTTCCGCCCATGTACGCCGCTATGTGGCCGTAAAAAAGCGGAAAATGCGTACACCCCAGCACAAGCGTGTCGATGCGGGCTTCTTTAAAGCTCCTCAGATAAATCTCGCATTGCAGCGCGCCGGCGGCGCTTTCCGCCAGACCCCTTTCCGCCAGCGTTACTAAATCAGGGCAGGCTTTCTGCAACACCTCGGCGCGTGGGTTCAGTTTATGGATTTCTATGCGGTAGCCCTCGCTTTTTACCGTTGCCGCCGTTGCGATCACGCCAACCTTAACGGCGGGAGGGCTGCCGTTAACGCAATCCGCCGCCGCCGGGGAGACGATCTCCATTATCGGCACATCAAAAGCCCCGGTCAGTTCGTAATAACTGGACACGCAAATGGTGTTGCATGCTATTATTGCCATTTTCAACCCATGAGTTTCAAGAAACCGCATTATCTGCATACTCTGGGCCGTGATGCGCTCTTTGGTACGGATGCCGTAGGGAGCGCGCGCCGTGTCGCCAAAATAAACTATCCGTTCCTCCGGCATATCCAGCATAACGCGGCGAGCCACGGTCAGCCCCCCGACGCCGGAGTCAAAAATACCTATCGGTGCGTTCCGGTCCGCAGGCATACAGGCACCCTTCCGCAATCATTCGTAATATATTGAATTATTATAACATTACTTGTCTCTTCCTTCAATAGCCAATTCGACAAGTTTATCCACAAGCCGCGCCATGGGGATTCCTTCGTGTTCAAAGAGCTTCGGATACATGCTTGTCGGCGTAAAGCCGGGTATTGTGTTGATTTCGTTAAATAACACGCGGTTCGTCCCGTTTTCAAGGAAAAAATCCACGCGCGCCATACCGCGGCAGCCCATGATTTTATATACCTCAAGGGCGTAATATCTTATTGATTCCGCAATATTCTTGTCTATATCGGCGGAAACGACGACTTCCGCCGCGCCCTCCGTGTATTTTGAATCATAATCGTAAAAACCATGGGATGTTATAATCTCGCCGACCCCGGACGCAACGGGCGAATCGTTGCCCAGCACGCCCACCTCCAATTCCCGTCCCTTCACCGCCGCTTCAACAATAATCCTCGGGGCAAATCCCGCCGCAAGGCGCAGGGACTCAAACAGCCCATCCCCGTTTACAGCCTTGGATATACCGCAGGACGAACCCGTATTGACCGGCTTCACAAAGCAGGGGTACCCCAGCGCGTCCCGCACCTTCGCGGCTATTTCCTCAAACCGCGACGGATCGGATGCGTTGAACTCAAGGAACGGCACGCGGAAAAGGCCCCCGATTCCGGCGGCCAGCCGCTTTGACACGGGTTTATCCAGGCACATTGCGGAGCTTAGCATACCGGAGCCGACGCAGGGCAAGCCCGCCAGCTCACATAACCCCTGTATGGTGCCGTCCTCGCCGTATTCGCCGTGCAGCGCGGGAAAGACCGCATCGGCAGGGACCGGCGTAAAACCGTAGTTCGCCAGCATAAAACCGTTGCCGGGATTTACCGCGACCGGGGCGCCGGTATGCTCCAATGTATCAAGGCCTGAGGCGTTTTCATGCAGAAGCCACTGCCCGTCTTTTGTTATATAAACCGGTAAAACCTCGTATTTATCCCGCGATTCCAAAAGAGCCGCTATAATAGCCCTCCCGGATTGTATGGAGACCTCGTGCTCGGCGCCGCGCCCGCCTAACAGCACGGCAACTTTCGTCCTGTCATCATTCGGTTTATTCATGATTTAACAACTCCATCCGTTAAGCATATGAGTAGATCCTTTACTATTGTATTTATCCGGCTTATTTCAGTTGACAAAAGGGTGCCGTAAAAGTATTATAAAGGTATTATAAATCATGCGGAAATAAATGGGAACAATTAATTGGATCGGCGGTAGTTTATCCTTATGACGGGACAAAAAAACAAAAGTCCTACCTTGCAAAAACAGATATTCCGGGCCACGATGTTTACAATAATTGTGGTGGTGCTTAGCCTCGCGGCAAGCCTTGTCGCCACCGGAACCATCGGGAAGCTTGACGAAATCGCATTTGAATCCGTAATAAACATGAACGCGGGCAACGCGTCGCTGGCGGAAAACACATTGATGCATCACAGCCGCGCTTTATGGGGTGTGCGGAGCAATATACAAATCAAGCTGAACAGCCTTCTGACTGCCAATAATATGGACGTTTCGTGCCTGTGGGAGAACCCCGGGCTGATTGACGAGCTTTTCAACCGCGTCTTTGATGATATGGACCGTTTTTTAGCGACAAACGATGTATCCGGCGCGTTTTTTATCCTGACCGCCCCTTCGCGTGACGGGGCGGCGGGCAGATACCCGGCCCTTTACCTGCGAACGCCGAACCTGGGCCCCTATGTGCACGGAAGAGATCCCATGGCTTTGCTGTGGGGGTATCCCCAGCTCAACAGCTTGAGCGGGCGCAGCATTACGGTTGACCACAGCTGGAGCATGGAGTTTTCGCTATCCGGCAATGAACGCGATGATTTTTTTCTTATGCCTCTGGAGGCGTTTTCGGCTTTACCCGACGCCAGCGCGGCGAACCTCGGGTACTGGAGCCTAAGCAAATGTTTTGCGCAGGACAGCGGGCAGACCTTATTCTACACCGTACCCATCTCGGCGAGAACGGGTGAGGCAGCCGGCGTTCTGGGGTTCGAGCTGGACAAAAGACATTTGAACATGCTGGTATACGGCGGCGATATACCCTTTGACAACGGTTTTTACGCCATAGGGAAATTTACGGGATACGGCATAGACGGCGCATCGCTTACAGCCGGGAGCGCCGCGCCCGCGGCGTTCCTGCGGAATATCCCGGATATCCTGAATTCCAACCCCGTAGGCTCCTCAGGCGGGACCCTGAGGCAGACAACCGTCGGCTCCCAGCAGATGGTGTTTTCGCACATGCCGCTTAACCTGACCGGCCCCAGCTCGTATTTCACCAATGATATTTATATGTTCTCCTTTGCCGACAGGGCCGAGGTTATGGCAAGCTCAAGGAATACGCTGAATATGCTGGCTTTGGCTCTGCTGATCTCGATAACCGCGGCGCTCCTGGCCTCGTACCTTATCAGCCGGTATGACGCGGGAAAGATCAAGAAAGCCGTAAACATCGTAAAAGAAATGAGCGGCCTGACCGACGTGCCCAGCTTTCCCAAAACAAATATCCGCGAGATAGACTCCCTGCTGTCCACAATAGAGCATATGAGCGCGGATATCGCCCACCAGGCGTCGAAGATGTCTTCCATCATCGACCTTATGGGCCTCGGCATAGGCGTTTTTGAGGTCTCAAAGGCCACGGGCATGGTATTCTTAACGAAATCCATGTACAGGCTGATTGATATCCCGTGCCCCGATGACGTCTGGCAGCCGCAATTCATACCGCTGCGCAGGCTTGAGGCCTTCTTGCCGCAATACAGGCAGGCAATGAACGAGGGTCTGACGGAGATGCTGTTCCAGGTCACGCGCGCCAATGGCACATATTGGCTGGACATGCGCCTTAACGTACAGGAGTGGGACGAGAATACATTAATTTACGGCGCTATAACCGATGTTACGGACAGGGTGCGCGAAAAGGAACGTTTGATTTACGAAAGCACATATGACATGCTGACAAAGCTTTTGAACAGAACATCCTACCTCAAAAAGATACGCTCTTACATCGAAGCCGAACCGGATAAGGCCGGCGTTTTGGCTTTTATTGACCTGGATAAGCTGAAACGCCTGAACGATACATTCGGGCACAACGACGGCGACCAATACATCATGCTGGCGGGCAAGGCGTTCTCCGTGTTTGACCATATAGGCGGCGTTGCCGCGCGTATCGCGGGGGACGAGTTTGTTCTGTACCTGCACGGCGGGGACAGCCGCGAAGAGATGAGGGACAGGATGGTGAACCAGCTTGAAAGGGCCAAGAACAGAAAGGTGGAGCTTGCCGACGGGACAATAGTTGAGCTGCAGTTTTCCGCGGGCCTGGCGTTTTATCCATATGATTCCAACGACGCGGAGTCCTTGGTCAAATACGCCGATTTCGCCATGTACGAGGTCAAGCAGAGCGCAAGGGGCAGCATTTTTGAATTCGACCGCACACGCTACGACCGCAGCGGAACGCATACCAACAACGTTTCCTATCTCTCCGCCCTGTTGATGGGGCGCGAGGTGCGCTACGCCTTCCAGCCCATCGTCGATCTCAGGACAGGCCGGATTACATCCTACGAAGCCATCATGCGGCCCGCCGCGCAGATCACATACACGCCTTACGAAATTCTTGACCAGGCCAAAAACGAGGGCAAGCTTTACGAGCTTGAGCTGTTCCTGTTTGAAAATTTCTGCAAGTGGACGCATTACAACCTGAAACGCCTCAGCGGCTACGCCATAACGTTCAACACCATCTATGACCAATACCTCATTGACGGGGACTTTTTCACGCATCTGCACCAGCTTGGCGAGGCGGATGATAACAGCGTAACCATTGTTATGGAGGTCTCGTCAAGCCGTTATACCGACACGGCCTTGCAAAAGCGCAAAATAGACCGCGCGCGCCGCAACGGCATCCGTATCTCAATGGACGACTATAGCTGCACCGAATCGGAAAAACAGCGCGTTTCCGAATTGAATCCGGATTTCCTCAAACTGTCCCCGGAAATCGTGCGCGGCATCCACAAAGACGGCGGCAACAGCGCAAAAGCCCTGGAAGCCGTTGAGCTGGCCCGCCTTCACGGCGCCAAGGTCATAGCGGAGGGCGTGGAAACCGCGCAGGAATTGTGCGCCCTGATCGAGTTGGGCGTAGATTACGGGCAGGGGTTCTATTTCTGCCCGCCGGAATTCAGGCTTCTGGACACCCTCCCCGCTCACATTGCCGCGGAGATTCTGCAAAATCAAATAAAGTAAAAAATGATTGCCATAAGCTTCATATTCGTTGTATAATTAGTATGACAATCTTGTCATTTTTTTGCAGAAGCCTGACAAACAATAATAAAACGAAAGCCATCTTTAAGGAGGATTTAAATGCTGCCAATAATTGGCATAACATCATCCGCAGCCGATAAAACCCTTACGTCGGTGCAAAAAACATATGTAAACGCCGTGGCGGCGGCAGGGGGCATTCCCGTTGTGCTGCCAAATAAGCCGGGTTTTGAGAATGAATACCTTGCCGCCTGCAACGGCCTGCTCTTCAGCGGCGGCGGCGATGTACAGGCTAAATATTTCAGTCAGGATAACCATGAGAAAGTGTCCGGTATATCCGAGGAGCGAGATATGTTCGAGATTACGCTGGCAAGGCTCGCTTTCGAGGCGAAGAAGCCGCTGCTGGGCATCTGCCGGGGTGAGCAGGTCATCAACGTAGCCTTGGGCGGAAATCTCATCCAGCATATAGACGGCCACGACCAAAAAGACGCCAGAAGCACCGCAACGCACAGCATTGACATAACGGACGGGACTAAACTGCGCAAATGGCTTGGACAGAGCTCCGTCCGGGTTAACAGCTTCCACCACCAGCTTGCGGATAAGCTGGCCCCCGGTTTTATCGTTACGGCGCGTTCCGCCGAAGGTTTCACAGAAGCTTATGAATACAGCGGGGATTGGTTCTGCGCCTGTTACCAATGGCATCCCGAGGCTATGCTGGAATCCCCGGAGCACGCGTTGATGATTGAATTATTCAGGCCTTTTATCGAGGCTTGTAAATAATAAACATTTTTTAGAAGTTGGCTGAGTATAAGGAGGGTTATCATGAATTATCTGTACGACGAACTGTCTGTAGGCCAAAAGGCATCTTTCAGCAAGACCGTCACGGAGACGGACGTATACCTTTTCGCGGGGATTTCGGGCGACATAAACCCGGCTCACCTCAGTGAGGAATACGCGAAGAACACATTCTTCAAAACAAGGATAGCCCACGGGCTGATATCGGCGGGACTTGTGTCGGGCGTGCTCGGCAATATTATGCCGGGCCACGGCACTATCTGGATTTCCCAGCAGCTTAATTTTATGGCTCCGGTTAAATTTGGGGATACTATTACCGCCGTTGTCGAGATTGCGGAAAAGCTTGAAAAGTCGAAAATTAAAATCAAAGCCGCCTGCGTAAATCAAGACGGCGTTACAGTCCTTGAAGGGGAAGGAATCATCAGCCCGCCAAGAGTAAAAGTTGAATAGGAGCCTTTAAATGAGCAAGGTGTATATTGTGGGAGCGGCAAGAACCGCAATCGGGTCAATGGGCGGAGCGCTGATGAACGTCCCGGCGCCGAAGCTGGGAGCCGTGGCAATAGCAGAAGCCGTAAAACGCGCGGGGCTTACCCCCGCCGACGTGGACGAAGTTATAATGGGCGCGGTGCTGACCGCCGGGTTCGGGCAGAACGTGGCAAGACAGGCCGCCCTTCAAGCCGGGATTGGCGAAAACGTATGCGCAACGGTGGTCAACATGCTGTGCGGGTCGGGCTTAAAGTCGCTTACCCTGGGGCGGCAGAGCATTATAGCCGGTGACAATGACATCGTGGCCGCCGGCGGCATGGAAAGCATGAGCAAAGCGCCTTACGCCCTGTTGGACGCGCGTTTCGGCTACAAGCTTTTCAACGGCGCGGTTGTTGACACAATGATCAACGACGGCTTGCTCTGCGCCATGAATCACATCCATATGGGCATTACGGCGGAAAACCTTGCGGAAAAATACGGCATTTCCCGCCTTGAGCAGGACATATACGCGGTGGAAAGCCAGCGCAAAACAGCCGACGCCGTTACATCCGGGCGTTTTAACGACGAGATCGTACCGGTGGAGATTACGGTAAATAAGGAAACCGTCCAATTCAAAACCGACGAATTCCCGCGCCCCGATACCAACATCGAAAAGATCGCCCGGCTGCGCCCCGCCTTTAAAGAGGGCGGCACGGTTACGGCGGGCAATTCCTCCGGCATCAACGACGGCGCGGCGGCTCTGATGCTCGCTTCCGAAGCCGCAGTCGAAAAGCGCGGTCTTAAACCGCTGGCGGTGATAAAAGCCATGGGACAAGCCGGCGTGGACCCCGCAATTATGGGAATCGGCCCCGTCCAAGCCGTCAAGAACGCCCTCGCGGCGGCAAACTGGAGCATGGACGAGGTTGAGCTGATTGAGACCAACGAAGCATTCGCGGCGCAGTCGCTTTCCGTCGCGAAAGAGCTTAAATTAAACATGGACATAGTAAACGTAAACGGCGGCGCAATCGCTCTGGGCCACCCCATCGGAGCCAGCGGCGCGCGGATCCTCGTAACGCTTTTATACGAAATGGAAAAGCGCGGCGTACGGAAGGGGCTGGCCGCACTGTGCATCGGCGGCGGTATGGGTATAGCCGTGGCGGTGGAGAGGGAAAGTTAAAAGGTAATAAGCAAAAAGTAAAAGAGAGGGGTGTAGACATGAGGGTATTCATAGCGGGCGCGGGAACCATGGGCGCGGGCATCGCGCAGGTTTTCGCCCAGTCCGGGCATACGGCGGTTTTATATGATATTTCGGATGAGATAGCGGCAAAGGGCGTCGCGGGGCTGGACAAGGGCCTTTCAAAGCTGGTTGAAAAAGGCAAGATTGAAGCGGGTAAAAAAAGCGAAATTATGGGGCGTATAAGCGGTACAGCCGATTTATCGTCTGCGGCGGATTGTGATTTAGCTGTTGAGGCTGTAATTGAAAACCCGGCTATTAAAAAAGAACTGTTCGGCAAACTTGATAAGATTTGTAAGCCTGACACCATTCTCGCGTCGAATACATCGTCCATTTCGATAACCGAGCTTGCTCAGGCCGTAAGCCGCCCGGACAAGGTTATCGGTATGCATTTCTTCAACCCGGCGGCTGTTATGAAGCTTGTCGAGGTTATCCGCGGGTTCCTGACATCCGACGAGACATTTGAAAGGGTTGTTGAACTTTCGAGGGAAATCGGCAAGGAGCCTGTCGAGGTAAAGGAAGCGCCGGGTTTTGTCGTGAACAAGATTCTTGTGCCGATGATTAACGAGGCCATTTGCGTGCTGGAGCAGGGCGTGGCCTCCGCCGCGGACATCGACAAGGCGATGACGCTGGGCGCGAACCATCCCATCGGGCCGCTGGCGCTGTCCGACCTCATCGGCAACGACGTTGTGCTGTTTATTATGGACACCTTGCTTACGGAAACCGGGGACACCAAATACCGCGCCAGCACGCTGCTCCGCAAAATGGTAAGGGCGGGCAGGCTGGGTAAAAAGACCGGAGAAGGCTTTTTCAGCTATGCAAAATGATTTGTTCAGCCTTTGCCGTCCGTATCCGGTCGTTTCGCTGGTCGGATTGTCGAAATCGGCCGGTAAAACCACTGTTTTAAAGCATTTGATCCACGCATATAAACGATATACCAAAAGCAATGCCCAAGCCCTGCCCCCGTTAGCCGTTACATCCGTCGGGCAGGGCGGCGTTTTTCCCGAAATCCGCATATACAAAGGGATGTACGCCGCAACAGCCGCCGGGGTACTGAGGGATTGCGATTTCACCAGGCGCATCGTCCATACGACGGGCATCTCCACGCCTTTGGGCGAGGTTATCGTAGCGGAAGCCCTGTCCGACGGGCGCGTAAGCCTTGCCGGGCCGTCCGTCAACAGCCAGCTGGGTGAACTATGCCGCTACATGCGCGCGGAAATCGGAGCGGGCCAAATTTTGGTTGACGGCTCAGGCGACAGGCGCACATTCGCCCAAGCTTCCGGAGGGGTCATTTTATGCGCCGGGGCCGCGCTTAACCGCGATATAAACGCGGTAGCCGCCGAATGCGCGCATATCTGCCGTTTAATGAATCTGCCGCTGGAGGCGGAATGCAGAGAAGACGCGGTTATACGTCGGATAAGCGGCGCGCTGACGGACGAAATCCTTGGGGAAATCACAGACTGCGCCGATATTAAAATAACGGCGGTAATTGCAGCCGATATGTCAAAAATCTTCGTAAAATCCGCCGTTCTGGACAGATTTCTGCACAGGGGCGGAAAGATTTATGTTAACAAGCCGGCTGATTTAATCGCGGCGGCCCTCAACCCAACCGCCCCCGGTCTCGGCTATGCCTTTGACCGGGCTGAGTTTCTCGCGGCGGTTCGTGACAGGGTATCTGTCCCTGTCTTTGATGTGGAGGAACATGAAACGGTTTACGGATAAACAACTGCGCACGGTTGGAGCGGCGTACGCGCTGAATAAGCTTACCCCCGTCACGCCATACGGAAGGGACGCGGCAAGGCATATTGCGCCGTTTTTAAAGGCTCAGGCGGGCGCACTTGCGATAGAATTGGAAAATGTGGAGCGCGCGGCTTTTTCCGGCGCGGATAATTCAGCCTTCACCAGAATATTACCGAAATTCCGCGATATCAGGGGTTCGGTAAAAAAGCTGACCGGTGAAGAAGGCAAAGCGCTGGGTGAGGTGGAGCTGTTTGAGGTTAAATCCTTTCTGCTTGCCCTTAGCGAGTTGGCGGAGGCGTACGCGCGCTTTAACGGATCCGCCGGGCTTACAGGCATAGGGATTGCTCCCATGGAGGACGCGCTGCTGGTACTGGACCCGGAAAGGACGCGCCTGCGTAGTTTTTATGTCAATGAAAAATATTCGGAAAAGCTTCGTATAATACGTGAGAAAAAACTGATAATCGATGCCGGGTTAAACGCCGTGAATAACGCGGAAACCCTAAAAGAGCTGGAGCGCGAACGCCTGAAAATTGTGGCTGAGGAGGAGGAAGAGGAGCTGGCGGTGCGTACCGCGCTTACGTTTAGGCTTGCAACGCACAAAATGGATTTCGACGTGAATATCGATGCCCTGGCAAGGCTGGATCTGACCTTGGCAAAGGCTTCTCTGGCACGTGAATACGGCTGCGTAAAAGCGTCGATTACCGAAAATACAATAATGCTGAAAGACGTTTACAGCCCGGAAGCGGACGCCGCCCTGAAAGAACGCGGCGGGCGCGTTACACCCGTAAGCTTGAGCCTCGCGCCCGGAACGGCTGTTTTAACCGGCGCGAACATGGGGGGCAAGAGCGTCGCGCTCAAAACCGTTGCGCTTAACTGCTACCTGTTCCAATGCGGTTTTTTGGTGTTTGCCGCCGAAGCCGGGCTGCCTTTATTTGACAATATCGACTTTATCTTTGACGATGAGCAGAGCGTCTACTCCGGCCTGTCCAGCTTCGGCGCGGAAATGTCCAATGTTAACGCCTTGCTTGAACGCGCTTTGAACGGCTTCTCCCTCATCATCCTGGACGAACCGGCAAGGGGCACGAACCCCCGCGAGGGCCGCGCCATAGCGGCGGGGCTGGCCGCGTGTTTAAACGGGCTGTCATCCATATCCATCCTTTCCACCCATTATGACAATGTGGCTAAAGAAGAATATAATTGCTACATGGCGGCGGGATTGAAAAAAGAACTCCTGGCCGCGCTGGAATCCGATAAAAAACGTTTATCGCCGGAAATGATACCGGGGCTGATGGATTACAGGCTGATCAAGGCGCAGCCGGCGGATTCCGTGCCGAACGACGCCCTTGGCATTTGCAAGCTGCTGGGAGTCTGTCCATCTTTGCTTAATTTAGTCGAAAAATTCCTCTGACATAAGATATTGCGCGGAATGCTCCGCTGTGGTATAATTACTATGCAATTTTCCGATGAATAAAAACGGTGATATTTTATGCGAGGATTCGGCGGTTTTGCGGAGATGTCCGTACAGGATAAAACAAGGCGCATAGCCAGTATGCTCCTTGTTTTGTATGTTGCCGTAACTATAACGTTAAGCCTTGCGATAGATACATACAGCCATCTTCTTATCCCCAGGGCCGTCGGGGGGGCGGCTATGGTCGCAGCTGTTTTGCCCTATGCAATCAGTAAGCGTTTTAGCGGCAGGATAGGCACTGTGATGACCTCCGTCGTGCTTTCGCTTATCCACTCAATAATGTGCGCCGCAGGCGGCGGGGATCACTCGTACTTCCTGTTCCAAATCGGCCTGGTAGGCTTTTGCCTGGTTCATTTGGACCTCAAGACCCTTGCGATGTACATAGGCTTTTCCAATATCATTGTATTTACGTTTGTTGTGATATTAGGCTTCCCCATGCTTGGCGAAGGTTATGGTTTCCGGGATTATGCCGGTAATATTATAGCCTTTGTATTTCTTAGCCTGGTTTTTGTTTCCGTTGGTATCAGATTAGTGGCAAAAAGTGAAAAATACCACGAGGGCAGCCTGACCTGCGATATGATTATGGCTAAAATCCCTACTTTCCTTGCCATAACCAACGACAAGGGCGAAGTGTCGCATATGAGCGCGGCTATGATCGAATCACTGGGGCTTGAAGATGAAAGTCAGATTTTAGGCCGTCCTCTGCCGGATTTGTTTAAGTTTCAGGAGCTGAAGGACGCGGTTCGGCAGCTTTCACCGGAGGACGGCTATGTGGAGAAAAATTTCCACGTGCCGATGGACGATGAAATGAGCTGGCTGATGATGCGCTCCTCTTTGGTGGGGAAACATACGGCGGCGCGGTTTTTCGAATGGGTAGACATAACGCCGCTGGTTGAGGCCAGGAATCTGGCTGAGGCGGCGGACAAGGCAAAGAGCGACTTCCTTGCGAAAATGAGCCATGAAATACGCACGCCCATGAACGCTATAATGGGCATGAGCGAGTTGATCCTGCGCAAGGATATCTCCCGCGATCTTTACGAAAAAGCCATAGGCATAAAAAGCGCCAGCGTTAATTTGCTTTCTATAATCAACGATGTTCTGGACTTTTCCAAATTGGAATCAGGCGGCTACGAAATAATGGAAGGCGAATATGAGCTATCCGCTCTTATAAACGACGTCGCGAACATCATGCGTATGCGCCTGACCGAAAAGCCCGTCCTGTTTACGACAAACATCGACAGCCGTCTGCCCGGCGTACTGTGGGGCGACGAGGTGCGTATCCGGCAGATACTCCTCAACCTTTTGGCTAACGCGGTCAAATATACGCAGGAAGGCCATATATCGCTGGATATCACGGGCGAAGCGGAGGGGAACAGCGTCTTGCTGACCGCGGTGATTGAGGACACCGGCATTGGTATAAGGGAAGAGGATCTTGGCAAGCTCTTTCAGGATTTCGTGCAGCTTGACGTGAACAGGAACAGGGACATCGAGGGTACCGGCCTGGGCCTTGTTATAACGCGTAGCCTGTGCGTCGCGATGGGCGGCGATATCACGGTTAAGAGTACATACGGCAAGGGCAGCGCGTTTACCATGACCCTGCCGCAAAAGATAAAGGAACACAAGCCCTTCGCCGAGGTAATAAACCCGACAAAGGTTCTGTTCTACGAAACGCGCCGCGTCTACCGCGAATCCGTCGTCAGAAGCTTTGAGGATTTAGGCGTCGAATACAAATGCGCGGATAATATTTCGCAGCTTATAGAAAATCTTTCGAAGTATCCGCATATATTTACACCGTCCTTTGTTTACGAACGTATCGCGCCGATAATAAAAAATATAGAAAATCCGCCAAACCTGACGCTTCTGACCGATATCACGGAAACAATGGCGGCGCAGGACGCGCGTATGCTTATAATGCCGGCCCATACGCTGACCATCTCGAATGTGCTCAATAATATCCAGGACGGCATTTCGTACGTGATGGAAGCGGATTTTACCGCCCCTGAGGCGAAGATCCTGATAGTTGACGATGTCAAGGCCAACCTTGAGGTTATGGAGGGCCTGCTGTCGCCCTACGAAATGCAGGTAACGCTGTGCCAGCACGGCCCCGACGCCGTGGGGCTTATCTCCACAACACAATTCGACATGGTGTTTATGGACCACATGATGCCGGAAATGGACGGTATCGAGGCTACGAAGCTTATCCGGGCCAACACCGGGGAATACTACGAAAAGCTTCCCATCATAGCCCTAACCGCAAACGCCGCGGCGGGCGGGCGGGAGCGGTTTATTGACGAAGGCATGAACGATTACCTTGCGAAACCCATAGAAACGGTGAAGCTGGGCGCTATTCTGGACAGATGGATTCCGCGCGCGAAACGCCGCAAGCCGGCGGAAGTCAGGCACAGCGCCTCCGCTGAGGGTATGGCGGCGGCGCTGACGGATATCCCCGAGCTTTCGGTTGACAAGGCGCTTCTTATGGTAAACGGCTCCAAGGAGACCTACGAACGTATTGTCAAAGTAGCCGTGCGGCTTTTGCCGGAAAATATCGAGGAAATAAATAACACCCTTGCCACGGACCTAAAGCTCTACGCCGTCGGGATACATGGCATAAAGGGCGTGCTGAACAACATAGGGGCATATGGGCTTGGCGAAATCGCGTATAAGCTGGAAATCCTGGCAAATGACGGCGAAGGCGAAGCCTGCGCCGAGCTGCACCGTTCCTTCGCGGGTGCGCTTACGCACTTTGTTGAAAGGGTAATGGCGGTTTTCAACAACGCCGATACGCACAAACGCAGGGCGGACGGTACGGGCGCGCTTTCCGCCAGCATGTCCGCGCTGGAGATGGCCTGCGAGTTCTTTGACAGCGCTCTGGCTCTGGAAACGCTGGACCCGCTGATAAAAACGGATTTTGGCGGGGACATTAACCGTATGGTGGCGGATATGGTGAGCGCTTTCGAGCGGTTTGATTTTGACAACGCCGGCAGATTAATAGATGATTTGAAAGGAACGCTTAGCGCATGAACGCTGTAGGTACCGCAACGGCAAGAAAAAAAATAGTTTTGGTTGACGACCAGATAACCAACCTGAACATCGGCAGAAACGTCCTGTCTCATATATATGATGTGTTTACCGTGCCATCGGGCGAGAAGCTGCTTCTTTTGATGCAGAAAATTACGCCGGACATGATTTTGCTGGATGTTGAGATGCCGGTTATGAGCGGCTATGACGTAATGAAAATAATCAAGAGCCTCCCGGATTTTAACCATATCCCGGTGGTGTTTGTCACGGCGAAATCCGACCTTGGAAGCGAGCTTGAGGGGTTTTCACTGGGCGCGGTGGACTATATCTACAAGCCCTATTCCCCGCCGCTGCTGCTGAAGCGTATCGAAGCGCACCTGCTGGTGGACGAACAGCGCAAGGAACTGCTGGATCTGAACAACAACCTTGAGGAAATGGTGACAAAGAAAACGCAATCCGTTTTAGAGCTGCAAAACGCGGTGCTTGAAACGATGGCGGAGCTGGTTGAATGGCGCGACAACGAAACCGGCGGGCATATAGACCGTACGCAGAAGTATATGAGGCTGCTGGTTGACGGATTGATTGAAAGCGGCCTGTACAGCGAGGAAACATCCGCATGGGATGTCGATTTGCTCGTCCTGTCCGCACAGCTCCACGATGTAGGTAAAATAAGCATAAGCGACAATATATTGACAAAAACCGAACGCCTGAGCCAGCAAGAGTTTGAGCTGATGAAGAAACACGCCGCCTTCGGGGGGCAGGTTATAAATAAAATACAGTCAAAAACAAGCGAGCAGGCCTTCCTGAACTACGCCAAGGTTTTAGCCGAGGGGCATCACGAGCGCTGGGACGGCAAAGGCTATCCCAACGGCTTATCCGGTACGGATATCCCGCTGCCGGCGCGTCTCCTGGCTATTGTAGACGTATACGACGCCCTGATCTCGCAGCGGGTATACAAGGCCGCCTATTCCCACGAAAAGGCCGTTGAAATAATAAAAGAAGGGCGCGGGACGCAATTCGACCCGCATTTGGTAAACCTGTTTCTCTCTATGGAGGATAGGTTCAAGCATGTGTAGGGACGAACCTTGTGCCGGACCGGATTATGCCGATATAATTAACATGAAGGATTCAAATATATAGCACGGACGCAGGACTCTGGAGGCAGCAGTCAATGACAAACGGTATTTGTATCAGCAGTTTAGGGAATGCCCATGTAAAATGGGCGTCACAGAGAAACTCAGCGTCACCGCCGAAATCAGGCAGCTCGTTCGGGGCGGCGCTTGCCGGATCCAACGCAAGCCAACGCGAAATAAGGCCGCTTGGTTCTATGAACCCCCTGTTTTATCCCACGAAACTGAACAGTCATAATATTCCGACGCCGGCGGAGGAATTTTGGCCGAAGGAAATACCCTATTTACTTGAGGAGTACGGACCGGAATTTTACATGGTCGATTTAAAAACCTATTATGCGCAAATGGTTGAATTGGGCATATTCACGCAGGAGTACGCCGATTGGATGCTTGATCTGAATGAAATTGAAGAGCAAAAGACAGCCGGCGCAAGCAGCCGTTTTAACGGGACGGTGCAGGCTTCATACGGGGGATATGTTCCCTATGAATTTTCCATTTTTTTCATTAAAGGCAACGACGGAAAAGATAAAATAGTGGGTTTGTTCGGGAATGGGCATGAATTCGTCATTGATGTGCCCGAGGGCTTTGATGTGCATGATTTTGGAAATTTTATGAATGACCGGGATAACATACTCAAATTCTATGCCAAATACGACTTCAATAACATCCATTATGAGCCCTCCGAGTTAAAAGAAGATTTACGAAGAATTCTTATTGGAAATGTTTGCGTAACAGTCTGCAACGCGGGGGCGGGTCTCATGCCTGCCCCTGCGAACACTATATAGATGTAGAGGGTGGTTAAGTGATTTTTCAAGAAAAGCATGAGCTTATACGTAAGCTTGCCAAGGGCTTCGCTGACCGCGAGCTGACCTCCGAGGTGCTTGACGAGGCGGAGGAAAGAGGTTATTTTGACCGGGCGTTGTTGGACAAGATGGGTAAGATTGGGTTTTTTGGCATTAAAACGCCGAAGGAACTGGGCGGGCAGGGTTCGGACTGTTTGGCCTATGTTATCGCCACGGAAGAAATGTGCCGGGCCAGCGCGGCTTTCGGGCTGTACATCTCCACACAGAATTCCCTTGTCAGTATGCCAATCATGATTTCGGGCAGCAGGGAGCAAAAGGAGAAATACATGCCGCCTATCTCATCCGGCGAATACATCGGCGCATTCGGCCTGACCGAACCCGGCGCGGGCAGTGACGCGGGCGGTATGACCACAAGGGCCGTCCTTGACGGGGATTACTATATCCTAAGCGGGCGCAAGACATTTATCACAGGCGCGCCTACGGCCGATATCGCGATTATTTACGCAAAGACCGACCCGGACAAGGGTTTGCGCGGCATCTCCACCTTTGTAATGGATATGCGCGCCCCCGGCGTTTCTTTGGGGAAACCGGAAAACAAGCTGGGCATCCGCGGCTGCCCGACAAGCGATATTATCATGGAAAACGTACGGGTTCATAAAAGCGGCCTGCTGGGTGATTTGGGCAGGGGATTTGCCAACGCCATGGGAACGCTGGATATCGGGCGCATAGGCATCGCGGCCCAAGCCATCGGCATAGGACAAGCCTGCTTGGATGAATCCGTTAAATACGCCAACGAACGCAAGCAGTTCGGCAAGCGCATAGGCGAGTTCCAAGGCGTTAGCTTCAAGCTCGCCGATATGTACGCGAAGCTTCAGGCCGCGAAAGAGCTTACTTATCAGGCCGCCCTGCTGGTTGACGCGGGCGTTACGGGCGGGCAGATATCCCTTGCCGCCTCCACCTGCAAGCTCTATTCCGCCGAGGCGGTAAACCAGATCGCCTACGACGCCATCCAGATCCACGGCGGCTACGGCTTTATGAAGGACTACCGCGTTGAACGCCTGTACCGCGACGCGCGCATACTGCCGATTTACGAGGGCACAAGCGAAGTGCAGAAAATGGTTATGGCAGCGCAACTGCTGAAGAGATAAAGGAGTTTTATATATGAAGATAATCGTGTGCGCCAAGCAGGTGCCGGATACTAACGAGGTTAAGATCGATCCCGTAAAGGGGACATTGATACGCGAGGGAGTTCCGTCGATATTGAACCCAGACGACGCGAACGCGCTGGAAGCCGCCCTCTCCCTGAAAGACACTTACGGCGGGGAAGTGCATGTAATTTCCATGGGGCCGGGTCAGGCGAAGTATATGCTGCGCGAGTGCCTTGCCATGGGCGCCGATGACGCCGTCCTGCTGTCCAGCCGCGTTTTCGGCGGGGCGGACACATATGTCACGGCGAATACGGTTGCCGAGGGTATTAAAAAAATCGGCGGCTTTGATATCATCTTTGCCGGGCGCCAGGCCATAGACGGCGACACCGCGCAGGTCGGCCCGCAGATAGCCGGAAGGCTGGGGCTTCCCGTCGTGACATATGTGCAGGCGATCCGTGAGGTTAAGGAAAAAAGCGTCATCGTGGAGCGGCAGATGGAGGACGGCTACGAGGTTATTGAGATTCCCCTGCCCTGCGTGCTTACGGCTGTGAAGGAGCTTAACAGCCCGCGTTACATGACACTTATGGGCATTGAGGACGCGTATGCCAGAGAAATTACGGTATGGGACGAAAAGGATTTAAACATAGAGCCCGAGAAATGCGGCTTGAAAGCAAGCCCGACCAAGGTGTGGAAGAGTTTTACGCCGCCGCCCAAGGGTAAGGGGCAGATGCTTGGGGGCAGCGCCGGGGACGCCGCCGCCGCGCTGATTGACGCGCTTAATCATAAGAATATGCTGAAGAAGGAGGGCTAAGGTTATGGCGATTAATGAATATCGCGGTGTGTGGGTTTTTGCGGAGAGCCGCGGCGGAAAGCTTATGCCCGTGGTCATGGAGCTTTTGGGCGAAGGCCGTAAGCTGGCCGAAGCGGCCGGGACGAGCCTTGGAACCGTGCTTTGCGGCGAAAATGTGGAGCATTTGATACAGGAATTATTTGAACTGGGCGCGGACACCGTATACGCCGCCGACGCCCCGGAATTAAAGAATTATACCAACGACGCGTACACAAAGGTTATGGCGGACGCGGCGGCGAAATATAAGCCCGAGATTATCCTGATGGGCGCGACGCACATCGGGCGCGACCTTGCGCCTTGCGTGGGGTTAAGGCTGGGCGCGGGGCTTACGGCGGATTGCACAAAGCTTGAGATAGACCCGGAGGATAAAAAACTGCTGCAAACCCGCCCCGCTTTTGGCGGAAACCTTATGGCGACAATCATTACGCCGGACAACCGCCCGCAAATGGCGACCGTTCGCCCAGGCGTAATGGAAAAAGCCGAAAGAACGCCCGGCAGAAAAGGCGAGCTGGTAAAGCTTGACATATCCCTCACCGAAAACGACGCGCGCCAGAAAATATTGGAAATAGTAAAAACCGTGCACGAAGCCGTTTCCCTAACCGACGCCGATGTCATAGTCTCCGGCGGCGGCGGGCTTGGAGGCCCTCATGGATTTGAGCTGATCGGCAAGCTGGCGAAAACCTTCGGCGGCTTGGTAGGCTCCAGCCGCGCCGCGGTTGACGCGGGCTGGATATCCAAAAACCACCAGGTAGGCCAGACCGGCACAACGGTAAAACCCAAAATCTACATCGCATGCGGCATTTCCGGCGCGATCCAGCATCTGGCGGGTATGCAGAACGCCGACTGCATTATCGCCATAAACAAAGATGAAAACGCGCCTATATTTGAAGTGGCGGATTATGGCATAGTGGGGGATTTGTACACGGTCATCCCGGCTATTATCGAGGCTTACGAAAAGGCGTAAACACCGAAATTTAACTATTCCAATACACCCGGCAAATCCGCGTTCTTCATCGGTTCGGCACGGGTGTATTTTGTTTTTAAGTCTATGCAGCGTTTTTGGCGGCTGGACTCACCAAAGGCCGTCATGATTTCCAATACATGGATTTGCTGCTCGGAGTTGGCGCGGTGGAGCCTCTTTGACTCTATAGCCCTGCACATATCCGCAAGTCCCAGGCCGCGGCTGTTTTCACGGTAGCCGAACATTAGCGGGATTTGGCGGTAGCCGCGGTACAGGCTGATTTCCTCGGGTTTTATGAGGGCGGGGTCAACGCTTGGCAGGTTCGCGGCGTCCTCGCGGCGGTAAAGGAGGATGGGGCCGCCGAAGGTGTTGGGGTCGGGGACGATCATTGTGCCTTCGGTGCCGTAAACCTCAAAACGCGCCTGGGTGGTGTAGTGTACGTCGAACGTCGTGATGACCTGCGCCACCGCGCCGCTTGTGAACTCTATACAGCCGGCGGCGTATGTGTCCTCATCCACGGAGATGATTTCGCCGAAACGCGGCTGCGAGCTGATGGGACGGCTTTTAAAAGAGCGCTTTGTCATGCCCGTGACGCCTTTAGCTTCGCCAAGGAGGTTAAGGAGTCCGGTCAGGTAGTACGGGCCCATGTCCAGCATCGGGCCGCCTCCGCGTTTATAGTAGAATTCCGGGTCGGGATGCCATGTCTCGTGCCCCCTGCAGATCATTGCGCAATCCGCGCCGATAACATCGCCTATAATGCCGCCGTCAATAAGCTTGCGGCAGGTCTGTATGCCCGCTCCCATGAATGTGTCCGGCGCGCCGCCCATTAAAAGGTTTTTTTCCTTCGCAAGCGCAAGCAGCTCCGTCGCTTCCTCCATGCTTACGGATATGGGTTTTTCGGCGTAGACATGCTTGCCGTGGAGCAGTGCCTGCCTGCTGACCCCGTAATGCTCGCCGGGCCTCGTCAGGTTTAAGATAACGCTGACATCCGGGTCGTTAAAGGCTTCGTACATGTCTTTGTAAATCTTAACGGTTTTCCTCGGATTTAATTCGCTGACATAAGCGGCGCCTTTTTCCGCGCGGGAGCCTATGAGGTCGCAAACGCCGATAAGGTTAACGCCGCGGAAAACCTGGGTTATATTTTTCAAGTAAATACCGCTTATATCGCCGGTACCAATCAATGCCACACCAATCATGACAATGCCCCTTTACCTATTTTCTCCCAGTATACAGCTATATTTCCAAAAATGCAAACGGTAAATTCTTTTTGGCGAGGAATGTTTAATTCACTTGCATTTTGTATAAACCTATGTTATTTTAATTTTTATATACACTTGCCGTATAATATTTTCTTCAAATCCATAACTGGGGTGGGGTAAATGAGGAACCTGATCATCAACCTGAGCGAGAATTGCGTCGGATGCAACCGCTGCGTTAGAGTATGCCCTATTGACGAAGCAAATATCTCCAGGCTAATCGGCGGAGATGTCAAAGTCGAGGTGGACAGCAGCAAATGTATAAGCTGCGGAGCTTGTATCAGCGCGTGCCATCACGGCGCGAGGCAGTACGAGGACGATACGGAGCGATTCTTCAGTGACCTGAAAAGCGGCGTTCCCATCAGCGTCTTTGCCGCGCCGGCTTTTAAAACGAACTTCAATGACTGGGAGCGTATGCTGACATGGCTGCGTCAGCTTGGAGTCAGGGAAATCCACGATGTTTCCCTTGGCGCGGACATCTGCACATGGGCGCATATCAGATATATCCAGAAACACGGCGCAAACCCCATAATCTCACAGCCATGCCCCGCTATTGTGAATTACGTGCTGCTGCATAAAAATGAACTGGTCAAGAAGCTGTCCCCCGTACATTCGCCCATGCTCTGCTCCGCGGTATATATGAAAAAGTACGCCAATGTAAATACCAGAATCGCGGCGCTTTCCCCATGCATCGCGAAAACCCACGAATTCGAGGCCACCGGCCTTGCGGAATACAACGTCACTTTCAAAAAGCTCCAAGAGTATATGGACAGTCACCGCATCAGCCTCCCCGTCCAGTCATCCGGGTTCGACCATTATGACTCAGGATTGGGTTCGCTTTACCCGATGCCCGGAGGGTTGAAGGAAAATGTGGAGTATTACATAGGCAAAGCCCTCCGCATAGATAAATCGGAAGGGCCGGACGTCGTCTATAAAGCCCTGGACGAATATGCCATCCAGCCGGTCAACGCGCTTCCCGCAGTGTTTGACGTACTCAACTGCGCGGAGGGATGCAACCTTGGCACCGGCTGTATCCATAACAAAAACGTGTTTGATATGAACACATCAATGGATTCCGCGCGCAAAAACTCAATCCGCGAGGACAAGAGACAGTATCTGGACGAGCTGTTTGAGGAATTTGACAGAACACTGCGCCTGGAGGATTTCATAAGACATTACAAACCCCTCCCGACCCGCCGTATACAGGTTTCACAGGAAGCCATCAAAAAGATTTACGAAGCGCTTGGCAAGCATGATGAAGCCGGCAGGACGTTCGACTGCGGCGCTTGCGGCTGCGACACTTGCCATGAAATGGTGCTGAGGATAGCGAAGGGGCTTGATATTCCCGGCAACTGCGTTGACAAGGCGCATAAGGACGTTCAGCGCGAACATGCCGAAGCCAAGGCGAATTTGAGCAACTTTGAATATATACTTACCGACACCGCAAATACAAAGGAGCTGACCGAGGGCATCGTATCAAACATAAAGGATATCACCGATGCCATCACCGCGTATAATAAGATGGTCATGGAAATTGAAAAAATAGCGATGCAGATTAATATTATATCGCTGAACGCCTCAATCGAAGCCGCCAGGGCCGGTACGGCGGGGCGCGCGTTCAGCGTTGTGGCGGAGGAGATAAGAACGCTGGCTACCAGATCCGCCGAATCAGCAAAACAGACAAAGGATACCTCCGTTAAGGCAACAGGCGCCATCAGTTCCGTCAACGAGATGATAGTGAAGATCAGCGCCAGCGTAAACGCGTCCTACGACAACATATCAGCCATTGCGGAAAATACCCGGAAGTTCTTTGCGGAGGAAGGTGCCGGATAAAGGGAATTGAATTATTTATTTTTATGTTGACATACCGGGAAAACTGTGTTAGCATAATAAACGATGTGCGGGCATACTGCACCGTACACGCATTTTTATTTATATCCAGGAGGATGCAACATGAAAAAAGGTACCGTGAAATGGTTCAACGCAGAAAAGGGTTTCGGATTTATTTCCGTACAGGGTGAGGACGATGTATTCGTACATTTCTCCGCTATCAACTCCGATGGTTACAAGACGCTTGAAGAAGGCCAGGAGGTCGAGTTTGAAGTCGTAAACGGCGCGAAAGGCCCGCAGGCTTCGAACGTTATCAAGCTCTAAAACAACTATTCGTAAGCTTTAAACCCACGAAATCTATTTCACGTGAAACCTGGTTACGATTTTTTAAGCGCTTTGGAAAACGACACAAAGATATCACGCGTAAATATTTAAATGGTTTTATAGCACACGACCCTCCATGGCGACTACGTCATGGAGTTTTTTATTATACAACCGCATAAGACATAAAAACATAAAAAAAGGCGGAAATCGGATGGAAGCGGTAAGCAAAAATGATGTTGTAACGCTTTCTGTTACGGACATATCGGCGGAAGGCCAGGGTGTGGCTAAGTTTGGCGGGCTTGTCGTCTTTGCGCCGTTTACCGCGCCCGGCGAGGTGGTTGAGGCGCTTATTTTAAAGGTTAACAAGAACCATGCCTTTGCGAAGGTATTGAAAATCATAAAGCCCTCGCCGGAGCGCGCGGAAGCCGGCTGCCCCGTATACGGCAAATGCGGCGGCTGCGCGTTCAGGCATATGAGTTATGACGCCGAGCTTAGGGCCAAGCTGAATATCGCGGCAAGCGCGTTAAAACGCATTGGAGGGACGGATATAAAGCCATGTGGAATAATACCGTCGACCTTGATTTCGGGCTACCGTAACAAAGCGGTTCTGCCCTTTGGCGGCGAATGCGGCGATGTGCGCCTGGGATTTTACGCCGGGCGAAGTCACAGGCTTGTGCCGGCAGAATACTGCGATTTATGCCCCGATATCTTTGCAAGCATTCAAAGGAAAGCGCTTGGTTTTTTGAACGCAAGACGCATACCCGCTTACGGCGAGGAAACGGGAAAAGGGATTCTGCGCCATTTATATTTACGGCGCGGGGAGCGTTCCGGCGAGATAATGGTTTGTTTTGTGATAAATGGGGAATGTTTGAAAGACGGGGATGAGCTTGCCGCGATGCTTGCCGGCGAGTTTCCCGCGGTACGGGGCGTGCTGATCAACACGCACACGGCGCGCGGCAACGCCAACCTTGGAAGCGGCTGGTCCGTGCTGTACGGGCGCGATTATATTATGGACAATATTTGCGGGCTGGAGATGCGGATAAGCGCGGGCGCTTTTTATCAGGTGAACACATCGGCCGCGGAGGAATTGTACGGGGCGGCTTTTGATATGGCTGATTTGGAAGAGAATGAGACCGTTTTGGATTTGTTTTGCGGAGCGGGGGCCATCGGTTTGTTTTTCGCTAAAAAACGCCCGGACATAAACGTTACGGGGGTTGAGATTGATGGGAAAGCGGTTGCGGACGCGCGCGAAAACGCTAAACATAACGCGGTAAATAATATACGGTTTGTTCAGGCCGACCTTGATTTTTCCGGCAATGATATAAGCCGGCTGGTAAGCGGTTTTTCCGCCGTCATCGTTGACCCGCCGAGGAAAGGCCTTGGTAATCATACCGTTTCCGCCATAGCCGCCGCCCATCCGCGCCGTATAGTATATATTTCATGCGACCCGGCGACGCTCTCGCGCGATATTAGCCTGCTGGGCAAATATGGGTATACGGTGATTAAATCGCGGGCGGCGGATCTATTTCCAAGGACACGGCATGTTGAGGTTATCGCCGTATTGAAGCCGGCCGATTGCTAATTTACATTGCAGCAAACCCGGTTACGGCCTTTGTTCTTAGCTTCATAAAGCGCCATATCGGCGGCGGAGATAAATTCGTTTACAGAGCAGCTGTTGCCATGCTCCCGCGTGTTCGCGCCGATGCTGACGGTTACCTTTGTTATTCCGTCGGGGCCGGGGATTTCCATGTCCTCGGCATGTTTGCGCAATTGCTCCGCGACGTCCTTTGCGCCGTCCGCGCATGTGTTGTATAAAAGCACTATAAACTCCTCGCCGCCCCAGCGCGCGGCAAAGTCGCTTGTGCGTTTCAATACCCGGGGGAATATCCCGGCGACGGCCTGCAGCGCGGCGTCCCCCTGCTGGTGTCCATAAGTATCGTTATATATTTTAAAATTATCTATATCAACCACCAGAGCGCTGAGCGGGGTATGCTCACGCGCAGACCTTCCCCATTCTTCCTTCAGCCGTATCTCAAAACTGCGCCTGTTGGGCAGTTCCGTAAGCTGGTCATGCATACTAAGCCGCTCGATTGTCCTAAGCTGCTCAAGCATTCTTATCTGGTTCCTTAACCTAAGCTTCACGATATCGGGGGAAAATGGCTTGGTGATATAATCGGCGGCCCCCAAAGCAAGCGCTTTCTCCTCGTTGTCATCACCATATAGCCCCGTGATAAAAATGACGGGGATGTGCATTGTTTTCTCGGATTTTTTAAGTTCCGTAATTACGGCGTAACCGTCCATATCCAGCATAAGTATGTCCAGCAAAATAACGTCGGGCAGATGCCTTTCAGCGGCTAATATGCCCTCAACCCCGCTTTTTGCCGCATAAACGTTATAATCGGAGTTTAACATCCTCGTAAGGGCCCAAATGGTTGTTTCCTGATCGTCGATAACAAGCACGCTATGTTTCTTACCCATGTTTTACACCTTTACGCTATTTTTTATGCATTCAAGCAGCGCCGACGGCACGAACGGCTTGCTTATAACGTTCACCGCGCCCAATTCCATGGCCTTGTTTATAAGCCCGTCGTCAATCCAGCCTGTAACAAAAAAAACGGGGATACCGCTCCATTCCGGATTCCTCTTCAATTCAACAATAGCTTCAAGCCCGCTCATTTCTGGCATTTCAACATCCAGCAGAATTATATCCGGTTTCTTTTTATTCAAAAGCGCAAACATTTTTTGCGCGGAAGGCATCGTCAGCACACGGTAATCGTTCTCCAGCGCCGACGCGGCTACGGTCAGGTTGGCGTCGTTATCGTCAACAATAAAAACCAATCCCTGCAAGGCAAAACTCCCCCTATCTTCTGTTTGTGTCAAGCTCCCTCAAACGGCGCATCATAATAAAATTCTTCGTATGCATAGCTACTTTTTCACGCAATATCCTGTCGTTGATTGGCTTTACCAGGAAATCGCAGGCCCCGATGGTCATCGCCACGGAAATGTTATCAATCGTAGCCTCGGATGTCAAGTACATTATCGGGGTTTCCGCGTGCACCGGAATTTTCCGTATTACCGGGACAAGGTCAAACCCGTTTATTACGGGCATCATATAGTCCAGCAGAAATAAATCCGGGGTTACAATACCCAGCAGCACCTGCATCTTATCCGGTTCCGGCAGCGTATATACCGTGTAATCCTCCTGCAATAAAGCGTTGAGCGTTTTTAAGATGCTGGGGTTGTCGTCAACAGCCAGGATTATAGGTTTGTTCGTGCCGCGTTTTTCAGGATGCAGCTGATACTCTATGCATTCGGTCAATTCCGTGTCGGTATAGGGCTTGGTTATAAAATCGGACACGCCCAGATTCATGCTCTTGATTATATTCTTCCTGTCGTTCTGCGATGTCAGAAACACCACCGGTATCCCGTCAAAACGCGTATCGGCCTTAAACCGGTCAAAAACCTCATAACCATCCGCATCCGGCATATTAATATCCAGCAATACAATATCGGGCGTAACATTTTCCAGCGTCTCAAAGAAAATCTCCGCAGTCCTGGCGGTATAAACATCGTAATATGCCTTTAACCTTTCCTTTGTGGACATCAAGTGGTAATTGATGTCGTCAATCAGCATAATCTTCTTACGCGTGCCGTTCATGTTCAAAACTCCTTTAAACCTTACTCCGTAAGTTTTTCAACGATCTGCGGGAATCTCATCATATCCACGTTCTCCCGCAGCCAGCTTGCAAGGCCGCCATCGGATTCATACCGGTATTTTTCTATCTCGTCCATCGCGGCGTCCACGCCGGTTATATCGTAGATGACACAGGCATCGCTCAGCTTTGACAGCACCCCGGGGTCCGGCTTGTCTTTTTTGGGTTTGGGGTTTTCCGCGTCTATGGCTGAGAGCACACCGTCAATATCGCCTATGAATATCCGCGCGGATTCAACGAATGCCGGATTATGCCCGTGTATATAAACGAGGTCGCCGACGGTTGCCGCTTCCTCCAGTTTTTTCGCCGCTTCGCCTATTTCGGGGGCAAAGATATCAAAGCTTGCCCCTTTGATGCCGTGTACCTTGATTTTATACTCTTTAAGGCTCTCTTCGCCTACAGTCCCCAATGAATCTAATATGGAGCGGATGTTTGCGGCATATGAGCGCAGTATTTTGATATATGTATTTTCGTCGCCGTCATACCGTTTTATGCCTTTGGCAATGTCCAGCCCGGTTATTTCCTTGTTTTGGATAATAGGCGGTGTTTTTGAGTCACAGCCGCCGGTCAGGCCGGATGCGTATGCTTCCAGCACGCTTTCGGCTTCCTCAAATTCACTGTGCAGAATCAGTTCCTTAATATTAACCAATACCGCCCTTGTTCCGGCGGAGGGGTTTTCGATCCCGGCAATGGCTTTCAAGGCATCCTTCCTGTTATAATCCGCGCACATTTCCGCAATGGCCAGCAGCCTGCCGCGTATATCCCGCGTATCCCCGGCTGTGCCGGCGGCTTCACGGGTTTTTGTCAGTTTATCTATAAGCGAACGTAATTCATCCACAAACCCGCAAACGGACGACGTTATCAAGTCCGTATCCTGCTTGCGCCCCGCTGTTTCCAGTTTAAACGCCTCGTCTGAAAGCGCCGGCTCGCCGATATAAAGCAGGGAGCTTTTCATGCCGTGTACGATGGCGGTAAACTTACGCAGGGATTCGGCGTCCTCAAACCCGCCTTTTTCGCGCTGCTCTTCCAAAGCCTCTATCGCCTTGCGGGCATCCCGCATAAAGGACTCCATCAGCATCGCGTCCGTTTTCGGATGCTCGCCGTCCTCGTCCTGCGCTCCTTTTTGCCTGTCCATTTCCAGGCGCGCGGCCTCAATGACCTCGGGGGGCTGCTTGTCCCTTACAAGCCGCAGAAGTATGGAGTTCAGCTGGCGTACGTCAATCGGCTTTGAAATGAACTCATCGAAGCCGTTTTGCAAAAACATATCCGACTGGCCGGACACGGCGTTGGCCGTCAGCGCCACAATGGGTCTTGTATACCCCATATCGCGCAAATGCCTCGTCGTCTCTATGCCGTCCATTTCCGGCATCATATGATCCATAAATATAATATCGTACACATTGCCGGCTTTTATTTTGTCGATGGCATCGCGCCCTCTCATTACGGTGTCGATCCGCAGCTTGTAAAGCTTCATCAGGCCCACGGCGACATACAGGTTCGTCTCCACGTCGTCGACAAGGAGGATGTTCCCGTAAGGCATCGGGTCACGGGCAATCTGGGGCCTTTTCTTATTCGCCATATAGTTCGTGCGGAATTGCTTCAGGTTTTCGGCGACATCCCCGCCCAGCACATTGCCGTCAACCTTCCCCTGAGGCAGCCACACCGTAAACATGGAGCCTGCGCCGGGCTCGCTCTCAACATGTATCCCGCCCTCCATAAGGCCGGTCAGCCGTTGGGTGATGGCAAGGCCCAATCCCGCGCCCTCGATGGTTGCGTCGGTCTTTGCAAACCGGGAATACTCGTCAAACAATTTGCCAAGCTGAGCCTCCGTCATGCCAAAGCCCGTATCGCGCACGCCGAAAATCAGCGTTACCACGTCTTTATCCACCCCGGGTTCCGCTGAGACCGACAGCGTAACCTTGCCGGAATCCGTGTATTTAAAGGCGTTGGAAAGCAGGTTGTTCAAAATCTGTTTTATGCGTACCTCGTCGCCAACCAGTTTTTCCGGGACGTCCCCGTCAATTTGAAGCTCAAATTCGATGGGTTTGCTGTCTATCCGCATCATATTAAGCTGCACGGCGTCGTTTATCAGGCTGGCGACCTTATACCGCGCGGGTGTTATGTCCATCTTCCCCGCCTCTATCTTGGAGAAGTCCAGTATATCGTTGATGATGCCCAGAAGCAGATTGCACGAATTATATATCTTGTCAAGCCCTTCCTCAACCTCGCCGGAAAGCGTATCATCCTGCATAAGGATTTCGGTAACGCCCAGGATGGCGTTCATCGGCGTTCGTATTTCGTGGCTCATATTCGCCAGGAAAGTGGACTTGGCCTGATTGGCCATTTCCGCTTCCTCGCTTGCCATGCGCCGCTCGTAGCTCGTCACAGCGACCGCCATGATATCGGCAAGGGACGAGGCGAAATTCTGCTCCTCAGTCGTCCAGTCGCGCCTTCCCGGATACCGTTCGCAGGCTTCCTGCTCTATGCTGACCAACCCGTACAGCTTGCCGCCGATACGTATGGGGGCTTCAAGAATGGCGCGCAGCTTGGTATTGTATTTGTAATAATCCCCCGGGTCGTTCGTGACTATATCATTTATAACGATAAGCCGCTCGTTTCTGAGGAGACGCTCGTATTCAGGCCTTTGTGAAATATCGAAGTCTTCCTGAGTGGTAATCGCACAGGTTGAAACAACATACTTTGTGATGTTTTCAAGAACATCCCTTCCTTCCGCCAAGCGCCAAACGCTGACGCTGCCGGCGTCCAGCGCAAGGCCGCCCTTCTGTGCGATAACATCGGCGGCGCTTTTCAGATTACCGTTGGAAATGGTTGGGGATTTTGTAATGAACGCCAGCGCGTCGCTCAGCTTCTTAACATATTCAAAATGGGCCGCCATGGCAAGCTCCGATTCTTTAAGCTTTGTAATATTATGCGCCACGCCCATGATCCCGACTGCTTCGCCGTCCACAATAAGCGGCATTTTTACCGTTTCGTAAAGGGGGTTCGCCCCGCTGACATTGGGTATGTGTTCCTGAATTACAACCGTCCGCCCCTCGCGCATTACCACACGGTCATTGTAATTAAAAAATGCCGCCATATCCTCGGGTATGCCAAGGCCCTCCGAGTCGGTTTTACCGATGACGTCTTCCAAGCGCTTGCCGTGGTGTTCCAAAAGCGCTTTATTCACATGCGTATAACGCAGGTCAAAATCCTTTGTAAATATATGGTCGGGGATTGAATCAAACAATGTGCTGAGCGTGGTTGTTTGGATCGCCAGTTCGTGGGTGCGCTCCCCTACGATTTTTTCCAGCCGCTTCTCATGAAGGCGGCTTCTGACAAGCACGGCGGCGACAAGGATGAGGACAAGCACGGTCAAAACCGTTGTGCCGATAAACCACGGCATTCTTGCCCGGGCCAGCCTCAGCTCGTAATCGTATGTCCTATGCCGCCACTGCTCCGAGATTGCGCGGGTGTCGATAAAATCAAGCGACTTATCGATGACGGAGCGTAAAACGGGTTGATTTACGTTAATGCCGAAGGTTGACGTAAACATGTTGTCGAAAATATAATTCGCCTTGAAATCAGGGTCTTCCAGATAGTGCGTAAGATGCAGGAGCGTGCTGTAGCTGTTCATCACCATACACACCTCGCCCCGTCTCAGGGCGTCAAAGGAGGCTTCCTGGCTTTCGTAATCAATTGTATCCGGGTGATGCGGAAACAGTCTGCGGAAAAATTCGGCGTGGGCGGTGCCTCTGCTTAATCCGATTGTTTCGGCGTGGATCCTGTCTATGCTGATATTTTGATGGTCTATCCGGGATATCAGCACCGACCGTTCCTCCATAAACGAGTTTTCGGGCCATAAATACAACCCTTCCCGGTCGTCGGTGCGTATTACCTCTGAAACAATATATACTTCCCCATTCCGAAGCATTTGGAGAAGTTCGAAGAACGCCGTATTTTTATTATTCTTTACCTCAAATGCAAGCCCCGTCAATAGTTCAATTTGCTTGAGAACATCAAAGCTTATCCCCTCCCACACGTTATCGTGGGTATTAAAAAAACTTACGGGATAATTATCGAATTCGGCTCCAAGCGGTATAACGGGATTGTTGCTTATGTACTCAACCTCCTCATCGGTAAGCCGCATAAGCATCTTATGCTTTAAATACACTTGATGGCCCTCGTAATATAACTCGTCTAAATAATAATTACCGCTGTTATCCAGCGCTTTTTGCATGACTGAGACAATCGGCGCAAGCTCGGGGTTTTGCGTTGCGAAAGACACGCAAGCGCGAATCATCGGTATATAAACCGATGTTAATATATCGCCGTATTCATCGAAAATAGCTTCCGCGGAATTTTCAGCGAGAAGGGCGTCAGCCTCCCCGGATTTTAACAGCCGGTACGCGTCTATGTATTCATTGACAAATACGGGTTCAAAGTCTTCAATAGCGTAAAGCAGGATATCGGCGGCGCTTGCCGCGCCCTGGAGGAGCGCATATCGCGGCAGGCGCTTTAGCGCGATTTCCGGAAGGGGTTCGCTTCCTATGATTCGGAAGGATTTTATCGTGCGGCATGCGATGGGGGTGGTCATATGGTATATTTGTTCGCGTTCCATGGCAGCCGTCAAGGTTCCGGTAAAATCAATCCCGCCGTTTGCAAGCCCTTCAAACAGGCCTTCCCATGTAACAATCCTTGGAACGAACGAAATCCCGAACAAATCAGTCAGCCATTCGCATACCAAAACGGCATACCCGCCGGTATTGCCGTCAACATCAATGAATGCCTCGGTACTGTGCATCATTCCGTATGTAAAATAGTCGGTTTGCCCGCGCAACGCTTCTATCGCCGCTATTTCCGCGGCTGTAACGCCGGGGATATCGCGGTATGTGGAGAACGCCGGCGCTCCGGCGGATTTATGTACGCCGGTATCCCGGCAGCCCGAACAAACGGCGGTAAACAGCATCGCAAAAAGAAGAAAGTACGTTATACTCCTGAGTGTTTTCACTGTGGACCACCTTAGGTACAGTCTTTGCGGTGCTTACATTTGCCATTACAGTATATCACCGCGATTGTTCAATGTCAAATTTATTCATGTGTTGCCCGGGGTGTATTCCTATACATAAAACAGAAAGAGCGGATAGACATATGTATACCCATGTGGTATTCTATATAAGGAACCTTAATTGGTTTTATGCGATAAGCCGCGCTCCGCTGCGGAAACGTATTTAAATAAGTTAACGCAATAATTCAAAAGGGATTGACGCGTATGAAGTATATTTTTAATAAACAGAGAGTATTGTTTCAAGGGGATTCCGTTACGGACTGCGGGCGTGACCGCTGTGATTGCGGCTCATTGGGAAACGGCTATGTAAAACGTGCCGCTGATATTTACAACTCCCTGTGCCCGGATTCGGGAACCGTATTTTTAAACCGGGGCGTTTCGGGGAACCGCGTGCGCGACGTGCTTGCGCGGTATGCCGCGGATATTTTGGAGCTAAAGCCTGATGCGCTGTCCATTCTTATCGGGATAAACGATGTCTGGCGCAGATATGACAGCGGCGACCCAACAGCGGAAGACACTTTTACCGGCGGTTACCGTGAGCTGCTGTCATTTATAAAACGGGATCTCCCCGAAACAAAAATCATCATGATGGATCCCTTTCTCCTGCACGTCTTGCCGGGCCAGAACGCCTGGCGCGAAGACCTTGAGCCCAAGATACAGGCCGTGCGCGAGCTGGCGGGGGAATTTGCCGATATCTACATACCGTTGGACGGCTTGCTGGCCCGTTTCGCCGTTCAGGGAGTCCCGGCCCGCGATATAGCGGAGGACGGCGTACACCCCACTGATTACGGGCATGCGTTGATTGCGCGGGAATGGCTGCGCCACGTTGGCGTAATATGATGACGGGTATAGAGCGTATTTCAAATATCCTGAACAAGAAACCCGTGGACAGGCTCGGCGTTTACGAGCATTTTTGGGACGGGACTTACCCCGAATACCGCAAAGACGGCAAAGTCGGCGCGGACGAAAGCTTTGAGGATCATTTCGGGTTTGACATGCAGGAGGGCTGGCCCTTTAACCTCACCGCCGACCTTGATTTTACCGTCAAAATAGTTGCCGAGACGGATGAAACCGTAACGACCCTTGACGGAAACGGGGCATACCTCAGAAGGCATAAAAAACGAGAAACCACGCCGGAACACGTTGATTTCACGGTCAAAACGCGCCGCGACTGGGAGGAATACAAGCCTTTCCTGGTTAAACCGGACGAGCGCAGGATTAATTTTGAGCGGTACAGGCAGTCAAAGGAAGCCGCCCGTAAAGCAAACCGTTTCTTCACATGGAGCGGCGTTAATGTGTTTGAGTGTATGCACCCCATCGCGGGCCATGAGCATATGTTGGCCGGGATGGCGCTTGACCCCGGGTGGATTTTGGATATGGCGGAAACATACGCGAACCTGACGGTAGCGCTGATGGAAATATTGTTTGCCAGAGAAGGCAAGCCGGACGGCCTTTGGTTTTGCGAGGACATGGGTTTTAAGGAAAGGCCGTTTATGTCTCCCGCAATGTACGGTGAGCTGATTTTCCCGTCGCACAAGAAAACGATTGATTTTGCGCGTTCTTTGAAGTTACCCGTGATTATGCATTCCTGCGGTTATGTTGAGCCGCTTCTTCCTAAGATGATCGAAGCGGGCATAAACGGTTATCAAACCATTGAAATAAAGGCGGGGATGGACTTGCTCCGCATACATAAAAATTACGGAGATAAAATTGCCTTGCTTGGCGGCATTGATGTGCGCTGCCTTTATTCCAACGACCGGGACATCATCGGCGCGGAGTTAAAATCCAAAATACCCGTTGTAAAAGACGGTTTCGGATACATTCTTAGCAGCGACCATTCCATACCGCCGACGGTGCGTTACGACTCGTTCCGGTATTTTCTGGAAAAGGGTTTGGAGCTGGGAAAATACTAAAATGTTAGACAAACTGTGAATTTTTTGATATCATACAAATAATTAACCTTGGGAGGCAATATTACATGAGCGAACTTATTAACCAAATTTCGGAAGCGCTGCAAAGCGGCAAAGCCAAAGCCGTTACGGAACTGATCGAGCAGGCCCTGTCCGAAAACGTCAGTTCCAAGGACATTTTGGAAAAAGGCTTGCTGGCGGGTATGGATATCGTCGCGGATAAGTTCCAAAAAAACGAGGTGTACGTCCCTGAAGTATTAATAGCGGCGCGGGCGATGAATGCCGGAACCACACTGTTGAAGCCGCATCTTGCCGAAGCCGGGGCCAAACCCATCGGCAAGGCGATTATCGGCACGGTAAAGGGCGATCTGCACGATATCGGCAAGAATCTTGTCCGCATGATGTTTGAAGGCAAGGGCATCGAAGTCGTCGACCTTGGCGTAGACGTTTCCCCCGAAAAATTCGTGGAAGCCTATGAAACCGAAAAACCGGACGTTGTCGCTTTATCCGCGCTTCTGACCACGACAATGGGCGAAATGAAAAACACCGTCGAAGCGTTCACGGCCGCCGGCATCCGTGACAGCGTGACGATAATGATAGGCGGGGCGCCCGTGACGGACAGCTTCCGCAACAGCGCCGGCGCCGATATCTACACCGCCGACGCCGCTTCCGCCGCCGAGGCCGCTAAGCAGGCGATTTTAAATAAATAAAACCTTGGGGACGCCGCCCCCAAACCCCCGCAAGGGACATTCGTCCCTTGACCCTTCTGTTTCGTATTTATAAATATGACAACTGCTCCGGCCTGACAGCAACACTGGACAGCCTTGCCCTTAACATTTCGTTGCCGGGGGCAGGGCTTGCGTAATATTTGCCGCTGAATGTCAGGAAATAACGGCTGTTTTTTAATGATACGCGCATTTTCTTTAATATTTCCGGTGTTACGCGTCCGTATCTGCGGGCTTGGATTATCCGTTTCGCGCCGGTTACGCCGATGCCCGGGACGCGCAAAAGCATTTCGTAATCGGCCTTGTTTATTTCGATTGGGAATAATTGCAAGTTACGTAAAGCCCACGCTGTTTTGGGGTCTATGTCATGCTCCAGAAACGGGGTGTTTCCCGGCGCAAGTTCTTCCGCGGTCATGCCGTACAGGGCGAGAAGCCTGTCGGCCTGGTACAGGCGGTTTCTGCGCCATATCGGGGTGTTGTTTTCCGGCAGCGCCGATGTGGCTTGCACGGGCCAAAACGCGCTGTAGTAGACGCGTTTAAGGCCGTATTTCTTATACATAGCCTCCGACAAGGTTATAATCGTGCGGTCATCCTCGTCCATCGTGCCTACCATAAGCTGGGTAATCTGGCTGCGGGCGAATTGGGTTCCGTTTAAATCCCTGATCATCCTGCTGATAGCTCCCATGGGACGCAGGATGTTCTCCCTGCTTTTTTGCCGCGCTATGGTTTGATAACCCGAGCTGTGCGGCAGCTCAATGTTTACGCTCAGCCTGTCCGCTAAAAGCCCGGCTTCGTATATCAGCCTTTCGTCCACACCGGGCATGATCTTCGCGTGCAGGTAACCCTTGTATCCGTGTGAGCCGCGTATTTCAAGCAGTGTGCGGTTTATCAGCTCCTGCGTATAATCGGGGGACTTATAAACCGCCGATGTCAGAAATATGCCGGCAGCGTTCGCGGCGGCCCCCTTCACAGCAATATCAGCCAATTCCTTGGGCGGCAAAACAAAGTTCCGGCGCTCCTCGTTTGACCTGCGGCATGTGCAGTATTGGCAGTTAAACGCGCATTCGTTGGTCATAAAGACCTTCGGCACCTTGTTCGGCGGCGGTAATTTCGCGCATCCGCCGCCGCTAAGATTGGACTCAAAGAAAACATCCTCTTCCGACACGTCAAAACGCGCGGAATTAACCATCAGCCATACTTTATCCTGTAAATGCATAAAATCACCGCCATTAATACTACATGTTGGCCTTGCCGGTTATTTCTTCGATAGTTACCTTACAAACCAAGGTTCTGTGCAATAATTGGGCTATCTTTTCGTCAAAGCCGCCCATATTGCCCGGAGCGTATTTTTCACAAATAACCCTAAGCGCCGATATTTTCTCCGCTTCATCGGTTATTATATCACATTTTCCAAAAGCAACCGCGCTTTCATACTCCGTTGTATATTTATGGGGTAAAAGCTTTGTATGGCGCGCGCCGCTGATGCAAACGGCGTTGTTCTTTCCGATATTGTCCAATTTGCGCCCTTCCGCCGCGCAATGGAAATATACGCTTTTATCAACCAAAACGATAGATATGGGTATGCAATACGGCGTTCCGTCCGCGTTAACGGTGGCAAGGGTCGCGTATTCGCAATCCCTCAGCACGTCAAAAGCAAAAGCGGCGTCTCTTTCCCTGTCCGTTCGCCTCATTTACCTCTTCTCCTTCACCTCGTCACGCATACGCGAAATCACAGCGTCCGCGGCCTGCGCCCCTTCGTCGCCCTCACGGCTTCTCAGGGATACGGTGTTCGCGGCCTCTTCAGCCTCGCCCACTACCAGGATATATGGGATGCGGCGGTTACGCGCCTCGCGGATTTTATAACCGATTTTTTCCTGGCGCCGGTCTGTCTCGACGCGGAAGCCCTCGGCGTTTAAGCGGTTCTCGACGGACCGGGCGTAGGAAAGGAATTTGTCGGAGATAGGCAGAACGATAGCCTGCACGGGCGAAAGCCACAGCGGGAACTGTCCGGCGTAATGCTCAATCAGCAAGCCCAAAAAGCGTTCAAGCGCCCCGTAAATCGTGCGGTGGATCATTGCCGGGCGCTGTTTGCTGCCGTCGGGCGCGACATATTCCATTCCGAACCGTTCGGGAAGATTGAAATCAAGCTGTATAGTACCGCATTGAAAGGTGCGCCCGATAGCGTCCGTCAGGTGATAATCTATCTTAGGCCCGTAAAACGCCCCATCGCCCTCGTTTACCTTATAAACCTTGCCCGTTTCTTCCAATGTTTCGCGCAGCGCGTTCGTGGCGTTCTCCCACATCTCGTCCGTACCCACGGAATTTTCAGGCCTCGTTGACAGCTCCAATTTATAGGTAAACCCGAAAGTCCCGTATATCTCGTCCATTAAGCCCATTACATGCTTAACCTCGTCTTTGATCTGATCGGGCGTAATGTATATATGCGCGTCGTCCTGCGTAAAGCTCCGCACACGTATCAGCCCGTGGAGCGTCCCCGATTTCTCGTGGCGGTGGACGATACCCAATTCGCCTATACGCAGTGGAAACTCGCGGTAGGAATGTAAGTCCTGCTTATAAATGAGTATACCGCCCGGGCAGTTCATGGGTTTCATAAAATATTCGTAATCGTCAATCTTGGTTGCGTACATATTTTTTTCGCCAAAGCTTTTCCTATGTCCGCTGACATCCCAAAGATTCGCGTCCAGCATTAGGGGTGTGGAGATTTCCATATAATTCTCGCGTTTATGCACTCCGCGCCAATAATCGGTCAGGATATTTTTAAGGATAAGCCCGTTGGGCAGCCAAAACGGAAATCCCTGACCCTCGTCAAGCATGGCAAAGAGCGACAGCTCCCTCCCAAGCTTACGGTGGTCGCGCTTCTTGGCTTCCTCCAGCCGCTCCAGATAAGCGTCCAAATCCGCTTGCTTTGTATAAGCCGTGCCGTAAATACGCGTAAGCATCTTATTTTTTTCGCTGCCGCGCCAATATGCCCCGGCGACGGACGTAAGCTTTACGGCTTTCACGGCCTTCGTGTCCATCACATGCGGCCCGGCGCATAAGTCGGTGAAGCCGCCCTGTTCGTAGAACGAAATCTCCTCGCCCTCGGGCAGGTCGGTTATCAGCTCGGTCTTATAGGGCTCGTTTTTTACGGACTCTAAGGCATCGGCGCGGGAGAGGGCGTAACGTTTAGGCTTCATTCCGGTTTTAGCAAGGCGTTTCATTTCGTCCTCAATGGCGGGCAATTCATCAGCCGTAAGGGGTTTGGCGAATTCAAAATCGTAGTAAAACCCGTCGTCGATGGCGGGGCCAATCGCAAGCAGCGTCCCGGGGTAAAGGTTCAGCACGGCTTGGGCAAGCAAATGCGCCGCGGTATGCCTAAGCGTCCATTTACCGCCTTCGTCGTTAAAGGTCAGGATTTCCAAGGATGCGTCCTTGTCAAGAACCGCGCGCAGATCCGAAAGCCCGCCGTCAACCAGAGCCGCCAGAGCGTTGCGCTGTAAGCCTTCGCTGAGCCTTCCGGCTATGTCGTAAACGGACAACCCGGCTTCTAACATAAGCTCCTTGCCGTCTTTCAATGTCAGAGTAATCATGTTTTTTATCCTTTCATTTAAAAATACTCATAGAGAAAATTGGTTCTGCTGCAGAACAGGCCGGAGAGCATATCCCTGTTCCCGTTAACGGTAACGGCGGGGAAAAAATCAACATGCTCAAAGTCTATAACCCCGGTAAGCATCGCGCTCAGCGCGCAGACCGGCGCCGACATGCACGGATTCACACCGTCAGCTTTTTCCGCCTTAATGCCGCCCTCGCCGGATTCAACGCGCCAGCAGCCGTTGTTTTCGGGGATTTGCCTGTCGGTCACCTCGATATAGGCCACGCCAAAACCCTTAGCTTTCACGGCTTCAAAGGTCTTTTTCACGTTCACGATACGCGTCATGCCCCTGAAATTGGTCGTTCCCTTAATGGAGTTATGCTCGGTGAACAAAAAGCGGATATCCGCGCCGGCGGGGACGGTTATGCGCATGAAGCCGTAAAATCCCAGGAACGAGCCGCGCACGAAGCTGATCAAGGCCCGGAGCGCCGTGCTGTCCGTGAAGCACAGCTCCTTTACGTCAAGAAACATTTCGCCTTCGTTTTTACCGATCTCATAGGTAATATAAGCGCGGGGTTTGCCGTCGTTATCCTTCCATATATAGGTGGTAATCCCGTCTACGGAGGGTTTCTTTGTAAAAATGGCGTCCCAGCGGGAGTCATTGCGGACGGCGGCAAGGGCGGAACGTTCGGCGTACGTGCTGTAAACCGCGGCGGCATCGTTAAAGTGAGCCCTTGTTTCGCATAAAATGAAGGAACCTCCGAAATCCCCCTCCGGGCAAGCCGTGATTTTGACATCATATGTGGTCATAGCCAGCGCGCATTCGTAACCCATCTTGCGGTAGAAATCGAAGCTGAACGGATACAGTACGGAAAAAACAGCGCCATCGTTGTAAATATCCCGTAAAACCCGCTCCATAATCCCGCGGACGACCCCTTGCTTGCGATAAGCCGGCAAAGCGCAGACGCCGCCGATGCCGCGCATATTATACTGCCCGCCGTCGAAATAAACGGTGTATTCGGGAGTTAACACGGCGCCGACCATATAGCCGCCGGTAAACGCGGCATAGTCCCCTGTTTTCTCCGCGTCGGGGTTCCAGCTTGCGTCCTCTGATTTCATGCGGGAAACGAAGGCTTCTTTGTCAACGTCCTTTTGCCCCGGGACGCTGAAGCAGATGTGCCCGATCTTAGTTAAGTCAAACTCTTCATGGTTCTTTATTTTGCGTATTTCCATATGTACGCTCCTTTAATATAAATTAAAAATGCCCGCGTCCGTTGTCATAAACAAGGGACGGGACATCTCCCGCGGTTCCACCCAAATTGCATACCAAATAATATGCCTCTCTATAGATTATAACGTAATCAACGGACTCTATTAAAGCCACTCGGAGGTGGTTTCGGCCTGTTTGTCACAGCGGCTTTCAGCTCTGCCGTTATTCTCTGTTTTTCTTTGCTTCCGGCCTCTGTCCCCGTCAATGTGTTAAATATATACTATACATTACCCGTAAAACTATGCGTCTGGTTTGGCATTACCAAAATGCCGTCTTTTGAATGATTTGCGAAAACCGCTTTCAATTCGCGGATATAATCGGCATATCGCGGGTTATCTTCCTTCAACGCATATGAAGCGGAAAGATTGCGCCCGATAAAGCCTTGCTCGGTATATTCCAGACCGTTTTCAAATACCTTTGCCTCATACCCGTTAACGAAGAAATCATTGAATTCGCCTGCGTTCCCGGCTCCGCGCATACCGCCGGAAAAACCCTTGAAGTCCGGGCAGTATTCCTTATGGATAATATCCGTTTCCTGAACCAATACGCTGCTTTCGTCACGCCTGTTCCAAACCAGGATTACTTTCCCGCCGGGCTTTAGTATCCGCCCGCACTCGGCCTTAAAACGCCGCCTGTCAAACCAATGGAACGCCTGCGCCGCCGTAACGAAATCGACACATCCATCAAGCAGCCCCGTGTCTTCAGCCGTTCCGTTATACGAATAAAAATACGTAAAGGCCTTTAAATCATCCTCGGCAACCGCGCGCATACTGTCATTAGGTTCAACAGCGTATACCCGGCTCCCCTTCAGAAGAAGCTGTTTGGTCAGTATCCCCGTGCCGGAGCCTATATCAGCGACGGCACCGCATTCCGCCATTCCGATATCAGAGTATAAATAATCCATGAAGGCATCCGGATAGCACGGGCGGAATTGTGAATATTCCTTCCCCATTCCGTCAAATCTGGCTTCGTTCATCTCCCATCACCTTAACAATTATAATACCCCTTTATATCAATGTCAAATTAAAATTTCATGTCATTTAAAAGTCTTAAAAACGCCGGGTCAAGGTTAAATTCCTTTATTGCCGCCATTGCCTCTTCGTATGCCGCCTGCCGATTTTCCCGGGGGAGATTTGCTTTAACCGCGCGGATAAGCACATTTTTCGGTGTGTGCGACAGGTCAACGAATTCCAGTATCTGCACCTTGTATCCGGCGTATGTCAGCAGGTTCGCGCGTATCGCGTCGGTCAGAACGGCGGCGGCGCGCTCCTTTAACAATCCGTACCTCGTGAACAGGCCAAGGTTTTCCGCCCTCATCTGCCCGTTCAGTTCATGCTGGCAGCACGGGGATACAAGAATTACGCGCGCATTGTTTTTAACGGCGTTGAACAGGGCATAGTCCGTCGCGGTGTCGCACGCGTGCAGGGATATCAGCAAATCCGCCTGAAAATTATCGTATTCCGCAATATTCCCGCGTTTGAAGGAAAGCCCGGTATAGCCGTACCGTTCCGCCGTTTCCCGGCAGGACTTTATAACATCCTCTTTCAAATCCAGCCCCACTATTTCGGCGGAAACCCCTTTTATTACGGTAAAATAATAATAAACAAGGAAAGTGAGGTAACTCTTGCCGCACCCGAAGTCCGCCACGCGCACGGGATTGGGGACGCCGGATTTATAGACATCATCAATTATTTCTAGGAATCGGTTTATTTGTTTGAATTTATCGTACATATTGGCGGCGACTTTGCCCGATGCCGTAAAAATCCCCATATCCCTAAAGGCCGGCACATCCGCGCCCTCGGAAATAATATACCGTTTGTCCCGGTCATGCTCCGTCCGTTCAACAGGCTTAACCCCGGCATTCCGTTTATTCGATATAACCTTACCGGATTTCGCAACCCGCACGGCATATTCCCTGCCGTCCGCGTCCCAGGCGTGAAGCTGCCGAAAACCCATTCCGAACAAGCCGCTTAAATACGCCGCAAGCTTTCCTTCGCCGATACGTTCATGAAATGCCTGGGTTTCAGTAAGTTTCTCAACCTGATAACCTTGTTTGCCCAGCCTTATGTTTACGCGCCTAAAAGCCGCCCCTTTTTCCGGGCCGCTTAATACCAGTTTTTCCGGCGCGGCTGCCGCTATGCCGTTCAAAGATTTTTCCAGACCGTTGTCCATTTAATCAGCCATCATATGTTTAATCTTATTAATTCTGTGGTCAAGGGCCGAAAAACGGCGAACCTCACGGTTATTGCGCACCATCGCGTACATAGTTTCAGGCAGGCCTACCAGTACGACCAGCTCCCTGGCGCGGGTTACGGCGGTATATAGGAGGTTGCGCGTCATAAGCTGCGGCGGGCCGCTGAATACCGGTATTACAACAACCTTATATTCACTGCCCTGGGATTTATGGATGGTTACGGCATATGCGGGCGTTAATTCATCAAGCCTGCCGAATTCGTAATCCACCAGCCGCCCTCCGTCAAAGCATACGCGCAGCAGTTCGCTGTCCTCGTCGATTTTAACGATAACCCCGCCGTCCCCGTTGTATACGCCCGTTCCCTCGGTTGCCCCGTCACCCGTACGCCACGCCAGATTATAGTTGTTCTTTATCTGCATAACCTTGTCCCCCTCGCGGAGGATATAGCCGCCCAGCTCCTTCTCCCTGCGCCCTGAGTCGGGCGGGTTCAGCGCCTGCTGTAATATATGGTTCAAATGCTGCGCGCCCAGCCCGGATTTTCGCATGGGGGTAAGCACCTGTATTTCGGTCAGGGGGTCTGCGTTCGCGTATCCCGGCAGCCTGTCTCGCACAAGGCCCGTTATCGCCTCCTGCACACTCTCCATGCTTTTGCATGTCATAAAATAAAACCCGCGCCCGTTGGCGTTAAGCTCGGGACGCTCTCCCTGATTTATGCGATGCGCGTTCATCACAATGGCGCTTTCTCTGGACTGCCGGAAAATCTCCGTAAGCCGCGCCACAACGATTTCGCCGGACTTAATAATATCTTTTAAAACATTGCCCGGCCCGACGGAGGGCAGCTGATCGGCGTCGCCCACAAGGATAAGCCTTGTGCCGCGTTTAATAGCCCTAAGCAGATAATACATCAACGTTATATCAACCATCGAGCTTTCGTCAATAATTACAACATCGGCCTCGATGGGATTGTCCTCATCCCGCTCAACCTTATTGTCGCGGCCCTCGTCGCCGCCGCTCATGCCCAGAAGCCTGTGGATGGTCTTGGCTTCCCGCCCGGCGGCTTCCTCCATGCGCTTAGCCGCGCGCCCGGTTGGGGCCGCCAGTTCTACAGTAAGGCCGCATTTGTCGAACAGGGATATCAATGTATTTATTACAGTTGTTTTACCCGTCCCGGGACCGCCGGTAATAACCAAAACGCCGGAATCAAACGCAGCGCGTACCGCTTGCTTTTGGCATTCCGCCAGCGCAAACCCGCCTTCCCGCCGGAAAATTTCATTTTCCTCGCCAATAATAGTCCTCTTAACGCCGGAATTCAACTCAAGCAGCTTCTTTGCGACAAAACTCTCCGCATAAAAATACCTGTTCAGATAAACGGCAGTTATCCCGTTTTGATTGTCCTGCATAACCTGCCGTTCGAATTGCAATTTATGCAGCGCGTTCTCCGCGGTGTCGCCGTCCACGCCCAGAAGCTCCGCCGTTTCCCGGCACAGCTCGTCCTTTTCCAAATACACATGACCGCCCCTTGCGGCTTCGTTTAAAATAAACTTAATCCCCGCCCTGACGCGGAACTCCGAATCCGGCTCAATACCGACACGTCCGGCGATAGCGTCGGCAGTCTTAAAGCCGATGCCGATGATATCCTCCGCAAGAAGGTACGGGTTGCGCCGGACGATTTCGATGCTCTCTTCCTTATACCGCCTGTAAATTTTATTTATAAACGCCGGGGATACGCCGAACTGCTGCAAATACATCATTGTGTGGCGCAGGGAACTCTGTTCCTTGAACAATTCGCTTATCGCCCGCGCCTTTTTATGTGTTATACCCGGTACCTTTGCCAGCATATCGGGATGCCGCTCGATTATATCAAACGTTTCCGCGCCGTACATATCCGTTATGCGCTTTGCCGTCCGCTCGCCGATGCCCTTTACGGAGCTTGACAAATACTTAATAATCCCCGGGACAGAGGTAGGCGCGCTGCGTTCCAAGGCTTGTACGCCAAACTGCATCCCGTAAGAGGGGTGCATAACAAAATTACCTGTCAGCCGCACATTTTCGCCGGTACTGATATCGGGCAAAAAGGCGGTGCAGGTAACCTTACTTTCCGCGCCGGGCAAATCCCCGCCGGAAACGCTTAAAACTTCAAAAACCGTATATCCGTTCTGATCATTCCTAAAAATTACGTTTTCAACGGAGCCTTCAAGCGTCACAACCCCATTGGTCATTCCGGCTGCCCTTGTCCGAGGCTCCCGGCGTTTTCGTATGTGAGGCCCTCGCGCTGCATTTGCCGGAACATAAACGCGGCAAGGCCGATGCCGCCGTTATTTGCCGCCATTATCGACATCTGTTCGTCCAGCATTCCCTCAAATATCTTCTCCGCGTTGGATTTGACAAAAAAGCCGTCCTTCGCCTCTGGAATGGTATTCCGCATCTCCTTGAACATAATCTGCAGGAAATACGACTCGAACGCCTTGCACGCATCCATAAGCGCGACGGGGCACTCCCCGCTCTGGGCGTTGCGGATATCATTTACAAGGTTATCCGTCTTTGCCATTTCCGATTGCAGATGCGTCGCCGCCTCCGCAACATATGCGCTGGACGGAGGCACATAAGCCGGTATGTTCCCAATAGATATACTCATAGCCGCGCCTCCTTATATTAATTGCTAAATATTAATTGTTAACTACGGTCTCTTCAGGCCGTTCGCCGTTTGCAGCATATCGTCCGAGGTGCTTATGACCTTGGAATTAATTTCGTAAGCGCGCTGCGCGATTATCAGGCGCACCATCTCTTCCGCTATCTGCACGTTTGGCATTTCGCGCACGCCTTGTATTACTTTGCTCAGGCTGGGCACATCGCCGCCGGGTTCCGATAAAGGCAGACCGGAGGCCACGGTTTCGCGGAAAAGGTTTGAGCCGACGGCTTCAAGCCCCTGGGTGTTGGAAAACTGCACAATCTCCAATTGGAAACCCAGTTCTATCTGCTCCCCTTCTTCACCCATGAATAAGAACCTGCCTCTGTAATCCACTTCTACATCGTGCATGGTGACTTCGGGCGGAAGGATGATGGGGCCTCCGTCTGTGGAAAGCACCATATAACCGTCGGAAGTAACGAGGTATGAGCCCTGGACGGTCGTCGCAAGCTTAAAACAGCCGTCGCGCGTGTACGCGACTCCGTTCGGCGTTTCTACGGCGAAAAATCCGAAACCCTCAATGGCAAAGTCCAGGTTGTTTTCCGTTACCTCAAGGTTCCCGCGGTCAAACATCCTCGCAGTGGCGACGGGGCGTACGCCCAAACCCACCTGAAGGTTTACGGGGCGCGAACCCATTCCGTTCGCGGGGTCCAGATCCGCCTGGGCGAGGGTCTGGTATAGCAGCGACTTGAATTCAAGCCTTTCTTTCTTATATCCCGTGGTGTTTACGTTCGCGAGGTTATTCGCGATAACATCGACGTTGGTTTGCTGGGCTATCATGCCCGAAGCCCCTGTCCATAACGAACGCATCATAATATATGCCCCCTGTCCTGCATCCTATTGCCGTTCATAATATACTAACACAATTGCAAAATTTTTTCAACAAGGAATTTTTTCATTATCCCTTCCGCGCTATATCATTCACGGCCTTGCCCAGCGTCGTGTCCATTACCTGCACAAAACGGGCGTTAGCCTCATAAATCCGCGATACGTTAATGATCTCAATCATCTCACGCACGGCGTTTATGTTGGAATCCTCAACATGCATGTGAATGACGGCACCTGTGAAAACAACCTGCTGCGTCTGCTCCGTGATATCGTAGTAATTATTGCCAACCTTGCGCAGGGTCGTGTAATCCTCAAAATCCACAAGCTGGAGGGTGGTGATATAGTTGCCGCCGGATAAAACCTCACCCCTCAGGCCGATTGCCGTATCTCCGTCCGCGATTGATATGTAGACGGGCATATCGTTCTGGTCAAGCACCATGCCGCCGTCCTTGGTCACAAGCATACCGTTGGGGTTCAGCGTAAAATTGCCGTCCCTTGTATAACGCGTCGCAACCTCACCGGTGGGAAGCGCCACGCTGACCGCGAAGAAACCGGGGCCCTCAATCGCCGCGGTGTAGGGGTCATGCACGTTCCGCAGCCTTCCCTGCGTAAAGTCCGTATATACCTCATCAACAAAAACGCCGCTGCTGAACTGCCCGATATGACGCCCGTGCCTTTGCATACCGACGGGATTGGACTGTTCGCCGTGGATGCGCTGCATCAGCTCATCCGTAAAAGCGCGCGAGGCCGTCGCGTCCCTTTTAAATGCCGTGGTATCCGCATTGGCAAGGTTGTTGGATAAAACGTCCATCCTGTTCATTTGCGCCTGCATTCCGATACCTGATATATATAAGCCTCTTAGCATGTTTCGGCCTCCTTTTCAACCTTAAAACTCCAGTTCCCTTCCCGTTTTGCCGGCAAGGAAATCATTTGCGTTATATCTCGCTATATGCTCCACATACTTGCCCGTGCCCGAAGCCACGCAGGTTACGGCATCGTCCGCCACAACCACGTCAATGCCCATTTGCTCGGCCATCAGCACATCAAGCCCGTGCAGCAGGCACCCGCCGCCGGTCAGGACGATACCCCTGTCGGCTATATCCGCCACAAGCTCCGGCGGCGTCGTTTCCAGCACATTGCGCACAGCCCTCATTATCGCCGATATGGGCTCGGACAACGCCCCGGCAATCTCGTCCGACGTAATAATACGGTTTTCCGGCAGCCCGGAGCTAAGGCTCCTGCCGCGTATCTCTATAGATTCCTTTATAAGCGCGGGATAAGCCGTGCCTATGCTTATTTTTACCGATTCAGCCGTGCGCTCCCCTATAAGGAGGTTATACTTTTTGCGCACATAATTTATGATAGCGTCGTCCATGTGGTCGCCGCCCGTTTTTATGCTGACCGACGTCACAAAACCGCCAAGGGCGATAACCGCGGCATCCGTTGTGCCGCCGCCCACATCCACAACCATACTGCCCCGCGCGGCGGTTATGTCTATACCCGCGCCGATTGCGGCGGCTATGGGTTCCTCTATGACGTAAACCTGCCTGGCGCCCGCTTCCCTTGCGGCGTCCTCAACCGCCCTGCGCTCAACCTCAGTCACCCTGCATGGCACGCAGATGGCTATGCGCGGCTTGCGTGAGAATATGCCCTTGCCTACAACCTTGCGGATGAAATATTGCAGCAATTTTTCCGTTATATCGAAATTTGATATTACGCCTTCCTTTAACGGGCGTATGGCGGATATGCTTCCCGGCGTCCTGCCCAGCATCCGCTGGGCCGCCGCCCCTACCTCAAGCACTTCGCCGGTTGAGTTGATGACCGCGACCACCGAAGGCTCCTGCAGCACTATCCCCCGCCCGCGCACATAGACCAGAACGCTCGCCGTGCCCAGATCAATGCCTATATCACATCCGAACACGGAGCATCACTATCCTATACAAGCTTTAGTCACCTTTTCTTATGGAACCTATCCCTGTTATCCTTTGCGACACATCCGGGCTGCCAAAGTAAGTTATAGAACCTACCCCGGTAATGCCCATATCCAAGTTTTCCGAAGCGTAAACGCTGACGGAGCCCGCTCCGCTGAGGTTCACCTTCGCATCCCTTGCAAGCAGGCCGCGCGTATTAATGCTGGACGCGCCGCTGCTCCTTATATCCAGTTTATCCGTTCCGCCCGTAAGCGTGAACGCGCCCGCGCCGCTAACGGTCATCTCAACCGTGCTGGCGTCAAGGTCAAGCTGCCCGTTCGCAACGCCGCTTATGTTTAAGCTAAACGTATCGGCGGTAAACGTCCCGTCCCCGTTGATTACGGCATCCCCGGATATTTTCAGCCCCTCAAGAACATCCGTACCTATGGTAAAGATTATACTGTTGTCCATTCCCAGATACCGGCGGTTATTGGAGTCTATCGTCAGCACGCCGTCTTTCAGACTTACGGATAAATGTTCGTCCAGGTTGCTGTCAGCCGTGTGGATTACCGAAGTGCTGCTTTCGGCGGAAATATTTAATGTAACGGATACATTGGCTGCTTCAATTCTGCGTATCGGTTCGTAAATAACGTTTACAACAGTAACTGAATTCCCGTTCCCTCTCAGCGCGGTTCCGGTGTATCCGACCGTCACATCCCCAAGCGTGAAGCAACCGCTCAAAGCAAATGCGGAACAAGCAAACGCCATAACTAACGCAAAAATTCTTTTCATCATAAACCTAACCCCTCCGGTTAATAAATTGTACTCGTAATATACGCGCGCGGCGGGAATATGTTTGAAACTAATTATATATCAGCAATTTAAAAAATACAATTAAATTTTTATGGCATTTTTTCAAAAAATTTAGTATAATAGCAATTGGAAGTTTTGTCCGATTAAACCATAGGGAATGAAGCCGTTTGTATTCCGCGCTGTACAGGAGATTAAGGCCCCGGCTTTTCGCCGACATAGTGGGCCAGGAGCATATAGTACGGACTTTGCGCAACCAGGTAACGATGGGCAAGGTTTCCCACGCGTATCTGTTCTGCGGCACCAGAGGCACGGGCAAGACCACAACCGCCCTTGTTTTTGCCAAGGCGATAAATTGTGGCGCAAAGAAAAACGGCGAACCCTGCGGAACATGCGCCCCATGCGAAGCAATCTCCAGGGGTACCGGGTTTAACGTTATCGAAATAGACGCGGCATCAAACAACGGCGTGGACAACATACGCGACATACGCGAGGAAGTGAAGTACCCGCCCGCCGAGGGGCGTTACAAGGTTTATATTATTGACGAGGCGCATATGCTCTCCACAAGCGCATTCAACGCGCTGTTAAAAACCCTTGAGGAGCCGCCAGAGGGCGTTATTTTCATCCTTGCCACCACAGACCCGCAAAAAATCCCGCCCACCATCCATTCGCGCTGTCAGCGGTTTGATTTTAAGCGCCTGTCCCTTGAAACAATGGCTGTGACCGTTGAGGGATATCTTGAGGCGGAGGGCATCGTCTGCGACGGCGACGCCGTAAGGTACGCCGCGCGTATAGCGGACGGCTCCATGCGCGATATCCTTTCGGTTTTAGACCAGTGCGCGGCTTTTTATATGAACGAGCGCATAACCCTTGAGAAAATTATGGAAGTTACGGGTTCAGTCGGCACGGAAGCCCTTTCCCGGCTGCTTTCCGGTATATCCGCGGGAAATACGGCATCCTGCCTGGAGATTATCAGTAATCTGGTAAAAAACGGCAAGGATGTGCATCAGGTTACGGCGGAATTCCTCAGCCATTTGCGCGATACGCTTATCGCCCTTGCCGCCGGGGACAGCGCGGCGCATATACTCGATTTATCCGTTGAAAAGGTAAACCGTCTGCGAGAAGCCGCCGCCGGGATTACGGCGGGGGTATTGACGCGTTTTATAAGTGTTTTCAGTGAACTTGTGCCGAAAATGCGTTACGCCGGGAATCCGAGGATTCTGCTGGAAGCGGAGTGCATTGGCTTAACGGCTGAGAAAACAGAGAAAAAGGAAGAGCTTAAAATAATAGAAAAGCAAGAAATAAAGCAAGAGAAAAAGCAAGAAAACAAACCGCAAGAAACAGAACCGCCGGATAACCCCCTTTCCCGCATCCGGGACGAATGGGGCGGCATTATAGCGGGGTTCGGCGCGGCGGAGCGGAGCTTACTGCTCTCCACATCGGCGGAGTACGCCGGAAACGGTATGATCCATGTTATTTGCCAAAACCCCGGCATTTACGATATACTTAAAACCAAGAGGGAAAGCTTAAAGGCAAGGATAAAGGAAAAATACGGCTTTAACGCCGAAGTGGAGTTTATAATACGTAAAAATTGACAATACAGATAGTGGAGGATTAATAATGGCGAACAAGAAACCTTTTGGCGGTATGCCCGGCGGCATGGGCAATATGAACCAGTTAATGAAGCAGGCGCAAAAAATGCAGCAGCAGATGGAGGCCGCGCAGGAAGCCCTTGAACAGCGCACCCTTGAGGTCACAAGCGGCGGCGGCGCGGTTAAGATCGTTATCAGCGGCAAGAAAGAGCTGCAGGAGATTGTCATAAGCCCGGACGTCGTTGACCCGGACGATATCGAAATGCTCCAGGATCTGGTGCTTACGGCTGTAAACGAGGCCATCCGCGCCGCCGATGAGCTGTCGCAAAACGAAATGGGCAAGATAACCGGCGGCCTTAACCTGCCGTTTTAAAATATGAATTATTACGGCGAAGTTGTCGCCCGCCTGATTGAGGAGCTGTCCCGGCTTCCGGGCATAGGGCCGAAATCGGCGCAGCGTATCGCGTTCCATATCCTGAACCTGCCCCGGGAAAAGGCCTTTGATTTGGCAAACACCATAACGGAGGCCAGGAAAACGGTTAAATACTGTCAGGTATGCCAAAATCTGGCGGATGCCGACCCCTGCCATATCTGCGAGGACGAGGCCCGCGACAGGGGCATGATTATGGTGGTGGAGGACCCCAGGGCGATGGCGGCATATGAGAAAACCCGCGAGTTCAAGGGGCTTTACCATATCCTGCACGGGGCCATATCACCGCTGCACGGCATCAGCCCGGCTGAAATTAAAATTAAGGAGCTTCTGACCCGTCTCGGCGGCGAGGAGCTCCACGAGGTTGTAATAGCCACAAACCCAACCATCGAAGGGGAAGCGACGGCAATGTACCTAAGCCGCCTGATCAAACCCCTTGAAATCAAAGTCACGCGTATAGCGCACGGCGTACCCGTAGGCGGCGACCTTGAGTATGTAGACGAAGCGACGCTGGCGCGGGCGCTGGATGGGCGGAGAGAGCTGTAGGGGCAGACTTCATGTCTGCCCAAACAAACTTTACAGGAGACGCTATGACAGAAGATAAACTTAAAATACTATTCATTTCCTCAGAAGTAACACCCTTTTCCAAAAGCGGCGGGCTGGGCGAGGTTGCGGCGGCATTGCCGAAAGAGCTTGTCAAGCAAGGCGTAGACTGCCGCGTGGTTACGCCGAAATACGGAAAAATCCCGGCGCGTCTGCTGGACGGGCTTGTTTACAGAAAAAGCTTTGAAACAAGCATGGGCTGGCGCAAACAGCACGCTTCGGTTTATCAGCTGGAGTGGGACGGGGTTATAACCTATTTTATCGGGAACGATTATTTCTTTGACAGGGACGGGTATTACGGCTACGGCGACGATCACGAGCGGTTCGGGTTTTTCTCCAAGGCCGCCGTTGAAATGGCCGGGGCTGTTGATTTTAAGCCGGATATAATCCACACAAATGATTGGCAGACGGGGCTGGCTCCGGTTTATTTACGTGACAAGCTGTCCAAATATGTCTTTTATGAGGAAACCAAAAGCCTGTTTACCATACATAACCTGCAATATCAGGGGGTCTTCGGGCGCGGCGTGCTGTCCGACCTGGATCTAAACGACGGCTATTTCTCCGTTTCAGGGCTTGAGTTCTATAATAATATAAGCCTGTTAAAAGCGGGCATCGCGCACAGCTCAGCGGTTTCGACGGTAAGCGAGACCTACGCGCAGGAGATAACGACGCCGTCGTACGGATTCAGCATGGACGGTGTCATACGGTCACGCTCCGCCGATCTGTACGGGATTTTAAACGGCATTGATTATGACAGGAATAATCCCGAAACGGACAGGCATATTTTTGAGAATTATACCATCCAAAACGCCGTAGCGGGCAAAGCCACGAACAAGGCGGGCCTGCAAAAGGAGCTTCAAATGCCGCAACGCCCCGATGTGCCCGTACTCGGCATAATTTCACGCCTTACGGATCAAAAGGGCTTCGACATATTATCCATTATTATGGACGAGCTGCTGAACCGCGACGTACAGCTTATCATGCTGGGTCAGGGCGACGGGCGTTATGAGCATATGCTCAATTATTTCCGCTGGAAATACCCCGAAAAATGCAATATTTACCTGGGGTTCAACGACACGTTGGCGCAGAAAATATACGCTTCGTCGGATTTCTTCCTCATGCCGTCACTGTTTGAGCCATGCGGGCTGGGCCAGCTTACCGCCATGCGATACGGCGCGCTTCCCATCGTCCGCCGCACCGGCGGCCTGGCCGACACGGTGCAGCATTTCGACAAGAAAACAATGTCCGGCAACGGGTTCAGCTTTGAGGACTACCTTGCCAGCGGCCTTATGTGGGCCATCAGCGACGCGCTGGACGTTTACGGAAATAAGGACATGATGGCCGCCGCGGTAAGGAACGCAATGTCCTGCGATTATTCCTGGGAAAGCTCGGCGCGTAAGTATATCAAGCTGTATAACAAGATAATAGGAAAATGAAAAGGCTCTTTAACAAATATGATGTGCTGATACTGCTGATATCGCTGGGAGCGGCTGTTGCCCTTTCGGCGATATTCTTTATAACGGGGCGCAATGCCCCCCAAGGGGGCTACGCCCGTATCAGCGTGAACGGAAGCGTCGCGGCTGAGCTGCCGCTGTCGGAGGACGTCCCGGAATACAGCATCATTCCCGCTTACAGCGGTGTAAACATACTGGAAATCCGCGGCGGAACGGTGCGCATGGCATACGCGGGCTGCCCCGGCGGCTCCTGCGTCAGACAGGGAAGCATATCGCGGGCCGGGCAGTTTATTGTCTGCCTGCCGAATAGGGTAGTTGTGGAAGTTGCCGGCGAAAACCGCGACCCCCATATTGACGCGGTCACGAGGTAGCATATGGCTAAAAAAACGGCGTATATAGGCATTTTAACCGCTTTGGCGGTCTGCCTCGCCTGGCTGGAGCGGCTGATACCTCTGGACGCGGCGGTTCCGGGCGTAAAACTTGGGCTTTCCAATACCGTTACGCTTATAACAATGCATTTGTTCGGAGGCGGCTGCGCGTTCGGCGTCACCGCGGTGCGCGTCCTTCTTACGGGGGCTATGTACAGCGGCGTGTCGGGTATTATCTACAGCGCGGCGGGCGGGTTTTTGTCCTGCGCCGTAATGATCGGGTTGAAGCAAACGCGCTTCCCGACGGTTATTGGCGTAAGCATAGCCGGGGGGGTGTTCCACAATATAGGCCAGCTTTTAGCGGCGGCCCTGGTTGTTGAAAACGCGGGTATATTATATTATTTGCCAATTCTAATTGTATCGGGGGCCGCAGCCGGCGTTGTTACGGGACTTTGCGCCAGGCTGGCGCTTATTGCAATCCTTAAAGCGTTCCCGCCGCAAAAAAGAAGTTAAGCAGTGCTTGCGTTAAATGTCCGGGTTTGCTAAAATATGGATGATTGAATTTACCGGGGGTTTTGCTCTAATGAACAGGTCATTTATGGGACTGGACGTTTCTTTTAAACATCATCCGCCTTTGGACGCGGGTTTTTTGCCGTTGGACAAACTTTTATCGGCCTATGCGGAAAAGGCTGAAAACGGCGATGGGGTTGTTGTTGCCGTAGAACGCGCCAACGGTGTAAACCGTATTGCATATAACGTGGAAAATGCCGAAAACTTAACGGATTTGGACAAGTATATGGCATGGCGGGTTTTAACCGGGATGCTGTGGATTTACGGCGGGTGTAAGGTTTACGTCGCTGGGAGCGGCGCCCTTGCCGGGTATATTGAAAGCCTTGGAAGCGGTAAGATGGCGTTTGACTTTGTTTTTATGGCAAATGTGTTTGAATCGGAATTTAAGGTAATGCCCGTTGCGTTTGAGGATTTGCCGGAAGGAAAGGATTCCGGCGGCGGGAAAATCGGAGGCGGGCTGGACGGCTGCCGTCTGGGCTTTGACGCCGGGGGAAGCGACATAAAGGTATCCGCCGTAGTAGACGGTGTTCCGGTATTTTCTGAGGAAATCGTATGGCATCCCAAGCTGAACAAAGACCCCGGCTACCATTTCGGGCATATTGTGGGCGCGATGAAACTGGCGGCGTCAAAAATGCCGCGCGTCGATTCAATCGGCGTAAGCTCGGCGGGTATTTATATTGATAACCGTACAATGGCGGCGTCCCTGTTTTTAAAGGTTCCCAAGCATAAATTTGACGAACATGTAAAGGATATCTATCCCCGGGCGGCGGCTGAAATAGGCAATGTGCCGCTGGTTGTGGCAAACGACGGTGATGTCACCGCATTGGCGGGGGCGATGGAATACGGCGAAGGCCGCGTTTTGGGTATCGCAATGGGAACCAGCGAGGCCGGCGGGTATATAAACGAAAGCGGCGGCATTACGGGCTGGCTGAACGAGCTTGCGTTCGTCCCCATCGACGCCTCCCCGGAGGCCTGTTATGACGAGTGGTCACGCGATACAGGGCGCGGGGTGAAGTACTTCTCTCAGGATGCGGTTATAAAGCTTGCGCCTGCCGCGGGCATAGAGCTTGACGAAAGCCTTTCGCCCGCCGAAAAATTGAAGGCTGTGCAGGATTTAATGAAGGATGGGGATACCCGCGCCCGCGATATATTTATTTCCATAGGGATATACTTAGGCTATACATTGGCGTACTACAGCCGTTTTTACGATATTAAGCACCTGCTGCTGCTCGGACGCGTCATGTCCGGCGGGGGCGGCGCATTAATCCTTGAAAACGCGGAGATGGTATTGAGGGATGAGTATTGCGCGCTAAGCGAAAAAATAACGCTGCGTCTCCCCGATGAGCGTAACCGCCGCGTAGGTCAGAGCGTAGCCGCGGCGAGTATGGTCTGATGTTTATTATACGCTTGGCACTTGAAAAAGACATTCGGAGGCATGAACCGCAATGAACATATCCTTCAGCAAATCGGACCGCGACATCTTCATCCCTGACGGAACCGGCACGGAGCAGGCTTTTGCGCGCACTACCCACATGGGTATAGGAGCGCATCAGGACGATTTGGAATTTATGTCCTATGACGGGATTTTGAAATGCTTCGGGCATACTGAACTCTGGTACACGGGCGTTGTGGTGTCGAACGGCGCTGGCTCGCCCAGAGACGGGCTTTACGCTTCGTACACCGATGAGGACATGAAGCGCGCGCGTGTGGCGGAGCAGCGCAAAGCCGCTTATATCGGCGAATACGCCGTCTGTGTGCAGCTTATGCATTCTTCGGAGGAAATAAAGGAGAACGGCAATGACGCGCCCGTTCAAGATATAACCAAGCTCTTGCGCGCCGCGCGCCCCAGGGTTGTTTATACGCATAACCCGGCGGATAAGCACGACACCCATGTGGCTGTGGCTTTACGCGTTATTAAGGCCATACGCTCGCTGCCCCCCGGGGAGCGTCCGGAAACACTTTACGGCTGCGAGCTCTGGCGCGGCTTGGACTGGCTTTGCGATGGGGATAAAACTGTGTTTGACGTAGGCTTGCGGCCCGGAATCGGAGCGGCGCTGGCAGGGGTTTTCGATTCGCAGATCACGGGCGGCAAGAGCTACGACAGCGCCGTTTTAGGGCGGCGCCGCGCAAACGCTACCTTCCTCGCCTCCCATTTTACGGATAAAATACAAGAAGCTATCTACGGTATAGATATGTCACGGTTTATCACCGATGAAACCCTTGACCCGGAAAGTTTTATAGAAGGGTATATCAACCGTTTCAAAAGCGATGCTTTAAACCGTATTTCAAAGTTTAAATAATCGATTAACAGGAGAAACTAATGGATAAGAAAATCAACATTGTCTGCGCTTTCGGCACAAGGCCGGAAGCCATAAAGATGTCGCCCTTGGTGCTGGCTCTCCGCGCCCATCCCGCGTTTGACACAAAAGTGCTTGTAACGGCGCAGCACAGGGAACTGCTGGATTCGGTGCTGGATACCTTCGGCATTGTGCCCGACCATGACCTGAACATCATGCGCGGCGGGCAGACACTGACCGAGATCGTAACCAAAGCGCTGACCGGAGCCGGGGAATATCTGAATGAAATCCGCCCGGATATCCTATTGGTGCACGGCGATACGGCGACAACCTTTGCCGCGTCTTTGGCGGGTTTTTACGCGGGGGTCTCTGTCGGGCATGTTGAGGCCGGGCTTAGGACGTATAATAAACGCGAGCCGTATCCGGAGGAAATGAACCGCCTTTTAACCGGGCGTATCGCCGACGTACACTTCGCGCCAACGAAATCCGCCAGGCAAAACCTTTTGAATGAGAATACCCCCGCTGATAGTATCTATGTAACGGGCAACACCGAAATAGACGCAATTTTAAGTATTTTATCCAAAGAAGGTGAATACCGCTACAAAAGGGACGCGCTTAACGGGTTGGATAAAAACGGACGTCTTATTGTAATGACCTCCCACAGGCGCGAAAACCTTGGGCAGCCGATGACAGACATGTGCCGCGCGCTTCGCCGCGTGGTTGACGAAAACCCGGATGTCACGCTTGTTTGGCCCATTCATCCAAACCCGGATGTACGTACCGCGGCGTATGCCGAGCTTAGCGGCCACAACCGTATTGTTTTGACGGACGCTGTCGATACCGAAGATATGTACCGCTTAGCCGGCTCAGCCTTTATGATAGCGACGGATTCCGCGGCAATACAGGAGATATCGCCTATTCTGAACAAACCCTGCGTTGTGCTGCGCAACGTCACGGAGCGCCCGGAGGGCGTTGAAACAGGCGCGCTGATGCTTGGCGGGAATTCATACGAAACGGTGTATGGCGCCGTGAAAAGCGTTTTGAATGATACGGGTGTTTACAACAGAATGGCGGCCGCGGCAAACCCCTTTGGCGACGGGAAAGCCAGCCAACGCATTGTTTCGGCTGTTTTGCATCATTTAGGCATAAATTCCGATAGGCCCGATGATTTTTAAACTTTACCGGATTTTTAACGTATATAAATAAAAATAGATGGGAGGCAACGAAGATGAAAGAAGAGAGAATCAAGATATTGCAAATGGTAGAGGACGGCAAGATCAGCGTTGAGGAGGCCGGCAAGCTTCTGGAAGCCCTTAAAGCGTCGTGCGGGAACGAGTTTTTTTGTGACGATGAGGACATCGCCGACAGGTTTCAGGAATTTTGCCATAACACCGAGACTTTTCTTAAAAATGTGGGCTGTAAAATAGGTGAGTTCGCGAAGGATATGGAACCCCGTGTGCGCAACGTTACCAAAGTAGCCGTATCCAAGACCGCCGATCTTGTGGACGAACTGGGCAAAGCCCTTGCCGCCTGCCTGAACAGCCTTAACAAATGCGAATCCGAAAACGAGGAATGCTGCGGCTGCGGCGCTGAAAAGGACGAGGAAAACAGGGAGAATTAATGGTTGTATAAATTCTGTTATACTGATAATAATAATCCTATAACTATTATAACAATAACAGTTTAGGAGTGTTTGAATTGGCTAAAGCAGGAATGCGCCGTCCAAGCCCGAAGGAACCGCACGGCACCGAGAGCAGCGAAACTCAGAATATCCCTAAAAACGATCATTTGCCTGTGCCGGAGATTAAGGGAAAGAAGAAACATAAGTAATTAAGAAGGGGAAGCTTATCCGTTAGCTTCCCCTTCTTAATATTATTCATTATGCGCACAGCCGACAATCTCTTTTATATTTGAATAACCTTCGTTTTGCATAAATTGTTCTATACCTTCTATAACTTCTATAACGGCATAGGGATTTATCAGTCCCGCCGTGCCGACGGCAACGGCAGAGGCGCCCGCCATTAAGAATTCCACGGCGTCACTTCCGGTTGTTATCCCGCCCATACCAATTATAGGAATCCTCACCGCTTTATAGACCTGGTACACAGCGCGTACGGCAACAGGCATAATAGCCGGGCCGGATAAACCGCCGACCCGGTTGCCGAGCAGCGGCTTTTTACGCCGTATATCAATTTTCATGCCAACCAGCGTATTGATCAGCGATAATCCGTCCGCGCCGCCGGCTTCGGCGGCTTTCGCAATCTCTGCTATATCGGTGACGTTTGGAGATAGCTTTACAAACAAAGGCTGACGTGCCGCGGCTTTACATCGTTTTACCACTTCGTGGGTGAGGCGGCTGTCTGTACCAAAGGCTATGCCGCCCGAGGAAATATTTGGGCAGCTTATATTAAGCTCCAGCATATCAATATCTGCCGATGCTAAACGTTCTATAACAGCTGCATATTCATCAATGCTGTTACCGCAGACATTTACGATTATATTAACGTTGAATCCGCGCAAAAAGGGTATGTCGTCACGTATAAATGCCTCAACGCCCGGGTTTTGCAATCCTATCGAATTAAGCATTCCGCCGAAGGTTTCGGCAATGCGCGGCGGAGGGTTCCCAGCCCAGGGTTTTAATGAAACGCCTTTAACAGTAACCGCCCCGAGCTTGCCAAGCTCAAAGAATTCCGCGAATTCCCGCCCGGATCCGAACGTCCCGGAAGCCGTAGTTACAGGGTTTTTCCATTCCACACCAGATAAATTGACCCTCATATTAAGCCCCTTCAATGTCAAATAGCAAATCCGACGCGGTAAATACCGGCCCGTCCCGGCAAACACGTTTATATACCCAATTTGCGCCGTCACGAACCTTTACCGCGCATCCCATACAAGCGCCCGTTCCGCATCCCATGCGTTCCTCCAGCGATAAGAAAAGCCTATCCGCGCGGTTCCTCATATATTCCGACAAGCTTTTCAACATGGGCAAGGGACCGCAGGCATAAACAAAATCCGCCTGGGTTGTATCCCCATTTTTAAATAAATCAACCGAATTGCCATGAAATCCGGCGCTGCCGTCATCCGTCGCGATATCTACGTGCCGGCAGATTTCTCTAAATTCGTTCAGCAGGAAGGTTTCGTTGTTTCTGTATCCTATAAATACATTGATATCAGTTTCATCATCATTTTCCCGCAAGGCATGAGCAAGCTCAAGAAGCGGGGGTATACCCACCCCGCCGCCAACCAAAGCCACCTTTCCGTGTTCAAGTTTGAACCCGTTCCCAAGAGGCCCCATAACCCTTATCAGGCTGTCCGGCTTCATGCGGCTGATGATCTCCGTACCCTTGCCCGCGATTCGGTAAACGAGTTTGATAACACCGCGGTTTTTATCGGCACGGCAGATGCTTATCGGACGCGGCAGCAGCATGGCGTTGTTACCTGTGTAAAGGTTTACAAACTGCCCTGCGCGGCATATAAACGTTATATTTGGTATATGCAGTTCTATAACATATATATCACGCGCTACTTGCTCATTTTTAAGTATCAGCGCATTGTTGCTGTTAATCATTTAAACCCCCGATATGCCCGCGCAAATCCTCTATCATTTTTATTGCTTCGCTTCTGGCGCAATCGGCGTAACACCCGGCATCCTTGCCGTATTTTTCGGCGTACTCAGGCTTTTTCCACGCTGCGATAATCCCGCGCGAGGAGTTTACTATACCGCCTATCCCGTCCTTGTTAAAACACACCGCCGCGTCCGCCGCCGTACCGCCCTGCGCCCCGTATCCGGGTATGAGGAAGAATGTCTGCGGCATAGACATCCTAAGCTTCTTTGCCTGAGCGGGCGCCGTCGCTCCGACTACCGCACAGACGGAGCTGTAGCCTTTTGTACCTACCAAATCCTTTCCCCACTCTGATACAAGACCGCCTACATGCTCGTACAACCGCCCGCCCTTTTGCAATTCCAGATTTTGCAAATCCGCGCCGCCGGGATTGGAAGTCACTACCAGCACAAATAAACCTTTTCCATTTTTCTGGCAGGCGTTAATGAACGGCTCAACCGCGTCGCGGCCTAAATAGGGGTTAATCGTAACAAAATCGGGGCCGTCCTCCCCTAAATGAGCGTCGGCGTAAGCGGCGGCGGTAGAGCCGATATCTCCCCGTTTTATATCGCCTATAACAAGCAAACCACGGCTTTTCGCATAACTCACCGTTTCAAGATACGCGCTGATCCCGGCAATCCCATATCGCTCATAAAAAGCAATCTGCGGCTTAACTACAGGTACAATGCCGTAAACGGCGTCAATAATACATTTGTTAAACTCTAAGAACGCGCCCGGTACGTCTGCGGCATAACGTCGCAGCAACGATTCCGGCAGCAAGTCCGTGCTTGGGTCAAGCCCAACGCATACGGGCGAACGAAGTTCCTTAATCCTCTCAATCAACCTGTCAATCGCGAATGCCATTCAAACCGCCCCTTTATTATATTGTTATACAACGAATAGACCATATATAGCATAATATACAACAGGCACAAAAATCGCCGGCAGGAAATTTGCCAGTTTTATTTTTGTTACATTCAACAAGTTTAATCCTATGGCGAGCACCAGCACCCCGCCTGTAACAGATATCTGCGCCAGCATGTCCTGCGTTATGTAAGGCGAAACCAGGCCCGCCGCAAGGGTTATCGCGCCTTGGTATAAAAAAACCGACGCGGCTGAGAGGATAATGCCGGGGCCGAGAGCCGCTCCCAAAACTATGGCGGAAATGCCGTCCAAGGCTGATTTCGCAAATAAGATGTCGTGCTTCGCCAAAACGCCGCTCTCGATTGAACCGACTACCGCCATCGTTCCCACGCAATAAAGGATGCTGCCCGTGACAAAACCTTTGGACAAGCCTTCCTTACCGCGTGAAATCTTGCGTTCTATAAAGGCGGCGAACACGGTGAATTTATGGTCGATGTCCAGCGCAGCGCCGGCAAGCCCGCCAACGGCAAGGCTCATGATAAACACCAGCGTTGACGCGCCGCCGTTTATCAGCGTATCCGCCGCGCCGGAAAAACCTATAAGGGCGACAGCCAACGCGATGCCTTGCATAATCGTGGCGCGCAAATTCTCTTTCAGGCGGCCTTTAATCAATAATCCCACAAGCCCTCCGGCAACAATCGCCGCCGCGTTTACCGCCGTGCCCAACATTTGTAAACAACCTTCCCGCCTAGAATCGTCATATCAACATCCCCGCAGACTTCGCGGCCGCTCCAGGGTGTATTTTTACCCATGGACGCGAAATCCGCAGCATTTATTATGTGTTTTTTCTCTTGATCTATAATAACTATATCAGCATCTGAACCAATTGTGAGCGAACCTTTATTGATACCCAAAATCCGCGCCGGATTAGTTGACAGCCGTTCTATTAGTTCTACATCGGACATAAATCCGGTTTTCACCAACTTAGTAAAACACACCGGATACGCTGTTTCCAAGCCGGTTACACCATTAGCGGCATTAAACCAGCCGCAAGATTTATCCTCCGCGCTATGCGGCGCGTGATCCGTCGCGATACAGTCGATCACACCTTCACGCAAGGCCTTGCGAAGGACGGCGGCGTCCTCTTTTCGGCGCAGCGGCGGGCTCATTTTATAGTTGGTGTCTTCGCCGGGGATGTCGGCCCGCGTTAAAAACAAATGATGCGGCGCAACCTCGCATGTCACTTTTACTCCCCTGGCTTTAGCTTCCCTTACAAGCCTGACGCCCCCCTCCGTGGAAAGATGGCAGATATGGAGGTTAGCGCCGGCTTCCTCCGCCAGCATGATATCCCTCGCAATGATGATATCCTCTGCAATCGCCGGAACGCCGCCGTTTATGAGGGTAAGCTCCTCGCAATGGGAGTACACCGTCAAGCCAAGTTCTTTGGCCTTTATCAAAATTTTCAGGTACAGCCCCGCGTTGGCTACGGTTTTACCATCCTCGCTTATCCCGGCTATACCGGCTTTAGCCATGCCCTCAAGCTCGGCAAGCTCCGCGCCCAGCATACCGCGCGTGGCGGCCCCGAATTGAAGCAGGTTTACTGGTATACCGGCGGCCTTTTGGCGGATAAACTTTACAAGTACCGCATTATCAACAACCGGATTGGTGTTGGCCATACAGCAGACGGTGGTAAAACCGCCGCGCGCCGCCGAAGCCGCGCCCGTGGCAATGGTTTCCTTATGCTCAAAGCCCGGCTCGCGGAAATGGACGTGCAGGTCGATAAACCCCGGCGCGACAAGCTTGCCCGCGGCGTCCACGGCAATCTCCGCGTTTGTGTCAATGTTTCCTTTAATTTCCGATATTTTACCGTCCCTAACAAGCACGTCGCCAACCTCGGATATGCCGTTAGCGGGGTCAATAATATGCCCGTTTTTAATCAACAAACTACTCATTGCAAACCCTCACGCTGAACTCCGCTTCCTCGCCGTTTATGTCCCAGGATTTGGCGAAGCCGTCAGTGTCCGCCCCCTCCGATACGGTGACGGCAAGTACCTCCGACATTATAAAATCCGCGTTGCGTGAGATAACGCCGGACAAAACACCGCTTGCTTTGAACCCCACGCGTATTTTATCAACAACGTTAAACCCGGCTTCCTTGCGCATGTTTTGAAGCTTTGAGACAACTTCACGCACGAAACCCTCCTCGATAAGCTCCGGCGTCAGGCGCATGTCCAGCGCCACCGTGACCCCTTTGCCCGTATCAGCGGCGAAATCCTCACCCCGCGCTTCGGCTACAAGCACATCCTCCTCGGTCAAATGCACCTCATTATCCGATATATTAAGCGTTACCCCGCCTTCCCTAAGCCGCGCCAAAAACCCGCCGCCGCTCTGCGCCGCCAGCGCCTCGCCTATCTGCGGCAGAAGCTTGCCGTATTTTTTGCCCAGCGTACGCAGCTGCGGCTTATATGAATACGCGGCGAAACGCTCCATATCGTCGGTAAACAACAATTCTTTGACGTTTAATTCTTCCAGTATTATATCATGGTAACTCACAGGCAGATCAAAGCCGGCTTTTACATACATCGCGGGCAGGGGCTGGCGGTTTTTGACGGAAGCGGAGTTGCGCGCGGCGCGTCCGCGTTCCACTATTGTCAGTACGCCGTCCATGTCGGTTTCAAGCCTGACATCCACATAATCATTGCAGCAAACGGGGAACGGGCGCAAATGCACGCTTTCAACAGCCGATTTATCAACGGAGCGTACCAGGTTCTGGTAAAGCCCCTCGGCTATGAAAGGCGTAAACGGCGCGCAAAGCTCCGCAAGCGTAACCAAAACCGTATACAGCGTCATATACGCGTTTACCTTGTCCGTCTCCATACCCGCCGCCCAAAAACGCTCCCGGGAACGGCGGATGTACCAGTTTGAAAGCTCGTCCGTAAACTGTGCCATTTCACGGGCGGCTTCGGTCAGTCGGTATTCCCCTATATTTTTATCAACATGTTTGACAAGGGTGTTCAGCTTTGACAGCACCCAACGGTCCATCGGCGCAAGCTCCGATGCTGCCGGAAGCTTATATTCCGCCGGATTAAACCCGTCGATGTTGGCATACAGCACAAAAAACGCGTAGGCGTTCCACAGCGTGCCCATCATCTTCCGCTGGCCTTCGTTCAGCATTTCCTCGTTAAAACGGTTGGACAGCCAAGGCGCGCCGAAGGTGTAGAAGTACCAGCGCACCGCGTCCGCGCCCTGTTTATTAAGAAAATCCCAGGGCTGCACCATATTGCCCTTGGACTTTGACATTTTTTGGCCGTTTTTATCCTGTATATGGCCTAACACAATGCAATTTTTAAACGAGGATTTCTTAAACAAAAGCGTCGATATCGCCAACAGCGTATAAAACCAGCCTCGGGACTGGTCTTGCGCCTCAGAGATAAAGTCAGCCGGGAAGTTTTCGTCAAAGGTATCGGCGTTTTCAAAAGGATAGTGCCACTGCGCGAAGGGCATTGAGCCGGCGTCAAACCAGCAGTCCATTACCTCCGGCGTGCGCTTCATCACAGCGCCGCACAAAGGGCAGTCCAACGCGATTCCATCTATATAGGGCTTATGCAGCTCCAGCCCGTCTATCATATCCCTATTAACGGCTGCGGCGGATTCTTTCAATTCCGCAACGCTTCCGACAGCCTTTTGATGCCCGCAGTCACAAAGCCATATCGGCACCGGCGTACCCCAATAGCGGTCGCGGCTCATGTCCCAGTCTATAACATTTTTTAACCAGTCGCCCATACGGCCCGTACGGAAATTATCCGGCAGCCAGTTTATCGAGTTGTTATTTTCTATAAGCCGGTCACGCACCGCCGTAACCTTGATAAACCATGACTCCCTTGCGTAATATATCAACGGCGTATCACAGCGCCAGCAAAAAGGATAGCTGTGCTCATAGGGCATCTTTTTGAACAAAAGCCCCGACTCTTTCAGACTTCTTATTATCAGCGGGTCGGCATCCTTTACAAACATCCCTGCCCAGGGCTTAACGTTTTCGGTAAAGCAGCCCCTTTCATCGACAAGGTTCACAAAAGGCAAACCATAGGCCATGCCGGAGCGGTAGTCGTCCTCGCCGAACGCCGGCGCGGTGTGGACGATACCCGTGCCGTCCGTAAGCGTTACATAATCCGCGCAGACAACGTAGAAAGCGTCTGCGTCACCGGCAAAGTCAAACAGCGGCTCATAACGCTTGCGGTCAATCTCTTTGCCTAAAAAGCGCGACAAAACCTCGGCTTCCTCACCCAGCACCTTTGTGACCAATGCTTCGGCAAGTATCATTATCCGGCCTGAATCATCCTTCGCTCTGACATAATATTCATCGGGGTTAACCGCCAGAGCCACGTTCGACGGCAGTGTCCAGGGCGTGGTCGTCCACGCCATGAAATATTCGTTTTCCGCGTCTTTTACCTTAAACAGCACAAAAGCCGAATCCTCTTTCACATCCTTATAACCCTGCGCCACCTCGTGGCTGGACAAGGATGTCCCGCAGCGCGGGCAATACGGCACAATTTTATGCCCCCTGTAGATAAAGCCCATGTCCCATATCTGCTTTACGGCCCACCATACGGACTCTATATAGTTGTTATCATAGGTTATATAAGGGTTCTCCATGTCCGCCCAAAAACCGACGCGGCGGCTCATGTCCTCCCATTCCGATTTGTACCTCCAAACGCTCTCCTTACAACGTTTTATAAACGATTCCACGCCGTATTTCTCAATATCCTGCTTGCACGTTAACCCCAGTTCCTTCTCAACCTCAAGCTCAACGGGCAGCCCGTGCGTATCCCAGCCCGCCTTGCGCAAAACCTTATATCCCTTCATGGTCTTGTAACGCGGGATAGCGTCCTTATACGCCCGCGTTATAACATGCCCGATATGCGGCTTGCCGTTGGCCGTGGGCGGGCCGTCATAAAACGTAAAAACCGGCGCGCCTTCCCTTAACCCGATACTCTTTTCAAATATCTTGTTATCTTCCCAAAATTTCAATATCTCCTGCTCGCGCGCCGTAAAATCCATGCTGCTCGTTACCTTGTCAAACATTGCAATGCCTCCTCATAAATAAGAAAACCCCGTCACCCGTCAGGGCGAAAGGGTTATTTTCCGCGGTACCACCTGAAATTGGCATAAATAAAATGCCCACTCAATATCCCTTAACGCGGGATTTTCGTCCAAGCCTACCATTAATAAATTATCGGCCAAGCCGCCGCACCGCGAACGGCGCAATACGGTGATCTTCACCCCGGGGTTCGCGCCGGATTTGCACCATCACCGGCTCTCTGCGGCTCCGCCGCGCGGTTACTCTCCGTAATATGCGTTTATGCTTTGATGATTATAGCATATGCGGAACCCGTTTTCAAGTGCGGAATATTACATTATTATGACATAAAACCAGCCTGCGCGGGCTGGCTCTGCGCATAAATATATCAAAGACAAGACAAATATAAAATTTTCTTGACAAATAAACGTTTCGGTGATAGAATTTTTCAGCGCGTTACTTTATACGCAGTATTTTGTATGGAATCGGCGCGCAGGCTATAAACAGCCGAGCTCACAATGGCGTATCAGCTTAAAAGGAGGTGCAATATTGCCAACATTCAACCAGCTCGTAAAGCAAGGGCGCGGAGCCAAGACATGGAAATCCAAGTCCCCCGCGCTGGGCAAGTCCTACAATTCTTTTAACAAAAAGCGTACGGACCGCCCCAACCCGCAAAAACGCGGCGTCTGCACAAACGTTAAAACCGACAAGCCCAAGAAGCCCAATTCGGCCCTTCGCAAGATGGCGCGCGTCAGGCTTTCAAACGGCATCGAGGTATGGGCCTATATCCCCGGCGAGGGGCATAACCTGCAGGAACACAGCGTCGTGCTCATCCGCGGCGGCAGGGTCAGAGACCTTCCCGGCGTGCGTTACCACATCCTGCGCGGCACTTTAGATACAGCCGGCGTAGCGAAACGTAACCAAGCCCGTTCCAAATACGGCGCCAAACGCGCTAAAAAGTAACAACCATTCACTATTCATTGAATTTACCGCGCCTCGAACGAATTGTTGATTCGCCATTGTCAATATAGACGTAGAGGCCGTACTGATCGAGAGATTATAAACTGGAGATCAGAGTACCTGCGGCTGTTTAGCCGCTTTAGGAGGGAAGCATCGTGCCACGCAAAGGACATGTATCAAAGCGGGACGTTTTAGCCGACCCGGTTTATACAAGCAAGGTCGTTACAAAGCTCATCAACTGCGTTATGCTGGACGGCAAGAAAAGTATAGCGGAGAGCATTGTATACGGCGCTCTTGAAAGGGTCTCAAAGGATAAAGGCGCGCCTGCCATGGAGGCGTTTGAGGAAGCGCTGGCGAACATCACACCCGTGCTGGAAGTAAAAGCGCGCAGGGTCGGCGGCTCCACATATCAGGTGCCGATGGAAATAAGACCGGAACGCCGTCAGGCGTTAGCGCTCCGCTGGCTGGTTCAATACGCCAGGCGCCGCGGAGAGAGAACGATGGAGGAACGCCTCGCGAAAGAACTGCTTGACGCGCTGAACAACGTTGGCGGCGCTGTCAAGAAAAAAGAGGACGTTCATAAGATGGCTGAGGCAAACAGAGCTTTCGCCCATTATAAGTGGTAACAAACGTTGTAGGGGTGAACTGTGTTCACCCGTTCCGAAAGGACGGATAGACTGTGTCAGACAGAGTATTCCCGCTGGAACGCACACGTAATATAGGTATTATGGCTCACATAGACGCGGGTAAGACAACGCTGACCGAACGCATATTGTTTTACACTGGTCGTACCTATAAAATGGGCGACACCCATGAGGGAACAGCATTAATGGACTGGATGGATCAGGAACGGGAGCGGGGCATCACCATTACCTCCGCCGCCACCACCACCCAGTGGAGCAATCATAGGATTAATATTATAGACACGCCCGGACACGTGGATTTTACCGTTGAGGTCGAACGAAGCCTCCGCGTCCTGGACGGAGCGGTTGCGGTTTTCTGCGCCAAAGGCGGCGTCGAGCCGCAGTCCGAGACGGTTTGGAGGCAGGCGGACAAGTACGATGTGCCGCGCCTTGCCTTTGTCAACAAGATGGACATTATCGGCGCGGATTACCTCTACGTCGTCGACATGATAAGGGACAGGCTCGGGGCCAATCCCGTGCCCGTTACGCTTCCCATCGGCGCGGAATCCGTATTTGAAGGCGTTGTGGATTTGCTGGAGATGAAGGCTTACTACTTTGAAGGCGATAACGGCCTTGACGTTGTGGAGCGTGAGATACCGGCGGATATGCTTCAAGCCGCGGAGGAACACCGCGCCAGGCTCATCGAGGCCGCCGCCGAGTGCGACGACGATTTGATGGAGAAGTATATCGAAGGCGAGGAAGCGTCCGTCTCCGAGATTAAAGCCGCCATCCGCAAGGGTTGCGTAGGCGTAAAGATGATACCCGTGTTTTGCGGGTCGGCTTACAAATGCAAGGGCGTTCAAAAGCTTTTGGACGGCGTTGTCGATTACCTGCCGTCGCCCGTTGACATTCCCGCTATTATCGGGACGCTGGGCGAAAAGGGCGAGGAGACGGAACGCCATTCCAGCGACAGCGAACCCTTCAGCGCGCTGGCGTTCAAGATCATGAACGACCCGTATGTGGGCAAGCTTGCGTTTTTCCGGGTTTATTCCGGCAAGATACCGACGGGGTCATATATCTACAACTCTACAAAGGACAAGAAGGAACGCCTAGGGCGCATCCTCAGGATGCACGCAAACCACAGGGAAGACGCCGACATGGTTTTTGCCGGGGACATCGCCGCGGCGGTCGGGTTGAAACACACGACTACCGGCGATACCCTGTGCCTGGATGGCGACAGCATCATCTTGGAGAGCATGGTATTCCCGGAACCGGTCATTTCCGTGTCCATAGAGCCAAAGACCAAGGCCGGACAGGACAAGATGGGCATCGCGCTGGGCAAGCTCTCGGACGAGGACCCCACATTCAAGCACTTCACCGACCAGGAAACGGGGCAAACCATTATCTCCGGCATGGGTGAACTGCACCTTGAAATCATCGTTGACCGGCTGCTGCGCGAATTCCGCGTCGAGGCCAACGTCGGCAAACCCCAGGTTGCGTACCGCGAAACATTCCGCACGCCTGTTGACGCCGAAGGCCGCTATGTCCGGCAGTCCGGCGGGCGCGGACAGTACGGGCACTGTAAAATCACGTTCGAGCCCGTTGAAATCACGGACCGGGAAAGCGACAAGAATTTCGAGTTTATCAACAAAATCACCGGCGGCGTTATACCCAAAGAATATATCGCCCCCATCGAGGCCGGCATACGCGACGCAATGCTGTCCGGCGTCATAGGCGGGTACCCCGTTCTAGGCGTCCGCGCCATCCTCTACGACGGCAGCTGCCATGAGATAGATTCCAGCGAACTGGCCTTTAAGATCGCCGGCTCCATGGCCTTCAAAGACGCCATGCGCCGCGGCGGACCCGTTTTGCTTGAGCCTATCGTGAAGGTAGACGTAACCGTCCCCGAGGATTACATGGGCGACGTTATCGGCGATATCAACGCAAAACGCGGCAGCATCGAGGGTATGGAGCAGCGCGGCAACGCCCGCGTCATACACGCCCTGGTGCCGTTGGCTGAGATGTTCGGCTACGCCACAGACCTGCGCAATAAAACCCAGGGGCGCGGCGTGTACGCCATGGAAGTCCACCACTACCAACCCGCGCCAAAGGCGGTGCAGAACCGGATTAGTATGGGGATGTACTAGTCCAATGACCGCGTTAAATTTTAGGGTGTTCAGCGCATCAATTACTTATTAATGGAAAGCAATTGAGCGCTGAACACTAAAATTTAACTAGGTCAATGGACTAGCAGGAGCGGAAGTGTTCACCCTCAAGCTTAAATTGCAAAAAAGTATTGCAATTTATGGATTTATTTACTATAATCAGTATATATTGGAAAAATTAAGTTTAAATCACAGCAAATGATTTATAAGGAGGAAAATCTCTAATGGGTAAGGCGAAATTTGAAAGAAACAAACCCCACGTTAACATCGGCACAATCGGTCATATCGACCACGGCAAGACAACCCTTACAGCCGCTATTTCCAAGACCCTCGCCACCCGCTCAGGCAAAGGCGAAGTCATACCGTTCGATAAAATCGATAAGGCTCCAGAAGAAAAGGCCAGAGGCATCACAATCTCCACTACTCATATTGAGTACGAGACCAACAACCGCCACTACGCGCACGTTGACTGCCCCGGCCACGCCGACTATATCAAGAACATGATCACAGGCGCGGCGCAGATGGACGGCGCAATCCTCGTCGTCGCCGGTACGGACGGCCCCATGGCGCAGACCAAGGAGCATATCCTGCTGGCCCGTCAGGTTGGCGTTCCCAAGATCGTCGTATTCCTTAACAAATGCGATATCGCCGACGAAGAGCTGCTTGAGCTGGTCGAGATGGAGATCCGCGAAGAGCTTAACAAACACGAGTTCCCCGGCGACGATACGCCAATTATCAGGGGTTCGGCCCGTGAAGCGCTTGAAGATCCCAGCGGCGAATGGGGCGACAAGATTATGGAGCTTATGGACACCGTTGACGATTATATACCCGCTCCCGAGCGCGACACTGAAAAGCCCTTCCTTATGCCTGTTGAGGACGTGTTCACCATTACCGGGCGCGGCACCGTCGCCACCGGCAGGGTGGAACGCGGCACACTCAAGATTCAGGACGAAGTGGATATCGTCGGCCTTTCCACCGAAAAGAGAAAGACAGTCGTTACCGGTATTGAAATGTTCAAGAAGTCCCTCGACTTCGCGCAGGCCGGCGACAACG
>WRAC01000004.1 GCA_009780415.1 Defluviitaleaceae bacterium | reverse complement strand
CAACGCCGGCTAAAGAGAGGCTGGAAATGGCGGATGCTTTTAACGCCGGGGAACGGGATGTGTTCCTAATCTCGCTGAAAGCGGGGGGCGCGGGGCTTAATCTGATTGGAGCCGACGTTGTTGTCCATTACGACCCCTGGTGGAACCCCGCCGTTATGGCGCAAGCTTCGGACAGGGCGCACAGGTTCGGGCAGACGCGGATGGTGCAGGTTTTTAACATTGTTTCCAAGGACAGCATAGAGGAAAAGATTATCGCGCTGCAAAACCTCAAGAAGGACATGGTTGACGCGGTGATTGAGGAAGGCGCAAGTTTTATCAGCAAGCTTACGCCAGAGGAAATATTGGAATTATTCACACCGTAGGAGCGATAACATGAAAGGGGCGTTAATAATGAAATATTTCATAGCCGACGCGTTTACAAACGGGGCGTTTACCGGGAACCCAGCCGGGGTGTGCCTTCTGGAGCATTGGATTGACAATGCCGCAATGCAAAACATAGCGGCGGAGAATAACCTGGCCGAAACCGCGTTTTTGGTGAAATCCGGGCCCGGCGCGTATGATTTGAAGTGGTTCACGCCGATGAACGAGGTTGATCTGTGCGGACATGCGACACTGGCAGCGGCTTTTGTTGTGATGAATTACGCGGAAAAAGAACTTGATGCGGTGAAGTTCAGCACCGTGAGCGGGCTTCTTGGGGTAAAACGCCGGGACGACCTGTATGTGCTGGATTTCCCTTCGCGCAAGCCCGTGCCCGTGAAAGTTGCGCCAGAAATGTCCGCCGCTGTTGGGGCGGATGTTTTGGAAGCCTATGGCTCGCGGGATTTGGTTTTGGTTGTTTCCTCCGAAAAAGAAGTGCGGGAGCTTGACCCGGATATGCGCAAAATTGAAGCTTTTTCAGATTATTTAGGCGTTTGCGTAACGGCGCGCGGCGATAAAGCTGATTTTGTATCCAGGTTTTTTGCGCCCCTGGAGGGTATACCGGAAGACCCTGTAACCGGATCCGCGCATTGCAACCTTATACCTTTGTGGGCGGAGAAGCTTGGCAAAACGGAAATGACCGCCATGCAGCTTTCAAAACGCGGAGGCACGCTGTTTGTGCGCGATAAAAACGAACGCGTCGAAATAGCGGGGAAAGCGCGGCTTTATTTGGAAGGCGTAATATTTATTTAATATTTCAACCACAAAAAGCACAAAAAAACACAAAAAAAGCATTGGGAGCTTTTTATGCATTATGGCAAGAAAAAAAAAGATTGGGACAGCATCAGGCCGTATGTAATCTTAATTTTAGGCGGTCTGTTGATCAGGCTGCTTGCCGTCGGTATTAACCGAGGGCATCCGACGGATATCAACTGCTTTTACGCTTGGGCCGACATGCTTTTCCGGGACGGCTTACGGGCTTTTTACGCATCTCCCGCGTTTACGGACTATCCGCCGGGTTATATGTATGTTCTATACGTTATAGGATTTCTGCGTGATGCGTTCGGCTTGTCATATAACGGCTTTGCGCATAATCTGCTGATTAAAACACCCGCTATGCTGGCCGACGTTGGCCTGGGCGTGCTGCTGTTCCGTATTGCTGTGAATCACGCGGGGAAAACACAACGGAAGGCTTCGCTCAGTCCTCTGGCAATAGCTGCGTTGTATGTGTTTAACCCGCTTACCATCATGCTTTCGGCTGTTTGGGGGCAGGTTGACAGTATTTACGGACTGTTCCTGCTGTGGTCGCTTTACTTGCTTACGGAAAAAAAGGATACGGAGGCCTATCTGGTTTACGCCGCCGCCATATTGGTAAAGCCCCAGGCGCTGATGTTCGGGCCTGTATTTATTGTGCGCGCCGTTTTACGCCTGAAGGAACATAGGTTTCATTCGGCGGAGCTTGCGGGGTTTTTATTCCGCTGCGTACTGAGTTTGATTTTTATAATTGCGGCGTTATTGCCATTTATGGGCACTACGGCCGCGACTTTTTACGATACGCCGCTGGGCAGGGAAATCGTACTCGCTCCTGTTTTGCAACAGCTTTTAGACACAACGGTTGCCTCATATCCGTATTGCTCGGTAAACGCCTATAACCTTTACGGCTTGCTGGGCTTGAATTGGCGTCCTTTAACGGATACATTCATGGGTTTGAGCTACGGGGCGTGGGGTGTGCTGGCCCTTGCCGCCGCCGCGATAGGCGGTTCAGCTTTGATATTGATGAAGCGCGATAAGTGGAGCATATATTACGCGGCGGCGTTTATCTGCGTCATTGTATTTACGCTCTCCACACGAATGCATGAACGCTACACTTTCCCTATATTCGTCCTGCTGCCCGCCGCGTACGCTTTACGCGGCGACCGCAAAATTTTATGGGCATGGGCGGGGATGCTGTTCGCGTCGTTCCTTAACTGCGCCGACGCGCTGAGATTGGCGCTGAGCGGCTGGGATTACAGCCTGATTGACCGCACCAGCCGCGTTTTCTCATTTGTTTGGATGGCGGCATTCGCTTGGTTTATTGCGGTTACTTTATTTAATTACCGTAAAAACGCACAATTTAAAGATTTTAAACCGGTTCAACCCATACCTTTCTCCATCCAGGGCTTGGACGCTCCTAAAAACGATACCTCACACCGGTTAAAACGCCCGGATTATATTTTGATGTGCGTTCTGACCGCCGTTTACGCCATTGTCGCGTTTACGCGCCTGGGCGACAGGGAAGCCCCCGAAACAGCCTGGACGCCGCCTTTTAACGGCGAGGCAGTATTTGACCTTGGCGTCGGCGTAACAGGCGCGGAGCTTTGGATCTACAGCGGGGCAAGGCACGAACAGGATTTTCTTATCAGCCTTTCCGCCGACGGTCATGATTTTACGTTCATCGGCGCGGATGATTTTCCCCGGCGTTTCAGCACCGGTTCCGTTTTCCGCTGGAGCAGCCATTACCTGCATTTGGGGATGGAATTCAGATATGTTAAGATAACGTCCGCGATAAATGACCTGATGTTAATGGAGGCCGCGTTTAAGGATCACGACGGGCAGAGGATACCCGCGGTATGCCTTACGCCCGGCGCCGCGGCCCTTAACGATGAGCAGCGCCTGCTGCCGGACCGCGTTACCTATATGAACGGCACATATTTTGATGAGATATACCATCCGCGCACGGCCTACGAAATCATCCATCAATTGCATATTTACGAGACCACTCACCCGCCGCTGGGTAAGGTTATTATCGCCTCCGGCATCGGGATTTTCGGCATGAACCCATTTGGCTGGCGGTTTATGGGAACGCTTGCGGGCGTATTGATGGTACCGCTTATTTATATATTTGCGCGCGATATGTTCAAATCGTCATTTATCGCTTTTTTTACGGCGTTTGTCTTCGCTTTTGATTTCATGCACTATGTCCAGACAAGGCTGGCTACGATAGATTCCTATATTGTCCTGTTTATCATTCTGCAATATTATTTTATGTATAAATATTATAAAACAAGCTTCTTCGCCGAACCCTTGCGCAAAACCCTCGTCCCGCTCTTCCTGTCCGGTATATTTATGGGGCTGGGCATCGCTGTGAAGTGGACGGGCATGTACGCCGGGCTGGGGCTTGCCTTGATCTTCTGCTTAACGGTGTGGAGCCGCTACAGAGAGTACTGTTTTGCGCGTTCTCAACGGATACAGGGCTTTGGCGGTTTTTGGCGCAATGTCAGGATAACGTTTTTGTGTTGTTTTGTGTTTTTTGTGGTTGTACCAGTAATAATTTACACTATGTCGTACATTCCTCAGTACAGGAACGCCGAAGGCTTGCGCGCGTTTTTAACCGCCGTTTGGGATAACCAGCAGCTAATGCTCAGTTATCATGGAATGCTTGTGGCGGAGCACGCGTATTCCTCGCCCTGGTGGTCGTGGCCGCTGATGCTGCGCCCTATGTGGTATTACTCGGGAAGGACGGCGGAAGGCTTGCGCGAAGGCATCAGCGCGTTCGGCAACCCGGCGGTGTGGTGGGGCGGCATAGCCGCGTTCGCCTATACATTGTATAAATATTTCAAAACCCGTGATAAAATCGCTTTGTTCCTTATAATCGGATATATTGCCCAATTCATACCGTGGATGTATGTATCGCGTATTGTCTTTATCTACCATTATTTTACATGCATTCCGTTCATAACCTTAATGCTGGGGTATGCCGCGCATAACATTCAAGGCAGGGAATTTAATCGAAACGGCGTTAAGATAAGGGGCGTATGGTTTAATTATACATTCCTTGCCTTGACGGCGCTTCTGTTTATAATGTTCTACCCCGTGCTTACGGGTACGCCCGTGGATTCAGATTTCGTAGACCGCGTTCTCAGATGGATGCGCGGCTGGGTATTGGTGTAATTTGGAGGAGATCATTTGAGACCCGTACTATCCGTAGTGGTTCCGGTATACAACGAGGAAGAAGTTCTGCAAGTGTCTTATGCGCGCTTAAACGGCGTATTGACGGGCCTTGGCATTACTTATGAGCTGATCTTTATAAACGATGGCAGCCGCGACAGGACGCCGGAGATGCTTAGGGAACTGAGTGAAAGGGACGCAAACGTAAAAGTTGTGTTTTTTTCCAGAAACTTCGGGCATCAGGCCGCGATAACAGCCGGCATGGAATATTCGTCGGGGGACGCCGTGGTGGTTATCGACGCGGATTTGCAAGACCCGCCCGAGGTTATCCCGCTGATGCTTGAGAAATGGCGCGAGGGATTCGACGTGGTGTACGGCAAACGCGTCAAGCGCCACGGCGAAACGGCCTTTAAAAAAATTTCGGCAAGGTTGTTTTACCGTATCTTGCGCAAAATGACCGTTACGGATATCCCGGTTGATACCGGCGACTTCCGGCTGATAGACCGCAAGGTCTGCGACACGCTGACGACCTTTGGGGAACGCAGCCGCTTTGTGCGCGGGCTGGTGAGCTGGGTCGGTTTCAAGCAGACCTCCGTCGAGTTCATCCGCGAGGAACGTTTCGCCGGTGAAACCAAGTACCCGCTGCGTAAAATGATTGAGCTTTCTATCAGCGGCATGGTTTCTTTTTCCAACAAACCCCTGCGTCTGGCTGCCTTTTTCGGGCTTGTTTCCTCCGCATCCGGTTTTATATGGTTGTTAATCCTCCTTATCAACAGCATATCCGGCGCTCAAACCGAGGGCTGGGCTGTCGCCGTGGCCATTATGCTGTTCACCCAGGGGCTTGTTTTCATAACAATTGGCATTATGGGTGAATATATGGGCAGAATATACGACGAGGTAAGGGCGCGCCCTTACTATATCGTACGGGATACGTTAGGTTTTGTCGAAAAAAAGTAGATTTTTGTTTACACGCCGGCTAAAATACTATAGAATATACTAATGGGATTAAAGTCTAAACTAAGGAGAAATTGCATGCGCCATCTGATAGACCCCATGGACCTGACAGTTGAGGAAATTGACGGCCTTTTGAACGTTGCGGGCGATATAATGAAGAACCCGGCGAAGTATTCGGAGGCTTGCAAAGGAAAGAAACTTGCGGCACTGTTTTTTGAACCCAGCACGCGGACGCGATTGAGCTTTGAAGCCGCGATGCTTGATCTTGGGGGAACCTGCCTGGGCTTTTCGTCGGCGGATTCAAGCTCCGCGACCAAGGGCGAGAGCGTGGCGGACACCATCCGCGTCATTACTTATTACGCCGACATATGCTGTATCCGGCATCCAAAGGAAGGCGCGGCTACCGTTGCGGCAAAGCACTCCGGCATACCGGTCATAAACGCGGGCGACGGCGGGCATCAGCATCCTACCCAGTGCTTAACAGACCTTTTAACAATAAAATCCGTAAAGGGCCGGCTGGACAACCTAACCCTGGGCCTTTGCGGGGATTTGATGTTCGGCCGTACGGTTCATTCACTGGCAAAAGCCATGACCCGTTACCCCGGCAACCATTTTGTGCTGATATCGCCGGCGGAGTTAAAGCTGCCGGCCTATGTGCTGGATAGGGACGGGGAGATTGAACGCCCGTCGCAGGAGGAATCCGAACGCTTGGAGGATGTTATCCATAAGCTGGACATACTGTACATGACAAGGGTGCAGAAGGAGCGTTTCTTCAACGAAGAGGATTATGTCCGCCTGAAAGACAGCTATATCCTCGGCATGGACAAACTCCAGCTGGCGAAGTCCGATCTGGCTGTTTTACACCCCCTTCCGCGCGTAAACGAAATCTCTTATGAAGTGGATTCCGATCCGCGCGCCGTATACTTCGCGCAGACAAATTACGGCAAATACGTGCGTATGGCGCTGATTATGTGGATGCTTGGGATTAAGGTATAATATACCTGTCCGGTAACCTCGTTCCGGTGTCTTTCCGGCAAATTTTTCGTTCTGCGTCGTCACAAAAAACCTTCTGTGCCTTTGGGCACACGCGGTTCTGTAGCTATTCGCATTCTAGAATGCGAATAGCTACGGGTTCCTAGCAGAACAAAAAATTTGCGCGAAAATCCACCGAAAGCAGGTTACCGGGCAGATATAATATTGGTATTATCTTATAAGGTGGGGCAGTAAATGGGATATTTCATTGAAAGGGAAATAAGCGACAACGGCTACGCAACAGTCAGTCTGGGCGCGAGGGAGGAAGGCGGGCGCGGTACCGTGGTGGTCAAGCGCATCCGCGTTCCCTCGGAAGAACGGTACGAGGAAGTATTCAAACAATATGGGTACGACAAAAGGCAGACCGAGGATTATTTTATCGGGTTTGCCGAGGATTTGTCCGACGCCGTGAACGCCTTGGCTACGATAAGCCAGAAGAACGGCCGCCACATCCTTAATGTGTTTGAGCACAAGGGCGCCAAGCAGGAAGACCCGCTGGCTTTCCAGATTGATATTGTTACGGAGTACCTTACCCCTCTGGACATCTTTATTAAAGAAAAGGGTATGTCGATAGGTTCGGCTGTGCAGGTGGGCATAGACGCCTGTGAGGGCTTGATGGCCTGCCACGCCAATGATGTTATCCATGGCGGCATAAAGGAAAAAAATATTTTCGTTTCGGAAGGCGCGGGTAAAGAGGCTACGGTGTACAAGCTTGGGGATATAGGCATATCCCGGATACTGTGGGACCCGACGCAGAGCGCCCAGGACGAAGCCGCGCCGTATACCGCGCCCGAGGTTTTCAAGGGTGAGTATGCCGAGGAAGCCGCCGATATTTACGCCGTAGGCATTATTTTATTTAAGCTGTTTAACGACATGCGTATGCCGTTCGCGCCATTAACGCCCTCACATGTTGTTGGCGACCCCGGAACATCCGAACAGCGCAGACGCGGCGGGGAGATACCGCCCTTGCCGCGGAAAGCGGGGGAACGGCTTGGGAATATTATACGCAAAGCATGCGGTTCCAAGGACAGGCGGCATAAAACTGCCAAGGTACTGCGTGATGAATTGAAAAAATACTTGGATACATTGACGGATACCGAAAAAAATACCTTTGTTGTACAGCCTCCCGGAACATCCGTTCCCGGCAGGCGGGCAATGGGCCAGGCGCGGGCTTCCAGATCGGCTATTGACGTTGATGACATGGAGCAGCCCCAAGAGACTTCAAACGGGCGTATAAACGAACGGGTAAGCGAACGCCTGAACGAGCGTCCGTCCGTGCGTTTAAGCGAACGCAGGGACCGGGCGAGGGAGCTTCCCACAGAACGCATATCGCCGTCCGAACGTACGCATGACCGGCTGAGGGACCGTACGGCTGAAAGCTACGATGAAGATTTTGAAAGTGATCATATGGAAACTCCCGACGAGCGCCCTCCGCGCCCGGAACGCGCGCGCGGCTCCGAACAGCCGAGGGGTACTCGCGGCGCAAGAAGTATCAGGCCGGAAAAACGCGCGCGGGCCGAGGATTGGGGAGACGATTACCGCCGAACCATGGGGCGCAAGGGTTCGGGGCTGATAATAGCCGCTGTGCTGGTAATTGTGCTGGCTGGGTTCGGATACGGCGGTTACCTTGCTTATAATTATTTCTTCAACGATCCCATATCCGCCTTTGCAAAATATGTTGAGGACAGGGATTTTGAGTCCGCCGCACAGCTTTTTGACGAAAAAATAAGCGATAACGCGGAGCTTGCGGATGAGGCCGGGGAAATCCTTGTGTCGGTGCTTTCATCCTCCGTACTGGCTTTCGCGGCGGGCGATTCGGCCTATGAAGCCGCGCATGGCATTGTAAGGGATATAGAGAATACGGGCATTTTGGACGATGATATATTACTTCCGTATCTGGACAGGGTAATGGAGATTTTTGAATCCGTCAGGGCGTTTGACCTGGGCCGCGATTTTTATGAGGCCGGTTCCCTGCCGGACGCAATCACGCAATTAGGCAGAGTGCAGCCGGGGTTCCACGGATATGACGCGGCTATGAATCTGCGTGAAGACGCGGCGCGTCAGTACAAAAACTCTGTGTTCCCAAATCTTGGGATAGAAGCCGGAACCGTAGAGGCTTATGAAAACGCCATTGAAACATTAAACGCCATGCTCCGCATAATGCCGGGTGATGAGGATGTTCTGGAGCAAATCAACCATTGCCGCCAGCATTTGGATGTGCTGATGCTTTACGCGGAGGCGGGCGGGAACGGTGATGAAAACGGCGGGCCGGAGGAGCCTGGCCCGGCTCAGAACGGGAATCGCGTGGAAAATCAGCGGTTTAATTATGGAAATAATGTCTATGTTGGCACTTATACGGGCGCTGTTAACCAAAACAACAGGCCGCATGGTTTCGGGACGTTTACCTTTGACGGCCAAAGAGGCGTTTACACGGGCGAATGGGCCAACGGCCTGCGCCACGGACAGGGCCGGAACGAGTTCAGAAGCGGTCATACCTATGACGGAAACTGGGTGGACGGCTGGTTCACGGGGCAAGGCACCATGCGCTTCTCGCAGGGCCACAGCGTAACGGGCAGCAACTGGAGCAGAAGCGCCCTTATCGGGCAGGCCGTTATAAATGACGCGCAAAACCGCAAGATTTACGAAGGCGCGGTAACCGCCGACCAAACCGAGGTAATCCGGCAGGGCCAAGGCACGGCCTGGTACGAGGACGGCAGTTATTACGAGGGCGCCTGGAGCAATAATCAACGCCATGGGACGGGTACGTTATACAGCGCGGGCGGAGATGTTATTTTTACCGGTAACTGGGTGAATGGGGAACGTACGCAATGATAGAAAAGGCGTTGGCGTTCTTGAACGGGGACAGGCTGCTGCACATGGGCCTGATTTTCCCGATAAAAAGAGGCACCGCTGAAATAATTCACGCGGATAGCAATGGGGTTTTCATAAATGAATGCGAAAGCGGCGCGTTTATGATGTCTGTTAAATGCGCCGTTTTAGGCAAAAAGCTGCTGGATGCCGCCGGGCGTCAGGAACTTTTTTGCGTGTGCCAGGAATCCATTGCTTTGTATTTAACCGATAAGTTTAATCACCAAAAAAAACTGACATGTGTGCAGGCGGTTTATGAAAAAAGCGAGCCGATCCCATTGCAAGGGTCATTAGATATACGGCGGCTGGACGTTTCCCACACCGGCGCTGTTTTCGAGCATTATCAGTATGCTGATTATGAATATCTTAAAAAACGGCTGGAAAACGGCGGTATATACGGCGGGTATGTTAATGGGGAGATGTGCGGCTTTGTTGGGACGCATGCCGAAGGCAGCATTGGGATCCTTGAGGTGTTGGAAAAGTACAGGAAGCGCGGTTTTGGCGCGGAGCTGCTGGGCTTTATGGTGAATAAAATACTTGAGGAAGGGAATGTCCCATTTTCCCAGATTGAACCGGAGAATGAGGTTTCGGTTAGGCTGCATCAGAGGTTTGGGTTTACGGTGACGCCGGAGAAGCTGTATTGGCTGTTTGATTGAAGCAGGCTGGTAATATGTCAGGCTCTAAGGATAGGAAGGTGGTTTCATGAAAATTGAGAAAGCATTAATTACAAACGCAAATCAACTGACCGCAAAACATCAGAACGTACATCACGGTTATGAATATTACAGGAAAACTATTATATCCGGCGAAAACGGCAACAAATGCAATGTATCGGTTTATGAAATTCCGCCCGGCAAATCCGCTTATCCATACCATTATCATTTTCAAAGCGAAGAAATATTTTATATCATAAGCGGACATGGTATTGTAAGAACTCCTGACGGGAATAAAAATGTAACCGCCGGAGATATACTCGTCTTTCCGGCGGGTGAAGCGGGAGCGCATAAGCTTACAAATTCGTCGGAAACTGAAATGCTGACGTATATTGATTTTGACACTTATCATTCACCGGAAGTATCCTTCATGCCGGATTCTAATAAATCAGTTATATACGGCAAAGGGCTTAGAAAAATAATAAGCGGCGAAGTTGAAGTCGATTATTATAAAGGCGAATAATAATTTTTCTGTATCAACGGGATATCGAGGAAAAACGTTTAAAACATCGCGTTAAATAATAATCCCAGCCCGGTCATGTTGCCGAACAGATTGTTGCTGAGGAATGAGTTAAAGGAAAATCCGCTCTGCTCATTATCCCTCTGCCAGCCTATGAATTGGTTGGGGTTTGAATCTACCGCGCGGGCCGTTTGGCTTACCGAGCTCATAAACCCGCCGCCGGGCCGCATGGTGTGCTGCATTGCCCCGCTTTCAACGGCTCTCGAAGCCCTTGTTTCATCCAGCGTAAGGAAACCGTTCCTGTCCGCGCTGATGCCTACGGAATTTAAGCTGGCTGAGAACATTCGCGCCGCTCCGGTCAGCCTTTCGGAAATCCTGTCCGAACCAGTGGAATCGAAAGAACGGGCTGTCCTAAGCAGATCGTTGTAAGATTTCAACATGTCTTTAACCGCGTCAAGAGCGGCTCCGGTATCGGCCTTGGCGGTAATTCTGGTTTGGCCCGTTCCCTCCAGCTCCGCGTTCACGCCGTTCCCAAGGAACACGCTGTTTGTGGCGGATTCACGGTTTACGCCGCCGTTAACGCTATAAATAGCGTTGCGCGCCTGGGTTGTTACGTTATCAAGGCCCAGGGCGGAAACGGCATTGCCCGAAACATCCGAAATGGTAAAGCCGCGGCCCGCGCCCGTATTCCTGCTTTCAATTGTGATTGAGCTTTCACCTGTTTTTTCGTTAGTGGTAACGGCGGCGTTAAGCCCCGCGCCGCTCCTGTTGATGGCATCCGCTATCTTGTTCACCGCGGACTCGTTATCGTCTGACGCCGTTACATTCACGTTTACCGCGAACATTCTGCCGCCGCTCTCGATTCTGATGGAATTCATGCCGACGGACAAATCATTCCCTTCGGAGCTTACGCTGTTACCCGTATTAACCTGCCCCGACGCGGTTTGCGCTACGTTCAAATCTATAGGTTTGTTTGCGTTCGCCGTAGGCCTGGCCTCAACCTTGCCGACCACATTATTGTTACTGGAAGAACCCAAAACCTGGTTTAATTTCGACATATGGCCCGAAGCCATTTCGTTGGCGGCTTTCAGCAGCTGGTTGGACATTTGTTTAATGCCGCTTACATACTCGCGGGTTTTCGGAAGCGTCTGCGACGTGTTTATACCTAAGCTTGGCATCATATACCAAGGGCTGCTTCCGCCGCCTATACCCATCATCGTATTAGGGCTGAACCTGCCGGAACCGCCTATCCCTTGCGAAAAAAAGCCGGCTCCCAGCCCGGAATTAATATTACTGATCATAATGACACCTCCTTACGGAAACTAATCCATTATTTAGTATATTATATTATCGGAGGAAATGCAAGTAAAATAATGCGGGGGATTTGGTTGATTTTACTAAAAATCTTTTGGCAATGAAACAGGGAATCCCAGTCTGGCCCAGCTTATAAAACCGCGGCGCCTGCGTTCTTCTTTGGAAAGCCTATACCAGCGCGGCGTATGGATGAGGATAATTATCAGCACCGCCGTCATTGTTACCGTCATGTAGCAGTCTTTTAAATCGAAGGTAAACCAATTGAACAGACATATATAATCTATGCTGCCGCCCCAGTACACAACATCTATAAAAGCGCAGACAATACCGGAAACCACTATCGGAAAGGATGCGGTAAACAGCTTGTGCAAGCCAAGGCCGGCATAGGAAAAGAAAAGATACCTGAAGCAAATTAATGTCACCGCCATGGCCGTAAGATTCGAGATTACCATAACATAAACGGGCGGCGTAACGCCCCGCATTGAGTTTATCCATGACAAATAGGTGTTTTGAACCGGCTTGAACCGCAGGAAGTTTTGAATTATAACCGCGTCCGCGTCCATAAAAGAGCCTGCGATAATCAATTTTATCCCTTGATCAACGGCTATCAGAAACAGCATGCTCAAAATAGTTTTTTTCATATTATTCCATTAACGGGGTTATTGACATATCACTTTCGTTAAATAAAAAAAGCGTGCCGTTATCCTTTGCGTATGTAAAATAATGCTCCACAAGACGGCGCATGACAGGGGTGTAATCCTTTCCCGGAACCTCGCGTTCAGGCACCCACAGGGTTTCGCCCTCGTCGGTTTGGATAAGATTTGATTCCGTTGTATCACCGAAGAAAATGTAGTGGATGACAATATAGGTATCCCGGGGGGCAACATGGATGTAACGCAGTTTTAAACCGTCTATGCTGCCGGCGGCTATGCCTGTTTCTTCAAAAATCTCGCGCAGGCAGGCGCGTTCGGGCGCGTTCATCTCACTTTCTTCCATATGCCCGCCTATGCCCGACCACATGCCGGGATAAAACCGACGGTTATCCGCCCTTTTCATTAGCAAGTAATTATCGCCGTTTTTCAGAAACCCGGTAATTACGCCTTCCACCGTCATGATTTTTTATCCCGTTCTTTTCCCAAAAACAACCCGAACGCTGCTCCGCACAAACCGCCTATAATATGCGAAACATGCGAAATACCTGTTTCGTTGGGCCTCACCTCATTGAATACTTCCGCGCCGACATACACGGCCAGCGCAAACAACAGGGTCAGCGGCAGCCGCCCTTTCGCGGCGTTTGTTACCGACGCGAGGAGTATCAGCATAAAGGCCACGCCGCTGGCTCCCAGCCCGGCGGTGTTTGATGGGCCGATTAATAAAAACGCGATGCCCGTTATCAGCGATGTCGCGCCTATCATTATCAGCAGCTTTTTACTGCCGTAACGTTCCTCAAGCAGCGGCCCGACAAGGAGTATCAGCAGGAAATTGTTAAAGTAATGCTGGATGTGCATATGCCCCAGAGCGTAGGTGATAACCCTGATATACGCCAGGGGATCGCTCCAAGAAGCGCGGTAAACGCTGAACAGCAGCAGGTTGGACTGCCCGTCCGTCAAGGCCGATATGCCAAGGACGGCAAGCGAAACCAAGGCGTATGTCAGGATCACCGGGGAGTTGTATTGGATTTTTTTAATGTATTCCAGTATTTTTTTAAGAATTGCCAAAAAATCACTCCTCATCCAATTTCAACACGCTCAAAAACGCGGACTGCGGAAGCTCCACGCTGCCAATGGAGCGCATCTTCTTCTTGCCCTCTTTTTGCTTTTCCAGCAGCTTTTTCTTGCGGGTTATGTCGCCGCCGTAGCATTTTGCCAGAACGTCCTTGCGCAATGCGCTGATTGTTTCGCGGGCGACAATCTTTGAGCCGATGGCGGCCTGTATCGGTATTTCAAACATGTGGCGCGGTATTTCCTTCTTCAGTTTCTCCACCATTTTGCGCCCGCGTTCCTGCGCGCTGCCGGAAAAGACAATGAAGCTGAGGGCGTCAAGCATATCGTGGTTCAACAGGATATCCAGCTTTACAAGCGGGGATTCCTTGTAGTGGGACAGCTCGTAGTCAAAAGAAGCATAACCGCGGCTGCGGGATTTCAGCGCGTCGAAGAAATCGTAAATAATCTCGTTCAGGGGCAGCTCGTAGAAAAGCTTGGCGCGTGTGGCTTCAAGGTACTCGATGCCCAAATACTCGCCGCGCCTGTTCTGGCACAGCTCCATTATCGGCCCGACATATTCGGTTGGCAGCAGGATTTCGGCCTTTACTACGGGTTCCTCGGTTTTCAGTATGGACGTTACCTCGGGATAATTCGCGGGATTGGACAGCTCAACCATCGAACCGTCGGTTTTATAGATCTTATATATAACGCTGGGCGCGGTGGATATCAGCTCAAGGCCGAATTCCCGCTCCAGGCGTTCGGTGATGATTTCCAAGTGCAGAAGGCCCAGAAAACCGCAGCGGTAACCAAAACCCAGCGCGATGGACACCTCCGGCTCAAAGAACAGCGCGGCGTCGTTCAACTGCATTTTTTCCAGCGCGTCGCGTAAATCCGGGTATTTGGAGCGGTCGGCGGGGAAAACGCCGCAAAATACCATGGGCGCGGCGGCCTTAAAACCGGGGAACCGCTGATCCGTAGGATTATCGGCCAGTGTAACCGTATCGCCTATCTGCGTGTCCGCCACGTTTTTTATACTGCCGCATAAATAACCCACCTCGCCGGCTTGCAGCCCGCCGGAAGATATAAACCGTCCCGGGCCGAAGAAGCCAACGTCCGTCACGTCAAAATCCTTTTCCGTAGCCATAAACCGCACGCGGTCGCCTTTTTTGAACGAGCCGTCCACAACGCGCAGGAATACGATTACGCCTTTATACGGATCGAACAGGCTGTCGAATATAAGCGCGCGCAGGGGCTTTTCGGGGTCGCCCGACGGCGGCGGTATGCGTGAAACGACTTGCTCGAACACATCGTCTATGCCGATGTCGTTTTTGGCGGAAATTAAAGGGCAGCCGTCGGCGGGCAGGCCGATTACGTCCTCGATTTCCTTGATTACGCGTTCGGGGTCGGCGGCTACGAGGTCGATCTTGTTTATAACCGGGATGACCTCCAGATTGCCGTCAATTGCGAGATAAACGTTGGCAAGGGTCTGAGCCTCAACGCCCTGTGCCGCGTCCACCACAAGCACCGCGCCCTCGCAGGCCGCAAGGCTGCGCGAAACCTCGTAGTTAAAGTCTATATGGCCCGGCGTGTCTATAAGGTTCAAAATATATTCCTGCCCGTCTTTCGCCCGGTAGACAAGCCGGACGCTCTGGGCCTTGATGGTTATGCCGCGTTCGCGTTCCAAATCCATATTATCAAGAACCTGATTCTGCATCTCACGTTTTGTCAAAAGCCCCGAACGCTGGATCAGCCTGTCCGCAAGGGTGGACTTGCCGTGGTCTATATGCGCTATAATGCTGAAATTGCGGATTGAATTCTGTCTGTTAATCATATATGCCTCCATTCAATTAAGCATTCTATAGTATACCAAAAAAAATAATATTTGACAACAGATTAAGATTATAGTAAAATAGCAAAGCCCGACAAGTAAAAATATTTTACAGCGGTAAGGGTATGTATATGGACGATCATATTGAGATTGTTATGTTATATGATTTTTACGGCGGGCTGCTGACGGAAAAGCAGCGTACGCTGTTTGAGATGTATTATATGGATAACCTCAGTCTGGGTGAGATTTCAGAAATTCAGGAAACAAGCCGTCAAGCGGTTTTTGATATAATAACGCGGGTTAAAAAAAAGCTGTTGAATTGCGAAAAAAAGGTCGGGTATATGGCTTTTCATGCCGCAACCGAAAGGAACAGGGCTGTGTTTGCGGAAATCAAGCTGTTTCAAGTAAAGCCGGATAAGCTTGAGGAGTTTGAGGATTTGGCGGCAAAGGCGGCGGAGGGGCAGCTAAAGCAGCCCGGAGCCGTAAATATAAGGTACATGAAGCGGTTTTACGCAATTGACGGGGTTGAACCGGGAAGCCCGCCCCGGGAGCTGACGAAGGCCGTAAAATGCGTGAAGTATTATTCGTATTGGGAGTTTGACGGAAAAGAAAGCTACGGGAAAGCCAATGAGTGGTTTTTCGCCAATTATTCGAAAGAAATCATGAAACTGCTTGTTCTGCCTTTTGATATCAATATTGGGGATTGTATTTCCTAGATTTTACCGGAAAGCGATATTTATATGCAGATAATTTATAACGCTTATAACAAAGCTATTACCCCCTGAGTATGCGCGCATTGTTAATATGAAAGCTCAGGCAATGTCATTATCACCCTCGGAATTTATCCAATTTATTATTAAGGAACAATTAATAGAAAGCTTATAAGTAAAGCAAATGTCCGAATTTTAGACAGGATAGAGGAAGAAAATAATGCAAGCAGAACTAACACCAGAACAAGAAAAACAAATTAAAGAAAAAACGCATGAACAAGTAGTTAAAGCTGTTTCATGGTAACGGCGTACCTAATATAAGCATTTTCTGCATTATACTAATATCTTTACCGGGCATTGTTATTTATTCAAAATTAGTAGTGATGAGGTGATTTCATGGCGTTTGACGGCTTGTCCGGTAAACTGTCCGAAGTGTTCAAAAAGCTTAGGGGAATGGGGAAACTGACGGAAAAGGACGTTGCCGAGGCCATGCGCCATGTACGGCTGGCTTTGCTGGAGGCGGACGTCAGTTTTAAGATCGTTAAGGAATTCGTAAACAATGTGTCCGCCAAAGCCGTGGGCGAGGAGGTTATGAAGAGCCTGACGCCCGGGCAGCATGTTATAAAACTTGTTAACGAGGAACTGGTCGCCCTTATGGGCGGCACAAACGCGAAGCTGACGTTTTCGTCAAAGCCGCCCACGGTTTATATGCTTGCGGGCTTACAGGGCGCGGGTAAGACCACCACCGGCGGGAAAATAGCGGGGCAGCTGCGTAAACAGGGCAAAAAGCCGCTCCTTGTGGCATGCGATATATACAGGCCCGCGGCGGTGAAGCAGCTTCAAGTCGTCGGCGCGGGGTACGGTGTCCCCGTCTTTGAGCAGGGTACGGACAAGAACCCCGTGGATATAGCGAAAGCCGGTTTAGCCCACGCCGAGCATATGGGCAACGACGTGGTGATTATTGACACCGCGGGGCGCCTGCACATTGACGACGAATTGATGAACGAGCTGATCAACATAAAGGCCGCCGTACGCCCGCAGGAGATTTTACTTGTTGTTGACGCCATGACCGGTCAGGATGCCGTTAACGTCGCCGAGAGCTTTTCGGAAAAGGTGGGCATCGACGGCGTAATCGTCACGAAGCTGGACTCGGACACCCGTGGCGGCGCGGTGCTTTCCGTGCGCAAAATCACCGGCAAGCCCATCAAATACGTGGGTATGGGCGAAAAGATGGACGAGCTGGAGCCGTTTTACCCGGACAGGATGGCGAACCGTATCCTTGGCATGGGCGACGTGCTTACGCTGATTGAAAAGGCTCAGAGCGTAATCGACGAGGAAGAAGCGGTTTTGCTTGAAAAGAAGCTGCGAAAAAACGAGTTTGACCTGGAAGATTTTTTAAGCCAGATACAGCAGCTTAAAAAAATGGGGCCGCTCAAGAATATACTTGGCATGATACCCGGGATGAACCAGATGAACATCGGCGACGTTGACGTAAACGACAAGAGCATGGGCGGCATAGAGGCCATCATACGCTCCATGACCCCTAAGGAGCGCCGCGACCCCGATATACTGAACGCCTCGCGCAAGCGGCGCATAGCGGCCGGCAGCGGGCGCACGGTGCAGGAAATCAACCAGCTCCTTAAAAATTTTGATAACATGAAAAAGATGATGAAGCAGTTTACCGACGGGCCGAAATTCGGCAAGGGTAAGAAGGGGAAGTTTAATTTGCCGTTTTAAGCGGTGATAAAACCGTGGGGCCCTGCCCCAAGGTCTAAAATATATAACACACAACACGGAGGAATGCAACATGGCAGTAAAAATCAGGCTGAAGCGCATGGGCGCGAAGAAAAACCCGTTTTACCGTATCGTGGTCGCGGATTCCCGCACTCCCAGAGACGGCACCGTCCTTGAGGAACTGGGCTACTACGACCCCATCAAAAACCCCGCCGACGTTAAGCTGGACGTTGAGTCCGCGAAACGCTGGCTTAAAAACGGCGCCCAGCCGACGGATACCGTCCGAGCCCTTCTTAAAAAGCAAGGCGCTTTGGATTAAGGTGCGGGCATGAAGGAATTATTAGAGGTTATCGCGAAGGAATTGGTTGACAAGCCGGACAATGTAAAGGTTACCGAAAGCCAGACCGAGTCGGGTACTGTTCTGCTGCTGAACGTTGCGGAAGAGGACATGGGCAAGGTTATCGGCAAACAGGGGCGCATAGCGAAGTCTATCCGTTCTCTGATAAAAGCGGCGGCTATCCATAAAAATGTGCGTGTAACGGTGGAGATCGGCGGACGGCAATGAACGCGTACTTTGAGGTGGGCGCAGTAACCGGGGCGTTCGGGCTTAAAGGCGAGGTCAAGGTATTTCCGACCACCGACGAACCGGAACGGTTCAGGCTTTTGCGTGAATTATACGCTGATTCGGATGCCGGGCCGATGTGCTATGCCATTGAGCGCCTGCGCTTTCATAAAAATCTGGTGATAATTAAGTTTACGGGGGTAGAAGACGCAGCAGCGGCGCAAGCCTTGCGCGGAACAGTGCTGAAAATACCCCCCGAGCTTGCTTTGCCCCTTGAGGAAGGCCAGTATTACCACCGTGACCTGCTGGACATGAGCGTTGTCGATGATGATGGGCGTGAATTGGGCGTTTTGACAAAAGTGCTTCAAACCGGGGCGAACGACGTTTATACCGTGGCTTTAAGCGAAGGTGGGGAGCTTTTGATTCCCGCCATAAAACAGTGCATATTAAAAGTTAACGTGCCGGACAAGCGCATGACGGTAAAGCTGTTGCCGGGTTTAATGTAGTTTTTGTGTTTTTTTGATTTCTCACGGCGCGCGCATCGTACCTGCGGTTGAAAAGAGGTCTTATATGCGTTATCCTAAATTATTAAAAACAGGCGATGCAATCGGCGTTTGCGCGCCGTCGTCCGGCGTTGACGGTAGCGTCCCTGTAAGGCATGAAAAGCTTGACAAAGCGCATGAAAACGTACGTTCGCTTGGATATAATACGCTGGAAACAGCATCAGTACGGAACAGCGTTAAATGTGTAAGCGCCGATGCCAAAACCCGTGCCGCCGAATTTATGAGCCTTTACGAAAATCCCGATGTGGCGGCAATAATCCCGCCTTGGGGCGGCGAGTTCCTGATAGATGTGCTTCCATATATGGATTTTGCGCGCCTGTCAGAACTGCCGCCGAAATGGGTCTGCGGTTATTCCGACATCACAACTTTAATTTTTCCGCTGACTTTGATTTGCGATATGGCTGCCATACACGGCGCAAACTTTATGAACATGGGATTCGCGGGTATCCACGAATACGACATGGCGGTGTTTGAGGCGATGTCCAAACCTGAGTTATCACAGCGGAATTCAGGATTCTGGGGTAAATTTACAGACTGGAACGATATTTCAAAACCCATATATGACCTTACCGAAAAAACCGTCTGGAAATCCCTTTCAGGCGAAAAAATCCATAAGTTTGAAGGGCGCATAATCGGCGGTTGTACAGACACGCTGTGTAAATTACTTGGAACGCGGTTTGCGCCTGTCCCCGCGTTTTTAGAGAAGTACAAAAGCGACGGATTTATCTGGACTCTTGAAAGCTGTGAGATGAGCGCGGGTGATATTTACCGTACTCTGTGGCAGATGCGCGAATGCGGATGGTTTGAACATTGCAAAGGCGTATTATACGGGCGGGTTGACGGATATTCAGATACGTATGATTTCACGCTTACCGACGCGTTGAAAAGCGGCCTCGGCGATTTAGGCGTTCCCGTGATTTACGACGCCGATATCGGCCATATCCCGCCGCAGATACAGATTATCAACGGCGCGTATGGCAGGGTTGAATTTGAGGATGGTAATGCGACCGTATGGCAGGAAATGAGGGCTTAACGCCGAAATTTACCGTATTGACGCTGTTTCCCGATATGATTGCCCAAGGGTTATCGCACAGTGTTATAGGGCGCGCGGTCCGCGAAGGGATAATAAACCTGGAAGCCGTTGATATACGTGATTATACCGGGAATAAACACCGTCAGGCCGACGATTACCCATATGGCGGCGGCTGCGGTATGGTTATGAAGCCGGAGCCGGTTTACGCGGCATATACGCATGTGCTGGAAACCCTGAACGCCGCCGGTTATAATCCCCCCCGCGTTTTGCTTATGACACCGCGCGGCAAAGGTTTTGACCAAAATATGGCGCGGGAACTGTCCCGGGAGCGGGCGGTTGTCATCTTATGCGGGCATTATGAGGGCATCGACGAGCGCGTTATGGAATTGATTAAGCCGGAATGCGTCTCCATTGGTGATTACGTGCTTTCGGGCGGGGAGATTCCGGCCATGGCTGTTATCGACGCCGCGGCGCGGCTTATTCCCGGCGTTTTGAAAAATGAAGGCTCAGCCCTGGACGAGAGTTTTTCAAATGGGTTGTTGGAATACCCGCAATACACGCGCCCGGCCGAATATATGGGGTTAAAGGTGCCGGAGGTGCTTCTTTCCGGCGACCATGGCAAGATAGATGAGTGGCGTCGGTTAAAATCATTGGAAATTACCAGGGAAAGCAGGCCGGATATGTTGGAAAATAAAAATAATAAATCAACAAAGACGGACACACTGGAAACTGAGCGGCTGGTTCTGCGGCCTGTTGGAACGGAGGATTTTGAAGCCGTCCATTCATGGTGCGGCAATCCCGTAAACACGCGGTATATGTGCTGGGGGCCGAACAGCGAGGAGCAGACGCGGGATTTCTTAACATCGGCACAGGCCGGAAGGGATTTCGCCGTTGTTTTGAAGGAAACCGGGAGGGTTATCGGAACTTGCGGAATATACCCGGACGATGATAATGACACCGGTGAGCTTGGCTGGATTCTCCATTTGGATTATTGGCAGCGCGGTTACGGCACGGAACTCGGCGCGGAGTTGATCCGATATGGTTTTGAGGACTTGGGGCTGAGGCGTGTCTCCGCTCCCTGCGCGGCGGTGAATTATGGCTCCTGCCGTGTTATGGAGCGAAACGGAATGCGCCGTGAAGCCTTGCACGTAAAGGGACACTGGGCGCGCGTTGACAAGGAATGGATCGACGGGGCGGTATACGCTCTGCTTGCGGACGAATATTTTAAAAGGAATAATGGATAGAAGAACCGTGGCGGCGGTTACGCTTGGCTGCAAGGTCAACGCTTATGATACGGAGTCGGTTTTGGCGCGGTTCCGTGAGGCGGGATATGAGGTTAAAGACTGGGAAGACAAAGCCGCCGTATATATTGTCAACACCTGCTCCGTTACGGCCGTAAGCGATAAGAAGTCGCGCCAGATGATACGCCGCGCGGCTTCCAAGGGCGGCATTGTGGTGGTGACCGGATGCTACGCCCAGAACAAGGCGGAGGAAGCCCGGAATATACCGGGCGTGCACATTGTAACCGGGGTGAAGGAACGCGGGGAAATAGTGCGGCTGGTGGAGAATTATCACGATAATTATTCCGGGGCGAACGGCATTATTAACCTTGTTACAGGATATAATAGGGATAAGCTGTTATTTGAGAATATGCCCGTGAAAGGGCTTACGGGCAGGACGCGCGCCTTCGTCAAAATACAGGACGGCTGCGAAAATTTCTGCTCATATTGCGTTATTCCGCATATACGCGGGCCGGTGAGGAGCAGGCTTCTTGACGATGTGGCAGACGAAATCAAAGCCGTGGCCGCCGCGGGCGTTAAGGAAGTGGTGCTGACCGGTATTTCGGTGGCTTCATACGGGCAGGATTTACCTGATTTATCGTTGCCTGCCGTTATCCGTGCCGCCGCCAATGCCGCGGGTATAGAGCGTGTAAGGGTCAGCTCAATCGGGCCGGGAGCGGTTACTCCGGGGTTTCTTGGCGCGTTGCGTGAGTTTCCGGCGTTATGCGGGCATGTGCATCTGTCTCTGCAGGCTGGCTGTGACAGGACTCTGGCGCGTATGAACAGGAAGTATACGACGGATGAATATATGGGGGCTGTACAAGCCATACGCTCCATCAGACCGGATGCTTCCATTACCACGGATGTGATAACCGGATTCCCCGGCGAGACGGAATCTGACTTTGAAGAAAGCCTGGCTTTTGCCCGGCATATACGGTTTGCCCAGCTTCATGTTTTCCCGTTTTCGCGGAGGGAAGGAACCGCGGCCGCGGATATGCCGGATCAAATTCCGAAAAAAATAAAGGAAGAGCGCGCAGCCCGGATGATTGAGCTGGGTAATAGGCTTAAATCGGATTTTACGGCGCGAAATCTAGGGACGGCAGCCCCGGTTCTTTTTGAGAGCCGGCTAAAATCCGGCGCGTATACCGGGCTTACCCCCAATTATATTGAGGTATCGGCGGATTCTGAAACGGACATACGCGGTAAAATATTGCCGGTTTGCTTAAAAACAGTCGAAAACGGGCAAGTTTATGGGATTTTATGTTAAGATTATGTTTCAAATAGACCTTATCTATTGCTTTTTTATATCCGCTGTAATATTATTACAGTAAGAGGAGTGAGCCAAAATGCCGGAAAAGTATGTCCCGAATGCGTATGATACGCAGGAGATACCGCGACATGAGTTAAAAAAGCTCATGCTGACGCGCAAGCAGAACGCGCGGGATGTTATTATGCAGGTTTACGAGGCTTTGGAGGAAAAAGGATATAACCCCATAAACCAGCTTACAGGCTATATACTGTCCGGCGACCCGACGTATATAACAAGCTCGCGCGACGCGCGTAAGATCATCGGGCGCGTGGAGCGGGACGAGCTTTTGGAAGAGCTTTTAAACTTTTATTTGTTTGACCCGGATCAGAATTGACGAGGATTCTGGCCCTTGATTACGGGGAGCGGGCGATAGGCGCCGCAATCAGCGACGAACTGGGAGTTACCGCGCAAGGCCTTGACACAATCCGCCGTGACCCCGCAAAAAAAAAGTGGTCGTTCATGCCGCAAATTGTTGAAATCGTGGAAAAGTATAATGTAAGTACGATTATTCTTGGTTACCCGATAAACAAGAATTACACCATCGGGCAGCAGGCGGAAAAAACCCTGGAATTCAAGGAGCTGCTTCTAAAGACTTTTCCCGCCGCTGATATAATACTAAAGGATGAACGTTTTACCACAGCAATCGCCAGCCGTGTGCTGCTGGAAGCGGATATTTCCCGCAAACGCCGCGGTCAGGTGGTTGACCGGATGGCGGCGGTTATTATCTTGCAAAATTATTTGGACGAAATATACTATAAGAAAAAAGAGGCGGTCAGCATTAAGAAAGACGAAGATAATAACGATTTCGGCATGGAGGACTCAATCATCCGCATAAAAGACGATAACGGCGTAGAAATCGAGTTTTGCGTGGTTGACGAGCTGGAGCGGAACGGCGTGCGTTATATGCTTGTTGTTGAAACGGACCTGATAGATGATGACGAGGCGGAGGCCGTCATCTTCAAGGAAGTCGGCGGCGACAAGGACGAAATGGTGTTTGAGGAGCTTGACGACGATGAGTTTGAGGAGGTCGCAAAGCTCTTTGACGCGCGGCTTGAGGATTATGATATCGAGTTTTAGAGATTAATGCCCCGCGGGAGAACCCCGGGGATTCAGGAGGAGTTTTATTTTTGGCTTCAAAAAAAACTAAATTAAGGGTGTTTTCCCTTGGCGGCGTCCAGGAGATAGGGAAGAACATGTATGTGCTTGAGTATGGCGACGATATCATCATCGTTGACTGCGGGGTTATGTTCCCCGAGGACGACCAGCTCGGTATAGACTTGGTTATTCCCGATTTCTCGTACCTTACAAAGAATAAGGACAAAGTACGCGGCGTAATTTTAACGCACGGGCATGAGGATCACATCGGCGCGGTGCCGTATTTTTGCAGGGAGCTGAATGTTCCGCTGTACGGCACAACATTGACATTGGGGCTTGCGGAGTTAAAGCTTAAAGAGCATAACCTCCTTGGCACAACCACGCGCAAATACGTAAAAGCCGGCGAAACCGTTGAGCTTGGCAAGCATTTCAAGGTGGAGTTTATCAGCGTTACCCACAGCATAGCCGGGGCCGTGGCGCTTGCCATCAAAACGCCCGCGGGCATTGTAGTCCACACCGGCGACTTTAAGATCGACCATACGCCCGTGCAGGGCGACAGGATTGATTTACAGCGTTTCGCGGAACTGGGCAGGCAAGGCGTTCTATTGTTCCTATGCGATTCTACCAATGTGGAGTTAAAGGGATACACCATCTCCGAGCGGCAGGTGGGCGAAACCTTCGAGAGTATTTTCAACCAGACCCAGAACCACCGCATTATGGTGGCTACCTTCAGCTCAAATATTCCCAGGATACAGCAGCTTGTTAACGCGGCTAAAAGGCATGGCAGAAGGGTCGCTTTTGTCGGCAGGAGTATGCTTAACGTGGTTAAAACCGCGTCCGAACTGGGTTATCTGACTATCCCCGACCATGTTATGATCGACATTTCGGAGATAAACAACTATGTTGACGGGCAGATTGTAATAATTACCACGGGCAGCCAGGGCGAGCCTATGTCCGCGTTGTCGCGCATGGCAATAAACGAACACCGCCAGGTTGAGATTAAGCCCGGCGATAAAATCATCATCAGCGCGTCAAGCATCCCGGGCAACGAAAAGTCAATCACGCGGCTGATTAACGAGTTATTTAAAAAAGGCGCGGACGTTGTTTACGAGGGACTTGCCGAAATACATGTCTCGGGCCACGCGAAGCAGGAAGAAATCAAGCTTATGCACGCCTTGGTAAAGCCCAAGTTCTTCATGCCCGTACACGGCGAGTACAAGCACCTTAAACATCATTGCGAGCTGGCGGTTACCATGGGTATGCCGCGCGAGAACGTGTTCTTAACGAACAACGGCGATGTGCTTGAGCTTAACGCCGACGCCGCGAAGCTCAACGGAACCGTGCCGCACGGGCAGGTGCTGGTTGACGGGCTGGGCGTGGGCGATGTGGGCAGTATTGTGCTGAGGGACCGCCGCCATCTCTCCCAGGACGGCATTATCATAGTTGTCCTGTCCTTCAACGGTGAGGAGGGTAATATCGCGGCCGGGCCGGATATTATTTCGCGCGGTTTCGTTTATGTGCGCGAATCGGAAAACCTGATGGATGAAGCCCGCGCCGTTGTTAAAAAGGCGCTGGTTAAATGCGAGAACCGCAATATAGTGGAATGGTCTTACATCAAGACCGAAATCCGCGACACGTTGAAGGAATACGTTTGGCAGAAAACAAAGCGCAGCCCGATGATTCTGCCGGTTATTATGGAAGTGTAGACTATGGAACACATCTTTGACGACGCAAGGAAACTGGCGGCGGTAATCCGTGAAAGCGGCCCGTACAGGGAATATCACGCGGCGAGGAACGACGTGAACGCGCGCCCGGCCCTTTCGTCGCTGTTATCAGAATACCAGCGGCTGGTTCGTGAGCTGGCGCACGCCGAGGATAGGAACGAACCGGACTTGCTGCCGTACAGGCAGCGCGTGTCCGCCGCTTATTTCGCCGCGGCTTCCGACAGGAGGCTTTTGCGGTTTTTGGAAGCGGAACGCGCGGTTGTTTCGCTTGTCTGCGATGTGATGGATATCGTCGCCGGGGATGATATTCAGGTCGAGATTTAATCGGGGGGTGATAACGTGAAAACCTTCTATAATGTAATCGAATACCTGACCGGCGCGTTGTTTAACATTATTTTTATCGTTCTGGCTGTTATCGCCATTTCTTTTGTGGGCACACGCGCCTACGCGTACGGCATAGATATGTTCCGCAAGGATTTGAACGTCCCCTTCGAGGAATTTACCATTGAGATACCCGAGGGCGACGTGCCGGGCAGGGCTGACGCCATGGCCATCGGCAGGATATTGGAGGAAGCCGGACTTACCAAAAACGCTATGATTTTCTATGTCGAATCGCGGCTGAACGGGACGCATAATAAATTCCGCCCCGGAATTTATGAGTTTACCACCCATATGAGCAACGGCGATATTATGGATATTATACAGAGCGCAAGGTTCGCCCCCGCCAGCTATACGCGCATAACAATCCGGGAGGGCCTTAACCTGCGCCAGATCGGCGAGCTGTGCCAGAGCATGGGGCTGTTCACGGTTGAGGAATGGCTGGAGGCCTGCGCGGAGTATGACCGAATGTTTTTCTTCCTTGAACCCGTGAGATGGCGCCCGAATTTCCTTGAGGGCTACCTTTTCCCCAACACATACCATCTGCCCGAAAATCCCACCCCCAGGGATCTGATTGACATGATGCTGCAAGAGTTCCAAAGGGTTTTCGATTATGAGATGGAAGAACGCGCCGAGGAACTGGGTCTGACGATTGACCAGGTTATAATCAAGGCTTCCATTATTGAGAAGGAAATAAGGGTACCCGCCGAACGCGCCATTTGCTCGGCAATTATATATAACCGATTGAGGCAGGGCAGAAGGCTGGAGATGTGCTCAACCGTCCTGTACGCGCTGGATACGCCAAGGGACAGGCTGACTTTCGCCGACCTGGAGGTTGATTCCCTCTACAACACGTACAGAAACCCGGGCCTGCCCGTCGGCCCTATTTGCAGCCCGGGGAGGGCGGCAATAGTAGCGGCGCTGCACCCGGCCGACACCAACTATATCTTTATGGTATTGAAAGACGAACAGACAGGCGCGCACTTCTTCTCAAACAACTACGATGAACATCTGGAGGCACAGAGGCAGTATAACCAGCCATTTGCCCCGGGAAGAGGCGGCATATGACGGCATTATATCAATTGATCAGGATATTCATACATGTCCCGGCGGGTATTATCGCTTTTACGCTGCACGGGTATGCAAGGGCGGCGGCGAGCTTGGCGCTTGGGGATAAGTATCCGGCGAACCAGGGGCGGCTTACGCTCAACCCGCTCAGGCATATCGAGCCGGTGGGTTTTCTATGTTTTCTGTTTTTCAGGCTGGGCTGGAGCAAACCGGTGGAGACAAGGCCTTTCGCGTATACGAAGGACCGCAGGAAAAGCGAGTTGATCGTTGCAGTTTTGCCGCTTGCCGTGAATCTGCTGGCGGCGGCTGTTTTTGCCGTTATCGCACATGTGATGCTGGCCGGCGTCCCCGGCGACGTAATGAATGCCCGCGGCGGGCACAGGTTGATTTTTGACCTTGTGGCGGCCGGGGCGTATTATAATCTGTGTTTCGTGCTTTTTAACCTGATACCGGTCAGCCCGCTGGACGGGGCGCGTTTTATCGCCATCGTAAAACCGGGCTGGTGGGTGAAGCTCCTGAACAGGGAACGCATGGCGCAGACCATATTGCTGATCCTGTTGTTCTTCAACATTCTGGGCGGGTTTATCGGTTACTTTGCCGGCGGGATATTGCGTTTTATTTACATCTAATGGCAGGCTTTAATGTTAAAATAGATATCTTTGACGGGCCGCTGGATTTGCTCCTGCATCTGCTGGACAAGCACGAAGTGGATATCTTTGACATACCTATCGCGCCGATCGCCGAACAGTATTTGCTTTATGTTAAATCTATGGACGGGCTTGATATGGACGCGCTGAGCGGATTTTTGGTGATGGCGGCTACGCTATTGAGCATAAAGGCGCGTATGCTTCTGCCCCGGACGGTTGGTAACGCCGCGGAAGAAGAATCCGATCCCCGCCAGGAATTGGTAAACCGGCTGATTGATTACAAGCAATATAAAGAACGCGCCGAGCTGTTCGCCCAGCGTGAAAAAACCGGGATTTTGGCCTTGTATAGGGACAGGGACGGGAGTATCGACTGGAGCGGTTCGGCGATGATGTCCGCGTACCAGCCGATTACGGGCATAGTATCAATAGAGCGCCTCCGCGCGATTTTCGAGGAAGTCCTTGCCAGGCGCGAACGCCGTACGGATAAAATACGCTCAGGCTTTGGCGCGATAACCGTGGAACGCTTCACCATATCTGACCGGATGGCGCATATAACGGAAAAATTAAGGCGCGGAGGGCGTATCAGCTTTTACGCGCTGTTTGATTGCTCGTCTACCCGGGGTGAAAGGGTTGTTACCTTCCTTGCCTTGCTGGAATTGATAAGGCAGCGCCGCGTTGCCATTATACAGGACGGGCTGTTCAACGATATTTTTTGCGAGGGTATAAACCAGTGAGTGAAGCCGTATTATACGATGGCGCGTACATAAAAGGAGCGCTTGAGGCGATGTTGTTTGCTTCCGGCGAGGCTGTGGAGGTTTCCGCGCTGGCGAGGGCTATAGGCATAACCGTAAACGACGCGGACGCGTATATCAAGGATTTGATTGAGGATTACGGCGGTAAGCGGGGCGCGGAAATCATCAGGTTGGGGAGCAAGTGCCAGATGCGCACAAACCCGGCTTTTTACGGCCCTGTAAACGCTTTGATGAGGATTCCCGAAAAGAAAACGCTTACCCAGGTTTTGCTGGAGACGCTGGCGATTATCGCTTACAAGCAGCCCGTTACGAAGGCCGCGATTGAGGAAATCCGCGGACTTAGCGCCGACCACGCCGTAAACAGGCTGGTGGAGCTGGATTTGGTGCGGGAATGCGGGCGGTTGGACGCGCCGGGCCGTCCTATATTATTTGAGACAACCGACGAATTTATGAAGCGGTTTGGCATAGCCAGTTTGGACGAGTTAAAAAATATGGATATTTCATCATTAACTGAGGAATAAAGGAAGTAAAAACAGCACAGAATAATCAAAACGCAACAGGAGGCCCCTATGAAGCCCTTAATTGCTTGTGTTGTGCTGTTACTTATATTATTATTTGATTATGATGCCGTTTCAGGGGCCGCGCCGCCTAGAGTCGAAGCGCGGGGCGCGATATTGGTGGACTTTGAATCAGGCCGCGTGCTGTGGGAAAGGAACTCGGACACCGAGCTTGCCATGGCCAGCACAACGAAAATCATGACGGCAATACTGTGCCTGGAAAATGGCAATCTAAGCGACACCGTGACCGTAAGCCGTAAAGCCGCCGCGGCGCCCAAGGTCAAAATGTATTTGAGCGAGGGCGAAAAAATTTCCCTGGAAACGCTTTTATACGCATTAATGCTGCAAAGCTCAAATGACGCCGCCGTCGCTATCGCGGAACATCTGGCGGACTCCGTGGAGGAGTTTTGCCTTATGATGACGGAAAAGGCGCGTTCTATCGGCGCGGTTCATACGGTTTTTGAAACGCCCAACGGCCTTGACGCCGGCGACCATCATTCGACGGCCTATGATTTGGCGGTTATCGCGCGATATGCCATGAATAACGAACAGTTCGTCAATCTTATAAACACCCGGGAATACACGGGAAACAGCAATCGCCGCACCTATTTTATCCACAACAAAAACCGCCTGCTTTCCGAATATAGCGGCGCAAACGGCATAAAGACGGGTTTTACCGGCAAGGCGGGGTATTGCTTTGTCGGCTCCGCAAAGCGTGACGACCTGTGGCTTATTTCCGTTGTGCTGGGCAGCGGCTGGGGCGGGCGCGGGCGTGAGCAGAGATGGGCCGACACGAGACAGTTGTTAAATTACGGCTTTAATAATTATTCCGTGGAAACCATCCTGCATGAAGGAAACACGGCGGGGAGCGTCGGCATAGAACGTTCAAAAACCCCGGCGGTATCCGTTGTTTACGATGAGACCGTAAAATTCCCTTTGACCGCGCAGGAAAAAGAGCGGATAAGGCTGTTCCCGGATTTGCCGGGCTCGGTACGCGCGCCGGTTAACATCGGCGATAAAATCGGTGTTTGCAGTATCTATTTGGATGACGAAAAACTTGCCGAAATAGACGTGCTAGCAGCCGGCGCCGCCAGCCGCCACGACCTTAAAACATCCATGGAAAAAGTGATATCGGCTTTGCTTGAAATATTCACCGTTGATGAGATAGCCATTACATTGCCCGAATTTTAAAGGAGATACCCATGCAAATAAGACTTCAGAAATACATCGCGGACTGCCAGGCCGCGTCCAGGCGCAAGGCCGAGGAGCTTATCGCCGCCGGACAGATTAGCGTAAATGGCGGCGTAATAACCGAAATGGGATATAAAATCGACCCCGGAACTGACAGGGTTGAACTGGGCGGGCGTATTCTGGTTCCGCCCGGGGAAAAGATTTATATCATGCTGCACAAACCCAAGGGTTATATCACAACGGCGAAGGATCAGTTTGGGCGCCCGGATGTGGCGGCCCTTGTGGCGGGGATACCGGCGCGGCTGTTCCCGGTTGGGCGGCTGGATTATGATACTTCGGGGCTTTTGCTGATGACTAACGACGGCGATCTGACGTATAGGCTGACCCACCCGAAGCATGAGGTGCCTAAAGTTTACATAGCGCGGGTAAGCGGCCAGGTTAATGAACAGGTTTTGTCTGATTTGCGTGACGGCGTTGTAATCGACGGTAAAAAAACGGCCTCCGCAAAGGCCGTAATCGTTAAGGACTGGGGCGGCTCCGCCAGCCTCAAAATCTCTATCCACGAAGGCCGCAACCGTCAGGTGCGTAAAATGCTGGACGCCGTGGGCTGCAAGGTACTGGCCTTAAAACGCGTCGCCACCGGGCGTATTTATCTGGGTGAACTGCCGGAAGGAAAATACCGCCACCTATCCGCGGATGAGGTGGCGTACCTGAAAAAGCTGTAAATCTATCGTATTATCGCAATCTCAAAATCCTGGTCAGCCAGAATATATACGTTGCGCCTTTGGCGTCCGAACTGGCGCACCTCGCTTGATGTATTGAAGTAAAGGTCGATAACCTCGCCCCTTACGCCGCCGCCTGTGTCGCCGGCTATGGCAAAACCGTAGCCCTCAATGTAAAGCTTTGTAAACAGCGGGATAACATTGGGATCAACGGCTACCACACCCACCTGGGCTTTAAGGCCGGAGGCTGTGATTCCGAAGTATCTGTCGCCGGGGCGCTTGCCCGTTGACGCGAAATCCGCCGTATATGCCGTGGCCGACATATTGAATTGGCGCGAAAACTCATGCGCCATGCCATCTACATAGAAGAAACTATCGTCAGACAAGAAAGCGGACGCGGATTCCGGCAGAGTAATCTGGGCCACCGAAAAATTACCCAAGGGCACCGCGGCGACGTATGTTTCGTCATCGGGCATTATAATCGGGGCGGAAACTACGTTTTGGTACAGGCTTTCGTAGCGTTCCGAACCGTTATCCGTATGGTTTACATAGTTAAAGTTACCGGCAAATTCCGTCTGCGCGTTATTGTCGCCGGAACCCCCGGTCTGGTGATGATCCGGCGCGGGAAGATCCGCAGGCCCCGTTCCTATGGCTATAACCTCGTTCACCGGAAAAAATGTTATTTCCTCATGAATGCGCGTATGGAATACCTCGACGCCGATCTCATACCGGATTTCCTTAATAACAAACCTTGTGCCGGATTCGCCCTCCGTTATGGTAAGGCGGTATCCCTCGGGAAGGTTTCCCGCGTACACATATTCCGTTTCGTAAGGGACTTCCTCATTTGTGCTGATACGTACGGTTTCGGCTTCATGCAGCACAATTACCATGTCCGGCGTAACCTCCTGCCTGGCTATGGTTTCGTCATACGCGTAGTCTTCGCCTGTCTCGTCCATATACCACTGCACAACCTGGCGGATCCTTTGCCCGGGAGAAACATATATGGTTTCAAAACGCGTGAAAATATCCCATGGGGTAACGTAACGGATTTGAAAGGTGATTTCGTAACCGCGTTCTATAATAATGCGCGTGCCGTTTGTCAGCGGCTCGTCCATACAGTGGCTGATAAGGTCCCGCGGGTGAACCCTGACCCGGTGTTCCGCCAGAAATTCGCCCACCGTGGCGGCTGTGGTGTTTGTAAACACCGTGTTGCCGTTGTCTACAATAGAGGCGTATACTGAATGTTCGATTTCCTCCGTTATTTCTTCCGTTATCTCCTCATTAGAATATTCAAAATCCTCTTCTTCAATCTCCTCCGCGAAAACATGAACTGGAATTAAAAGGATTATGATAAGTGTTATGGCAAGTTTAAAGAATGCTTTTTTCATGCTGTTTAACCTCATTTTTTACATTTTCAATTAATATTGTAACACTATCTTAATAATTTCGCAATCATTTTTTTATATCTTATTTCCGCAAAAAATACATGTACCCTTCATTAATCTCCATATTTCTCCGTTTTCCTACATTTTTCAAAATTGAGAAAAACCACGTAAATGTTAAGTTTACGGGGTTTTGAGTGATTCGGGTGTTTTATGGCTGCCGTGCAGAAACTTCAACTGAACTTCAACAAAAAGGTAAGAAAAATTGAAGTTGAGTTGAAGTTCGTGGTGTATCATTTTCTTAGATAAGGGGGGATGCTATATGGCAGCAAGGTTGAAAAAAAGAAAAATGTGGATTTTTACAATAATTGTTTTAGTTACAGTATCTTTATTATTTTCCAAAACCGGCTCTATGTCAATCGAAGACATTGTAAATTTCGTACCAACCTCATTTCCGCTGGCAGCGCTCGTCTTTCTGCTGCTTTATTTTTTAAAAGCCATAATCCCCTTTTTTCCCATAGCGGTTCTTTATGTATCAGCCGGCATTGTTTTCCCGGCGGTTTGGGGTATTGCAGTATCATACTGCGGTATAACCGTAATGATAAGCATAGGGTACCTTATAGGTAAAACGCTGGGGGAGAATAAAATAGAGAAGATACTCAAGCGAAGAGGAAAAGTAGCGGATTTTTTATATGGTAAAAAGGATAACCTGTCCTCATTGTGTTTTATATCCCGTATTTTACCGATTCCGGAAAAAGTTACCAATTTATTTCACGGTGCGGTGAAAATGCCGTTTGGCAAATATATTTGTATCTCGCTGCTGGGGCTGTCGCCTGCAATGATTCCTTTGGTAATCGCGGGGTCGTCTATTGCCAATCCCTTATCACTCGAATTCTTACTGCCCTTTGGAATCAGCCTGTCAATCTCGCTTGCCGTTTTTATCATCTTTAAACGGCTGGGCAGAAATAATATATCGGGAGGTACGGAATGAAAATCTCAAAATCCCTTATCACCAGAGCTGTAATAACCCTTGGGCTTATTGCCGTACAGATTTTTCTTTTTGCGCGTTTTCTTGGCAGATTTGTTAATTTTGTTCCGATTATCTCCGCCGCCAGTTATGTTATCAGCATCCTGATTATTTTATTGCTTGTTAAGAAAAGGGAAAGCTGCGTTTATAAAATGACTTGGATTATCGTCATTCTGGCATTGCCGATATCGGGAGGGATTTTATATCTTCTGTTCGGGAACGGGCATCTGTTAAAAAGAACGAAAGGGCGCTTGAAAAAGGAGCAGGATATTACGGCGAAACACTTGCAAAACAGCGGAAACGGGCAGGTTAACGATGTAAGGATCGCGAGTCTCATTAATTATGTTAAGGACGTTTCATCATATCCCGCTTATGAAAACACGGAATCTAAGTATTATCCTTACGGTGATCTGATGTTTGACGATATGCTCACCGAACTTTCAAACGCCAAAGAGTTTATTTATATGCAATATTTTATAATTAACGAAGGAAGAATGTGGGATAGGATTACCGAAATATTGATTGCAAAAGCTGAGGAAGGCTTGGATGTAAGGCTTATTTTCGACGATTTGGGATCGTATGCGCTTTTTTCAAAGAGTTATTTTTCATATCTTAGGTCAAAAAATATTAAGGTATTAAGGTTTAACCCTATAAGGCCATTGCTTTCATTGTTTATGAACCACCGTGACCATAGGAAAATAACGGTTGTTGACGGCCGCGCCGCTTTTACCGGCGGCATCAACATGGTTGACAGAAGTATCAATATGGACAGCCGTTTTAAGAATTTTAAGGATACCGCCATAAGGCTGGGCGGAGAGGCGGTCTGGAGTTTTACGCTGATGTTCATCGAAACATGGAATACGGTTTGCAAAGTTGATGAGCGGATAAACGATTACGAAGCCCTTAATAAAACTTGGAACGGAGCCCCCGGGAATGACGGCCTCGTATTGCCCTACAGCGACTCGCCCCTTAACGATGAGCGCTTGGGAGAAAATATATATATAGATATCCTTAACCAATCCAAGCGCTACGTCTACATATTCACACCCTATCTGATTGCCGGCGAAAAAATGGTTTACGCGTTGCAAATGGCGGCAAAACGGGGTGTCGATATCAAAATCGCCGTACCCAGCGTTGACAAAAATATACTCACACACCGCTTAACCCGCTCCTATTACAAAATATTACAAAAGGCAGGGGTAAGGTTTTTTGAATACACCGCCGGCTTCATTCATGCCAAAAGCTTTGTATGTGACGACGAAATCGCGGTTGTCGGGACAATCAACCTTGATTACAGAAGCCTTTACCTGCATTTTGAATGCGCGGCGCTTTTATATAAAACAAGCTCAGTAAAGGATATCAGGGATGATGCCGCCGCAACATTTGCCGGAAGCCGCGAGGTATTGCCCGGCGGCAAGAAAAGAGCGTTTTGGGGTGAGCTTGTTGACGCAATCCTGAATTTATTCGCCCCGCTTCTATAAAAAAATAAAAAGAGGTGTATTTACATGAAAAAAATCCTTAAAGCAATTAAGTGGCTGCTGCTTTTAACCGGTACGATGGTCGCTATTTTAGGCATAACGCTTATTTTTACGCCGTTTGAGAACTTCTCAGCCCTTGGCGTATATATCGGCCTTGCTATGATCTTTACCGGAATTTCCGAAATGGCATCCTTTTTCGGTAAAGAAAAAGGGAAGCGGACATATGCAATGCCGGCAAACGGCGCCGTATCGGTGCTGCTGGGTACCTGGATTGTATTCGGCAGCGGGATAGATATGATATCTTTGGTTCTTCCCTTCGCCTTTACCGTTTGGATTATGTCCGCCAGCATACCGCGGATAATCAACGCGTTATCACACAGAAAAAAAGGCTCCCCGTGGTGGGTTTGGCTGTTTGGCTTCGGCGTTTTGGGAATCGCTTTCGGGTTCCTGATCCTGTTCCACCGGCAGTTGGCGGCTTTTGTCGTGGTTTATTCCCTTGCGTTCATGTTTATAACGCATGGAATCAATAGTGTTACTATATTTTTCCGGTTAAATAAACCAAAACCGGAATACGGGACAGATTCGGAAATTCATGAAAAAGTGAATAAATAAAGGAGAGTAGTAAAATGCTGCAATTAAATGACATCGTAAAAACCTACATCATGGGCGATACGCGCATTGAAGCGTTAAAGGGAGTAAGCCTGGAATTTCGCAAAAGTGATTTTGTGTCCATCCTAGGCCCGTCGGGATGCGGAAAGACCACAATGCTTAACATCATCGGCGGCCTTGACAGATATACAAGCGGCGACCTCGTTATAAACGGCGTTTCAACGAAGGAATATAAAGACGTGGACTGGGACATCTACCGTAATAATTCCATCGGCTTTGTGTTCCAAAGCTATAATTTGATTTCCCATCAGACCGTTTATACCAACGTCGAGCTTGCCATGACTTTAGCCGGGGTTTCGCGCGCGGAAAGGCACAGGCGGGTAATCGAGGCGCTGGAAAAAGTAAGCCTTGGCGACCAAATAAACAAAAAGCCCACACAGATGTCAGGCGGGCAGATGCAAAGGGTGAGCATTGCCCGGGCCCTTGTGAACAACCCCGAGATTCTTTTGGCGGACGAGCCGACGGGCGCGCTGGATTCGGAAACAAGCTTGCAGATTATGGAGCTTTTGAAGGAAATCGCTAAAGACCGCCTGGTTATCATGGTTACGCACAACCCTGACATAGCGAAGAAATATTCCACGCGTATCATTAAGCTGCTGGACGGTAAGGCAGTAGACGACTCGAACCCTTATATAAGCGAAAGGCCGGCGGTAAAAAAAGAAAAAGTTAAACGCAGGAAAATCTCCATGTCCTTTACAACGGCTCTGGGATTAAGCTTTAAGAATCTGCTGACGAAAAAGACCCGGACTATCCTCACCGCCTTTGCCGGAAGCATCGGAATAATCGGCATAGCGCTGATCCTATCCCTTTCAAGCGGTATGCAGGGATATGTGAATAACTTAGAACGGGATACACTGTCTACATATCCTATTGAGATTTTGAGCCATTCAATGGACATGGGCGGCATGATGGCTTTAATGATGGACAGCAGCAGGGGCGGGGCAGCGGGCGAACGCGAGCCCGACAGGATTTACGCCAACAAAATAGCGACAAATATGGTACAGTCGGTAAGCGCGCAAATTCAACATAACGACCTTGCCGCGTTCAAACGGCACATTGAGAATGATTCGGACGGGCAATTCCATAATCTGACGAACACGATAAAATACGGGTATGATGTGGAGCTTCAAATATTCAAAGCGGACACGTCCGGCGGCATTACGCAGGTCAACCCCAGCGAGGTTTTCGCAAATACGGGCATGAACGGCGGCGGCATAGGCGGCATGAACATGGGTATGGGCGGCGGTATGGAGATTTGGACGGAGATGCTGGACAATAAAGATTTGCTTAGCTCTCAATACGACGTTTTGGCGGGGCGCTGGCCGCAAGCCTTTAATGAAATAGTGCTGGTAGCAAGCCGGAATAACGAGCTGAGCGATATGACCCTTTATGCCCTTGGGTTGATGGATTCGGGTGAAATCGACGAACTGATGAGAAAGGTAATGCGCGGAGAGGAAATTGAGGACAGCCCGGAAACCAGCTTTACCTTCGACGAGCTGCTTTCGCTTACGTTCAAGCTTCTGCTAAATACGGACTTTTATGAGCGGAGGGACAACGGTTGGGAAGATATGCGTGATAATGAGGAGTTTATGATATCGGCTGTCGGGAATGCCCTTGAACTGAGGGTTGTGGGCATTATCAAGCCGTCCGGCGATGCGGCCGCCGCTTCAATCAGCGGTTCTGTCGGATATACCTCCGCCCTGACCGAATATGTTATCGGCGCGGTCCTTGAAACGGATATAGCGAAAGCGCAGCTTGCCGACCCCGAAATCAATGTTTTCACAGGCCATGCCTTTGATATAGAGGATTTCATTGACAATTTGACTATTGACGATATCAATGCAATTATCTCTGAATTGCCCGAAGCTGAGCAAACACAGGCTAAAATGATGTTTGCGGTGATGAGCGAGGAGCAGGTTATCGCTATGTTTGCCGAACGGATGAGGGCGAACTCCGCCGCGGACGCATCAACATTTGAGGACAATATAACGGTTTTGGGCATAGCGGATTTCGACAACCCAAGCTCCGTCAGGCTTTACCCCAGGGATTTTGATTCGAAAACAAGGTTGGAAGCGCTTATTGAGGATTATAACAATGCCCATGAACTTGCCGGAAGCGAACAATATGTCATTAACTACACGGATTTTGTCGGGCTTATGACCTCTTCCATCTCGTCAATTATAGGTATTGTATCCTACGTTTTAATCGCCTTCGTCGCCATCTCCCTTGTGGTGTCGTCCATTATGATCGCGATTATCACCTATATCTCCGTACTGGAACGCACCAAGGAAATCGGAATCCTGCGAAGCATAGGCGCGTCAAAGAAGGATATCACGCGGGTATTCAACGCCGAAACCGTTATTGAGGGGTTTGTAGCCGGAGCGTTGGGCGTTGGCGTCACAATTTTGCTGAACATCCCGGTTAACGCCATTATCAGTTCCTTAGCGGGCGTTTCGGGATTATCCTCCCTGCCCGCTTACGGCGCCGCCGGTTTGATTGTAATAAGCATAATCCTAACAGTTATAGCGGGTTTTATCCCCTCGAAAATGGCGGCGAAGAAAGACCCCGTCGTGGCTTTAAGGACTGAATAAAAATAAGGTATCCTCTTGCGTTTGAGGTTCATCAACTGTATACTTAAATTACTAAGTTAAATGTACGGTTATTCAAATAATTCCCTTGTAACAAAAAATGGTTCGAATGCTGGAGTGCTTGCTGAGAGGGGTCCGCATTATGATAATAGAAGCGTTTAACCTAATGCATATACTTGCTTTTACCGCCATACCCGGCATTTGCTATTTGGCTTTGAATTTCGCGTTAAAGAAAAGCAATGAAAAAAGACTGAGAAATAACTTGCTGCTGATATGCTGTTTCAATGCCTTGCTCTATCTCTCTTATAAAATTGTACAGGCCCGTGACCCCGCATATGATTTTGATATTTTTATGAATCTGCCCCTGCATTTTTGCAATATCAACCTTATTCTCCTTCCTTTGGCAATTTTTACAAGGAACAAGCATCTCATGGCTTATCAGTTTTATTTCGGAACCGTTTTAGCCGCGCTTGCCCTTGTCACCGTGGACCCTGCGTTCAGATCGCGCCCGTTGTTTGAATTCACAAGCATCGTCTACTTTTACTACCACAGCATGTTAGCCGTTATTCCGGTAATGCTGGTCAGGTTTAAGCTCTACACGCCGTCCTTTAAGGTTATTTGGCAGCCCGCGGCGGTTTTGACCGCGCTGACTTTTATCATACATGTTGTAAATATAGTTCTCAGGACGTCGGGTATTGCGCCCGAATCCAATTATTTCTTTACATACGGCTTGAAAGGGGATTTCTTTACCGAACTTTTCTGGCGTATCCTGCCGTATGAGTTTTTCTTTTTACTTCCGTCGCTGCTGCTGTTCGCGCCGTTTATTTTTATTACAACCCTGCCGTTCCATTTGTCAAAAAAACAAAGCAGAAACAGATGAATTTATGCAAAACGGCAGAGATAATATTAACGGAATCATGGTATACGCGGTATTAATTTAAAAAATAGAAAGGTATGGTCTGATTATGAAACTGGGCGCACAGATGTACACGGTCAGGGATTTTTGCAAGACCTTTGAAGGTTTTGAGGAAAGCATGGGAAAGGTGGCCGCAATCGGCTACAGCGGCGTTCAATTGTCACCCATTTGGGATTACGGGGCGGACAACATTAGGAAAACAGCCGATAAATACGGCCTGGAAATCGCCGTGACGCATTGCGGCAGCGACGCGCTGCTGGAAAATACGGAGAAAGTTATCAGCGATCATAAGGTTTTCGGCACAAAACGCATAGGCATAGGCTCTATGCCGGACAAATACAGGGAAAACGCCGAAACGGTCAGACAATTTATCAGCGACTATAAACCCGCCGCGGAAACATTGCGTAAAAACGGTTTCCGGTTTATGTACCATAACCATGATTTTGAGTTTGAGAAATTTGACGGTAAATTGATGCTGGATTATTTGCTGGACGCGTTTGAGGCGGAGCTGCTGGGTATTATACTTGATGTGTTCTGGGTACAGGCCGGCGGCGCGGATCCCGTTTTTTGGATTAAAAAACTAAAAGGCAGGATAGAGACGATCCATTTCAAGGATTACAGTATAATCGCCAAACAAAGGAAATTCGCGGAGGTTATGGAAGGAAACCTGAACTGGGACGCGATAATTTCCGCCTGTAAGGAAACAGGCGTGGAATGGGCGGTTGTGGAGCAGGACGATTGCAACGGCAGGGATCCGTTTGAATCCTTGAAGCTCAGTTTTGATAACATGAAGAAGGCGGGGCTGTAACCGGGAGCGCCCTCATTTCATAGCCCGCGTCCCGTATAAACTCAATAACAGACGGCAGTATCTCAGCGCTCTTGGATTGGCCCGGGCCGCTGTGCATAAGGATTATGTCGCCGGGGCGGATGTAATCCTTTATGTTTCGCAGAATTTCGGAAGGGTCGCTCTGCGCCCAATCCAAGGTATCAATTGACCACAGATATATCCGGAGGCCTGAATTATCTATTATTTCTATCTCCCTATCGCCCAAAGCCCCGAAGGGAGGGCGCATAATCCCAGACCGCGCGCCTGTTGCCGTCTCCAGTAAATCATTGTTCCTGTTCAGCTCGGACAGTATTTCATCTTCGGTAAGCTCTGTCATGCGGGCGTGGCTGCAGCTGTGAAGCCCTATGGCGAACCCGGCGTCATGGGCTTGCTTAACCACGGCGGGGTGCCTCTCGATGTTCGACCCCGTGAAGAAGAAAGTGGCCGTAACGCCGTATTCTTTCAATATGCTCATTACCTTGACCGTGTTCGCGGTGTCGGGGCCGTCGTCGAATGTGAGGTATACGGCGTTATCGGCGGGATCCATGTTTACAAACACGATATCGCGGTACCGCTGCGCCAATACGCGAGCCTGTTCGCGCCACGCAAGCATATTCACCCATCTTTGGCCCGTCACCGAACCGGCGGTTCCCTCAATGCTGTAAATTTCAAAGTGTTCGCCGGCTTCCGGGATAACGGGATAACCCGCCGCGATTTCCGCGGCGGGAATAAGTACGCTCAACAACGCCATTGCAAATGATATAAACCCTTTCTTCACCCTTTAAAACACCCTTTAACCGTAAATTATCCTTTTATATCAAGCATCCTATGCAGTAATTCAAAGGGGCTTGAACCGTTAAACCCGTTATCGCCAATCAACGTGCCGTGCATAGGCAGCCTGCCCAATGCCGGGCTTACAAACTGCCACGGGTTTTTATGGAAATCGTTGATGAGTTTTCCCAGCTGACCGATAAAACCGCGCCCGGTTGCCTTTTCGCCCGTAAAGAACCGCTCTATCGCGCCGCTTTCCGCCGCTTCCTTCATCTTCTTGGAATCGACGGAAAGGAAGCCCTTTTCGTCTGCGTTTACGCCGACTTCTTTAAGCACGGTTCTGGAGGATACCACCGTCAGCTCAAAGCTCATCATAAACATTCTTGTGTGCTTATCGCCTTGGTTGTTCCTTGCGGCTTCCAGTATCTTGTTATAACTGTTCACCATAGTGTGCATCCCGTCCAGCATGGCTTGGGTATCCTTCTGAAGTGTTACGGAAATCTCTTTGTCTGACGCCTTTTTCAACGTCGCGGTAACGCCGTCGCCCAGGTCAACGTCATTCGATTTGGAAGTGCGCTTTTCGCCGTTTACGGAAAATACGGCGTCCTTTGCTTCCTGCGCCGCCGTGCCGACGCCCGTATACTCCACCGCGTTTCCTTGTATATCCCTTACGGTGAAATGAGGGCCGCCGCTTTCGTTTGCGCCCGTGGCTTTGCTTTCCAGGCTAAGCATGCTGTTTTTGCCGTCTTTATCGGTGATGACGGAGGCGGTGACGCCTATACCCGCCGCGTTTACCGCGTCGGCCATCTTTTGCTGGAAGCCCTTGTTTGTTTCTTTATGATCAACCTCAAAAGACAGTTCATGCCTTTCGCCGTCCACTTCAATTTCAAAACGGTACACACTGTCTTTTTGAGTTCCGGGGTTCGCGTTCACGTTCATCATCTTGCCCGTGTTTTGCTGCGATGTGGCAATCTGGTCTATCTTTACCTTTTTATCCTGAAACCCTTTCCCGTCATGGGATTTGATTTCCAATAAATCCGGGTCGCCGGACACCGCGGTTTTATTGTCGTAAAGAGTGCGGCTGCTGCTGGTAAACGCGCTCATTGTGACGCTGATCCTCGTCATTTGGACAGTGGTCACGGAAACAAAGTTCTGCGCGCTTTTCATTAATGAAGAGGCGTTGGCCCCGAAAAAATTACCGATGCTTGTTACGGACTGCGTTTTTTGCATATGCAGCTTACTCATGCTGCTGAAGCTTGCGAAACTGGTGAAATGGTTATTGATTAACATACTATTCAACCCCCGAATTAGAATTGTCGTATAAAAAAACGACTCCCGGACTCATCCATCCGTGGAGAAATTTACATTCCGTGTCATATACATTCTATCGTCCGGTATATGGGTTTACATTAGTATTTATTTCCGTTGACAGGATGGTTAATAAAAACTCCCCTCATAAGCCGTATCCAGCATGGCGGCAATGTTTTCGTAAGGACATGCCCCCGTATTTCATCGGGGGAGGGATTGGGCAAAATACTTTGCGTATCGCAGCCACCGCCCCAGAAGCATATTTTATCCCCGTAACGCTCCTTTAATACGGCGGGATCCATATTGGCGGCAGATATCTGCACGGGGTTCAGGATATCAACGCCCGCTTCTATAATGTAAGGAATCAGGGGTTCGATAGAACCGCATGCGTGCAGGAATACCTTGATATCGTCCTCACCGGCATATTCATTTGCAGACAGCCAATCGCCGTCAAAAAAGTACCCGCCTTTGGGCATACGCATGGACAAGCCGTTTCGGGACACAATCCAGTCGCCGTTATCGTTTAAAACCGGCACCGATTTATCGGAGACCTAGAACGAATAATCCTCGCGTACATCCCATTTGACGGGGCTTTTGCATGCGGGGTTAAGCAGTATGGTATCGCATCGGAAATGTTCGAGGACGTCGCGCTGTACGCGTGCCAGCATCTGTACATGGTCGGGAACGCCGATATCCCGGTTGAAAAATGCATACCCAGGTCGATGGGCATTCTGTCGGGAATCTGGCGGTTAACGGCGGCCAGTACGCGCTGGCGGCGTGTCATGTTTTCTGCCGGCATAGGATGATCTCCTTACAATCACTGTCTGCCTACGGTATACCTGTTACGCCCGTTTCCTTTCGATTGGTACAAAGCGTCGTCGGCGAATTTGATATACTCCATGCCGGTCTGTATGTTCAGCACATCCCCCGTGGCAATGCCTATCGACACGGTGACATAAGGGGCCGCCTCGCTTTTTTCGTGGAGAATTCTGCGGCTTCTTACGTTTTCGAGTATCCTCTCGGCTATCATGCACGCGCCGTCCTCGTCGGTGTTGGGCAAAACGACGGCAAACTCCTCCCCGCCGTACCTTGCGGTAAAATCGTCCTCCCGCGTCAGGCTGCCCTTGATTGCCCCGGCCACGGCTTTAAGGCAGACATCCCCATCCGCGTGCCCGTACGTATCGTTGTATTTCTTGAAATAATCAACGTCCATCATCAGAACGCTGAGCAGCCCGCCGCCGGCACGCTGCATTGTTTTCACAACACTGTTCAGGGCTTCCTCCATATAACGCCTGTTGAAGATACCCGTAAGCATATCTATATGTACTTTTCCCGATAAATCGGTAATCTGGCCCTTTTGGTCGGTTATCATGTTCGACGAGGCCCTGTCGGAAATCTTGATAACCTTCCGGTGCTGCTTCAACAGCATCCTGTACTCTTTCGCAAGGGTTTCAAACATCTCGGCGCATACGGGCGCGCCGCCGCGGATCTCGCTGATATGGTTCAAGGCATCGTCGAGTACGCCCTGTTCACGGTCAAATATATCCGGCACTTCAATGACCCCCCGTTAATAACGGTAAAAAATCAATTCGCAATAAGATTAAACGTAAGGTTTTCCAAATCCTCTTCAAAGTCCTCGCCGCACTCAATGATAATCATGTTGTTTCTGGTGGTGATCCAGTTCACGGTGATGTTTCCGCTATTATCCGCGGCATCCATTTCCAGCAGCATACCCAGGAGGATTTTTACGGTGGAGCTGTTGAAGTATTTAAGCTCACAGTCAAAGGTAAACGAATCAAAATCAGTTTTTAGGTACGTGCTGAGCCATGACCGGATTTCCTGAAAAAACTCGAAGACATTCTCGTGGTAGCTTTCGCCCTCAAGCTTCATATACCCTTTTTCCTCATCTATAAGGACGTAAGGGGTCAAATCGGTCTTTGCTCTCTCCAAGTGGTATGGCATTATTCGGCCCCTCCTCCTATTGTGACGTACATCGTAAAAAACGTATACCCATCTTCATAAGGCTTGAAATCATACTCTATCTTTGAGCTGATGCGCCGCGCTATCTCGATAAACCCAAGGCCCGCGCCCTTGCTGTCGGGGTTGTCGTCCTCAAGGCGCGTCTGCTCCTTAAAGAATTTGCGCAGCTCCTTTTTATCCAGCGTGTTTAAATGGTCGATGCGGTTTTTGATAAGCTCCGCGCTGTCATTCTTCATTATGTTTCCGGTATGGATATAATACGCCTTGCCCAGAGTCCCCAGTATAAATGTCCCCTTGGGAGCGGCGGAATGCAGGTCATCCGGCGCTGTAAACAGTTCGCTTTCCTTTGAGTACATCAGCATATTGTTCATCTGCTCGACAAAAACCGAAAACACTTCCTGTGACGTTTCTAAAGGCAGGTTATCGTACTCCAGCCGTTTTTTCAGCGTAGTCGCGACGCCGCCTATACCTTCGGCCCATAACGGCCCGGTGTAAACAAGCGTGACTTTATGATCCCGCAATGTTTTGTGGTATTCCATCATATCAAACATTAGTTTGTGCCCTCCTTGCCGTTTTTTGGTATAAAGGTTATAAGCTCAAGATCGTCGCGCCTTGCGTTATCACCCCTGTAAGCCTCAAACGCCCGCCATATCTTTTCCGATATAACGCTTTGCGTCTCGGCGTGGTTTTCAAGGATAATCTCTTTGATGATATCATACCCGAAGGGTATATTTTCCTCACCGCCGACCTGCTCGTACAGCCCGTCGGAGGCGATATAGAACTTATTCGCGGGATCCGCCGGGACGGTGGTGACCTTTATCTTATCCTTGCCCTTGACCGAACCCTCGCCCACACGTATCCTCTGGCCCCTGAGCCGCGAAACCTTTTGCCCGTCGCAGACAAAGACGTTGGTGTTCCCCGACGATATGCTGACGGTTCCGTCATTGGCGATAAACACAACGGCAAGGTCGCAGCCGTCCTTTACATCCGAGTCCGCGTCAACCTTCAGCGTCGCCGTAAGCCGCTTCTCCAGCTCCCAAATAACGGCGGCGGTGTCCATATAATTGGTTTCGTTCACGGAGGTTTCAAAGGTTGACACGACAAGCATCGTCAGGAGCGCGCCGGGCGTACCGTGGCCCGTGCAGTCGCACACGCACAGGATTGCGCCGCCGTCGAAATTCTTGATCCAGTAGATATCGCCGCCCACTATGTCCTTGGGATCCCATATGACGGAATGATCGGCAAAAGCTTCGGCAAAGACGCTGTCCGCCGGCAGAAGGCTCCGCTGTATCTGGCTTGCGTATGTTATGCCGGAAATCATCAGTTCCCTTGCCTTCAAGCCGTGTATCATATGCCGGAAGCTGTCCGCCAGGATACCCAGCTCGTTTTTCGAGTGGAAGCCGATGTCCGCGGTGTCAAGGTTCCCGTTGGACAAATCAAGGGCGGTATCCGTGATTTCGCGGAGGGGCTTTATTATGGAACGGGCGAATACCAAAGTGCCTAATGTGAGGATAATCATACTGACCGCGAGGACGACGGCGAAAAGTATGACCGTATCCCTGAACTGGGCTTCCGCGCGGAGGTTCGCGTCGTTGGACTGCGCCTCAAGTATGTCCGTCAAAAGCATCAGCTCCAGCGATATATCCTCGGCAGCGTCATGGAAGCCGCCCCGGAGGATTCGTACCACGTCGGCCTCAAAGCCCGTCCTCTGCGCAACCGGGATGATATGCTCCACATACTCGCGCAGGGGAAGGAGCATCCCGTACAGGTAATCAACAGCCTCCTGCTCATAGGGAGCGTTTGTGCCGTAAATATCCAGTATTTCCTTGTAAAGTATTATATTATCCTCGAAATTGCTTAAATTCCGCAGGATTTCCGCCGTAAACCGGCGGTTCTGCTCGTCCGTGTTAAAATCGAAGGCCAGATCATGCAGAGCCGTACGCATGGCGTTAAATTCGCCGCGGGCGTTTGCGATTGCCTTCAGCGGAAGGGTGATAGCCTCATACCCCAGATTAATCTCATTCGCCAGTCGGCGGCTGTTAACCAGGCCCGTTGTTTCGGTTATAATAATCATCACAAACGCAAAGCACATTATAAGCGCCAAACGCCTGCCGATGCTCAGATTCTTGATCATCGTACTCATGGGGCGCCCACCTCCGTTACATTGTCAACAAACCAAGTAATTGACAGCTTCTCGCTGTCCGGCATGATTTGCCCTTCGGGGACGCGTATTCCGCCCATATTGTCGTATATCGGGCCGGTAAAGACGTCAAAGCCGCTTATTATGCGCCGCATGGCCTCATCCACGGCTTCCTGCGTACCGGGCGCGACGTTTTCCGTCAGTTCCTCAAGCATAACAATGCCTGTTTCAAGGCCGCCCCAATAATTCGACGCTTCCCATGTGCCGTCGATTATCTTCCGGACCTCGCCCACCATATACGGCCCCCAGTTCCATACGGCGCCGGTCAGGTACGCGTTCGGGGAAAAGAAGCCCATGGGGGAATTGTACCCTATTCCCCATATGCCCTCTTCTTCGGCGACGATTTGGGGAAGCAGGGAGTCCTGATGCTGGGCGATTACGTCACAGCCTATCCGCACCAGCTCCAGCGCGAGGTCCCTCTCCAAACCCGTGTTCAGCCACGAGTTTGTCCAAATAACGTTGACCGCCGCGTCCGGGTTCACGCTTTTCACACCCAGCGCGAAGGCGTTAATGCCCCTGCGCACCTCCGGTATGGGATGCGCCGCCACGTAGCCGATTAAGTTTGTTTCAGTCCGAAGACCCGCGACGATGCCGGTTAGGTACCGCATCTGGTACATCCTGCCGAAATAGGCTGACATATTATCGCTTGTCATATATCCGGAGCAGTGGAAGAAGCGGACGCCGGGGTTCCTCTCCGCCATGGCGTACGTAAATTCCATAAAACCGAAGCTGCACGAGAATATCACGGTGCAGCCTTCATCTATAAGCTCTTGCATAATGTCCATGCTTTGTTCGTCGGGGGGAACCATTTCCCTCGTCAGCACATCAACTCCAAGCTCCCTGATAAGGGCAAGCGCGCCTTGGTTTTGCGCGTATGTAAAGCCGAAGTCGCCCACCCTGCCGTTGAAGATAAACCCGACTTTAAGGTCGGATTGCGCCGCGCTGGCCGGGCCGCCTATATCTATTGCCACGATAGGCGGGAAGCTGTGGCGCTGTCCGGCGCGGGTGACGGGGGTGTTGCCCGCCGTAGCCGTTTTGAACCCGCCATGGGCCGCGCAGCCGCTTAACAAAAGCAGTATGGTCAAAAAAACGGCGGCAAGGCGGGAAGCAGCCCATGCCTTTCCTTGAAAATGATTCATTTGCATTGCCTCCAATCCAGCCGCGCCAAAGAGAGGTATGCGCGGTTTATACCAAGTTGCAATCAAAGCAACACTTACTCTGGGCGGATGAGCCGGCCTGAGCGTGAGCGTACTGGATCATCCGCCCGGAGTTAGTGTGATTTAGATTGCAACTTGGTATTAGGCCTACCCAGCCATTATATCACAACGTATCCGCTCCTGCAATGGCCTCTTCTTTAAAGGTATAATTAAAAGATCTTTTGGCAGAACATAAATATTTGTGGTATAATTATATTATTTGAAATGAGGTTATGCTTTGAGCATTTCGGCGACTATTTCGGAGAGCTTTACCGCGGGCGTTTTGAAATACGGCATGGTTGGCGGCGGCGATGGAGCGTTCATAGGCGGCGTACACCGCAAGGCGATCAATCTTGACGGTAAGGCGGAGCTGGTTACGGGCTGTTTTTCCCGGAACCCGGACAATACCCTCACAACAGGAAGAAAGCTTGGATTAGACCCCGGGCGGCTTTATAACAGCTATGAGGAAATGGCAAAGGCGGAAAGCGGCAAAATCGACTTTGCCGTTGTGGTTACGACGAACACCTCGCACTTCGCCATATGCAAGGCGTTCCTTGAAGCCGGTATCCACGTAGTCTGCGACAAGCCCCTGGCCTGTGAGATTGCCCAGGCCGAGGAGCTGATACGCATCACGGAGGAAAAGGGGCTGCTCTTCGCGGTTACATATTCTTACAGCGGGAACGTCACGTTCAGACATGTGCGCGAGCTGATCAGGGCCGGGGAAATAGGGGATATCCGCATGGTGATGGGCGAATACCCGCAGGGGTGGCTCTACGACGGCGACGGCGGCAAGCAGGGCGCGTGGCGGAGAGACCCCGCCGAAGCCGGGATAAGCAACGCGCTGGGCGATCTCGGCACCCACATCGAGAATACCGTAGCCATGATGACGGGGCTAAAAATCAAGCGCGTGCTGGCAAAAATGGACAAAATAGTCCACGGGCGCGTCCTTGACGACAACAGCGTAGTTCTGGTAGAATATGAAAATGGGGCTTCGGGCGCATACTGGGCCAGCCAGGTTGCCCTTGGCTGCGACAACGACCTGAAGGTGCGCATATTCGGTTCCAAAGGCGCAATTGAGTGGGGCTGCTATACCTCCGAGGAAGCTACAATCACCGGTGAGGACGGCATCCGCAAAACCGTGCGCCGCGGATACAGCGCCATAAGGCCAGAAGCCGCGCGGTACAGCCGTTTGCCCTCCGCCCATACCGAGGGGTATTTCGAGGCCATGGCAAATATCTATTCAAATTTCATAGACTGTGTTTGCAAGCATAATGCAGGGGTTTTAAAACCGGAGGACATCGATTACCCCGGTCTGGAGGACGGCTTAAACGGTGTGAAGTTCATTCACCGCTGCGTGGAAAGCTCAGCAAAAGGCAATATTTGGGTGGATTTTGATTAATAATGCTTGAAAGGATGGGTTAAAATGCCAAGACCCGTAACTTTGTTCACAGGCCAATGGGCCGATCTTCCTTTTGAAGAAGCGTGTAAATTGATTGGCTCCATGGGATACGACGGCGCGGAGCTGGCGACATGGGGCGATCATATGGACGTGCATAAAGCGGCCTCCGATCCCGCGTATGTCGCCGGACGCAAAGAAATTCTGGAGAAATACGGTTTGAAATGCTGGGCGATAAGCGGCCATCTGACAGGACAGTGCGTGGGCGACCTATGGGATCCGCGTCTGGACGGCTTCGCGCCCGCCTCACTGGCCGGAAAACCGGAAGAAATCCGCAAATGGGCCATAGAGGAAGTAAAAATGACGGCGAGAGCCGCCGCCGCAATGGGCTGCAAGGTTGTCACGGGGTTTATGGGCAGCCCCATTTGGAAATACTGGTATTCCTTCCCGCAAACAACCGAAGCGATGGTTGAGGAGGGTTTTGACGAGATTGTAAGGCTTTGGACGCCGATTTTTGACGTGTTTGACGAGGTTGGCGTGAAATTCGCCCTGGAGGTGCATCCCACAGAAATAGCCTTCGATTACTGGACAACCAAAAAATTATTCGGGAAATTTAAAGACCGCCCGACACTCGGCATTAACTACGACCCGAGCCACCTTTTGTGGAACATGGTTGACCCCCTTGTTTTCGCCAGGGATTTTGCCGAAAAAATCTACCATGTGCATGTTAAGGACGTTAAGCTGAACCTTGACGGGCGCAACGGTATTCTGGGCTCGCATATCGAGTTCGGCAATACGCGCCGGGGCTGGAACTTTGTGTCGCCGGGGCATGGCGCCGTCGATTTTGACGGCATTATACGCGAGCTTAACCAAGCCGGCTACGAAGGGCCGCTTTCCGTAGAATGGGAAGATTCGGGCATGGAGCGGGTATTCGGCGCGACGGAAGCCTGCGCCTTCATAAGAAGGTTGAATTTCAGCGCTTCCAATATAGCGTTCGACTCGGCGTTGGCTAAAGAATAATACTCATGAAAGCGGATGAAGCGATGAACAAGGTTTTTTTGTGCAGGGAAACTCAAAAAGGCGAGACCCGGGTTGCGCTTATTCCCGCGGATATAAAGGCTCTGACCGCGCTGGGGTACGAATGCGCGGTACAGAGCGGAGCGGGGGCGGTAACCGGTTATACGGACGGTGAATACGAAACTGCGGGGGCCGCGGTTATGCCGTCCCTTGAAGCCGGGTACGGGTTTGCCGATATTATTGTACGTATAAACAAACCTGAGGATATAAACGGCATACGTAAAAACACGCTGCATATCAGCTCTTTTGATGTCTTCAACGAAAAGGCCGCGATACAGGCATATGCCGAAGCCGGTATTAGGCTTGTGAGCCTTGAGATGATTCCCCGCACGACACTGGCTCAGAAAATGGATATCCTGAGTTCGCAGGCTTCGCTGGCGGGGTATTACGCAGTGGTGTTAGCCGCGTCCAGACTGCCGAAGATTCTGCCGATGATGATGACGCCGTCCGGCACTATCTCTCCGGCGCGGTTTTTTATTATAGGGGTAGGCGTCGCGGGTTTGCAGGCCATTGCCACGGCGAAGCGTCTGGGCGCGAGGGTTGAAGCTTTCGACACAAGGCCGGTTGTGGAGGAGCAGGTAAAGTCCTTGGGCGCGAAATTCGTTAAAATCGATTTGGGAGAGATGGGGCAGACGGAGCAGGGCTACGCGAAGGAACTTACCCCGGAGCAGATTGAGATACAGCGGAAAGCCCAGGCCAAGGTTTGCGCGCAGTCGGATGTGGTTATAACGACGGCGAAGGTTTTCGGGCGCAAAGCCCCCGTTCTGCTGACAAAGGAAATGACGGCTGACATGAAGCCGGGTTCGGTTATAATAGATATGGCGGTTGGGACAGGGGGTAACGTTGAGGGTTCGGACCCCAAAGGCGATGTTATGCTGGACAATGGCGTTCTGATTATCGGCGGGGACAGCCTGGAGCGTTTTATCCCTAAAGACGCCTCAAATATGTTCTCCGGTAATATAGCGGCGTTCCTGACGCATTTCTGGGATGCCGAAAGCAAATCAATAAAACTGACTGCTGCCGATGAAATAATGAAGGGCTGCCTGATTACGGCGGATGGACGGATTGTGCATGAACGGTTTATCTAAAACTAGGAGCGATACATATGGATAAGATACTACTTCTCTTCATCTTCGTAATTGCGGCGTTTCTGGGCAGGGAGCTTATATCCAAGGTGCCGTCCCAGCTTCACACCCCCCTCATGTCGGCGACAAACGCCATATCGGGCATAACGGTTTTAGGCGCTTTGGTCGTATGCGCAATAACTGTCAGAGGTTCCTTGGGCATGGTGTTATCCTTTATCGCCATTATACTGGCAACCATAAACGTGGTGGGCGGGTATATGGTTACGGAACGGATGCTGGGCATGTTCCGCAAGAAAAAGGAGAATAAAGACTGATGGTTATTAATATTGCATATATCATAGCCTGCGTATTGTTTATTATGGGCATAAAGAAGCTGACCAAACCGCAAACCGCGCGTCAGGGGAACCTGATCTCCGCCATTGGTATGCTTATCGCGGCTGCCGCCGTGTTTTTTGAGAACGATGTGGTTCAGAGCCGGAGTTCCGCGGACTGGGCGCAAAACGGTATTTTATGGTGTTTTGTCGGTATCGCCGCGGGCGCGGTTATAGGGCTTATATGGTCGAAGAAGGTCAAGATGACCGGGATGCCCGAGCTGGTGGCTCTGTATAACGGTTTTGGCGGGCTGGCGTCGGCGCTGGTGGCGTTTTCGCAGTTTCATAACAACCCCGGCGGACATGATATTATCGGCCTTACGGCAATATGCGTAACGATTTTTATCGGCGCGATGGCTTTTTCAGGCTCGATGCTTGCGTGGGGCAAGCTCTCGGAAAAAATAACGGGACGCGCAATCGTGTTCAGGGGACAAAAATTAATAAATTTGATTCTTTTCCTGGCAGTTGCCGCCGTATCGGTATGTATAATTCTGCCCGGTGTCGAAGCCTCTGTTAAAGCTTCCGCAATCCTTATATTATCGGCAATTTCCCTTGTATTTGGCCTTGCGTTCGTTTTACCCATAGGCGGCGGCGATATGCCCGTTATTATTTCTTTAATAAACAGCATTACCGGAGTAGCCGTCGCCGCGGCGGGGTTCATTATTTCCAACACGGCGCTGATAGTGTCGGGCGCGCTGGTCGGCGCGTCGGGCGTGGTTTTAACGCTGATAATGTGCAAGGCGATGAACCGTTCTATCGCGAACCTTTTATTCGGCGGATTCGGCGCGGTTCAAACATCATCCAAGCAAGGCCCCGGTTCCGAGCCCAAGTCCGTATCCGCCGAGGACGCTTATCCCGTGCTGGAGGCCGCCGGCTCCGTAGTGTTTATACCGGGTTACGGCATGGCTGTTGCCCAGGCCCAGCACGTTGTTAAGGAGCTGGCGGAAAAGCTTATGGCAAACGGAGCGGAGGTAAGCTTTGCCGTACACCCCGTCGCGGGGCGTATGCCGGGGCATATGAATGTCCTGCTGGCGGAAGCGGATATCCCGTATGAGCAGTTGAAAACCATGGAAGAAATGAACCCGGTAATGCCCGTACAGGACGCGGCGATCATAATCGGCGCGAACGACGTCGTCAACCCGGCCGCGGAAACGGATACATCCTCACCCATATATGGAATGCCGATAATCAAGGCCTATGAAGCAAGAACCGTGTTTGTTCTGAAGCGCGGGAAAGGCCGCGGTTTTTCCGGTATCGAAAACGAGTTGTTTTATATGCCGAATACGCTGATGCTGTATGGTGACGCAAAGGCTACAATATCGGCGCTTTCCGGACAGTTTGCGGAATAGGCCCCTTTCTGAAATCCTTAAATATCCGGATGAAATGCGAAAGAGATAGGCCGGAGGGAATTATATGCCTTATATCTTAGCGCTGGATCAGGGCACCGCCAGTTCGCGCGCGATTCTTTTTGACCATGAGCAGAAAATAATCGGCGCCGCGCAAAAGGAATTGACGCAGTTTTATCCGCGCGAAGGCTGGGTCGAGCATGACCCTATGGAAATATACTCGTCACAATACGCGGTAATGATGGAAGTATTGGCGCGGACAGGGGTTTCCGCCGGGGAGATTGCCGCCGTCGGAATTGCTAACCAACGGGAAACAACGGTGGTGTGGGACAAATATACGGGTTTTCCCATTTGCAGCGCTATTGTGTGGCAATGCCGCCGTACCGCGCGGATTGTGGAGGAGCTTACGCTGGAGCATGGTGAATACATACGCGAAACGACGGGTCTTGTCCCTGACGCGTATTTCTCCGGTTCCAAGATAAAGTGGATACTGGACAATACGCCGGGAGCGCGCGAACGCGCAAAACGGGGCGAGATACTGTTCGGCACGGTTGACAGCTGGCTTATATGGAAGCTGACAAACGGCATACATGTCACGGACTATACAAACGCTTCACGTACAATGATTTTTGATATAAAGACCCTGGATTGGGACGAACGCCTGCTGCAAGCGTTGGATATTCCGAGGGCGATGCTGCCGGAGCCGCGCCCATCAAGTGAAATATACGGATATACGGAGATTCAAGGCGTAAAAGTGCCTATCGCGGGCACGGCGGGGGATCAGCAAGCCGCATTGTTCGGCCAATGCTGTTTTAACGAGGGCGAAGCTAAGAATACTTATGGCACCGGCTGTTTTCTTCTGATGAATACGGGTAAAAACCCATGCGTCAGTAAAAACGGCTTGATTACCACCATCGCCGCGGGTATCGGCGGAAGAACATGCTACGCGCTGGAAGGCAGCGTATTCACCGGCGGAGCGGTAATACAATGGTTACGCGACGAGCTGCGCTTTTTTGCCGAAAGCAGCGACTCCGAATACTACGCGTCAAAGGTAAGCGATACGGGCGGGGTATACCTTGTCCCCGCTTTCACGGGGCTGGGCGCGCCGTATTGGGATATGTACGCGCGAGGCTTGATAATCGGCATCACCCGCGGCACTAAAAAAGAGCATGTAATCCGCGCGGCGCAGGAATCCATAGCCTACCAGAGCTGCGAGCTGGCGGACGCGATACAGCGGGACACGGGAATAACGCTCCGGGAATTAAAAGCAGACGGCGGCGCAAGCCGCGACGCTTTTTTATTGCAATTTCAGGCTGATATCCTGAACAAGCCCGTGTGCCGGCCCGTTATCCGGGAAACGACCGCTTTGGGCGCGGCTTATTTAGCCGGCCTTGCCGCCGGATTTTGGAAGGATTTGGATGAACTGAAACAATTATGGAGATGTGATATTGTATTTAAACCCAAAATGGAGGAGACAACCCGCGAAAGACTGCTGAACGGCTGGAAAAAGGCTGTCGGCAGAAGCCTTGGCTGGGCTGACCCTGGGAGCGCGGGCGTCCCGCCCGCATAAATTTCACATTCCGCGCGTTGTTACCCAAGGTATGCCGGTGCCGCAAATATCCGCGATCACCGTAAAGCCTTCGTCAACCGGAGCGGTAAGCTCCACATCATCCAAAAGGCGCATGGCGTCGGAAATTAAGTGTTTAGGAATATGTGTCTTAGTTTTAACCGGTATCCGGCTGTGTACCGCACCGGAGATTTTAACAGTGGACGTCACAATCCGGACGGGATTTATCCGCTCCTCGCGTCCGTAAATCTCCCCCCGCGCGCATGAATGGCCTATAGTACCGCCGTTTTCACTCACAATTAGATTACAGCCCTTAGGGCAGATTATACATATAATGTTAGTCATGGATTTTCTCCGACAATACAAACGCCGCGGCCGCGCTTCCCGCCCGCAGGGCTTCCGTTGTCACATTATCGACAATATCGTGGACGCGGAGCGCGTTCCCGCATATAAACACGCCGGGCGCAGAGGTTTCGATATTTTTCGGGTCTATTTTAATACCGGCTGCCGTTGGTAATTCAATTTCGGGTATTAACCCTGCCGAAAGCAAAATAGTGTCGCAATCAACAGCAAACCCCGTCCCTTTAACCGCCTGCCGCTTTTCGTCAACCTTACTCACAACCGCTTGTTCCACCCGCTTGCTGCCGCGTATTTCGGTGATGGTGTGTGAAAGGTAAAGCGGTATGTTAAAATCATGCAGGCATTGGACGACATTTCTTAAAAGCCCGCCGGGTTTAGGCATTATTTCAACACAAGCCAAAACCTCCGCGCCCTCCAGCGTCATCCTCCGCGCCATGATAAGCCCGACATCACCGCTCCCCAAAATAACAACTCGCTTTCCCGGCATAAAACCTTCGATATTTATATACCGCTGGGCCGTTCCCGCGGTGAAAATACCCGCGGGCCTTGTGCCCGGGATACCCAGACTGCCAAGGGCGCGTTCACGGCAGCCCATAGCCAGTATGACGCTTTTGGCGGGCAGTACGGCATATCCAAATTGCTTGCCGGAAGCGTGGACTTCTCGTGACCGCGTTATCTTCAGCGCCATGGTATCTAAAGCGGTTTCAATTTGCGTTGTTTGCAAAAGCTTGATAAAACGCCCGGCGTACTCGGGACCGGTAAGCTCCTCCTTAAAGTATTCCAAACCGAAACCGGTATGGATACATTGGTTCAGGATTCCCCCAAGTTCCTTGTCACGCTCTATTATCAATATTTTCCGAAGCCCGTCCCGCCATGCGCCGTACGCCGCCGCAAGCCCGGCGGGCCCTCCGCCGATGACTATCAATTCATGCATAAGGGGTTCCTTTTCGTTTCCGAAACAAGGACATGACTGCCCGCGCCATCCTGCAACACCTCGGTAAAATGACGTTTGTAATGCGCCGCCAGAAGCTCCAACACGCGCGGCCCGCAAAAACCGCCCTGGCACCGCCCCATGCCCGCGCCGCGCCGCCGCTTGACGCCGTCAATGGAACGCGGCGGGACGGGTGATTGCAACGCGTCGCGAATCTCCCCCTCCGTAACCGTTTCACAGCGGCAAATAACCTGCCCGTAAGCGGGATCGGCGGCAACAAGCGCTTTCCTTTCATCCGGCGTAAGTTCCAGGAAGCGTATACGTTTGCGTTTGTCAACAAAATTATCTTTTAAGGTTAGATGAAGCCCGGCTGCCGTCAATAACCCGGCGGCCATTTTAGCGATAGCGGGCGCGGCTGAAAGGCCCGGTGATTTAATGCCCGCAAGGTCGATAAAGCCTTTTGCGCCTTTAGCTTCCGAAATGATAAAGTCATTATAATCCGAAATGGCACGGTTACCGGCAAAATTACGGATATTCGCGTCAAAATTGATTTCCGGCACCGATTTCCGGGCGGTTTTCATCACGAAGGCAAGTCCGCCGGCGGTAGTAGCAAAATCTCCGCAATCCTTTGACGGAACATAATTGGGGCCGGCAATCAAATTTCCGTGTACCGTGGGCGCAACCAGCACACCCTTGCCTTCTTCTGTCGGGCATTGGAAAATGACTTGAGAAATCCGCGCCCCCTCGTTTTTATCTAAAAGGTAATATTCGCCCTTAACCGGCATGATGGTAAACGCGGGCTCCGACACCATGTTATGTATCTTATCCGCGTACAACCCAGCCGCGTTTATAACCGTGCGTGCCTCAACATCGCCTTTCCCGGTATGTATCCTGTAGCCGCCCGGAATTCGCGTAATCCCCTCCGCCGGACATTCCAGCCGGATTTCGGCGCCGTTTCTAACCGCCGTTTCGGCCAGCGCCAGTGTGTACTCCCACGGATCGACCACCATTGTGGACGGGACGTGCAATGCTGCCGCAACCTCCCCGCTGAGGTTCGGTTCCATTTCCAAAACCAGCTCCCGGGGCAGGATTCTCAAATCCGGCACGCCGTTTTTTATACCGTTTTGCAACAGACGTTCCAATAAAAGCTCTTCACGCTTTGAAAAAGCCAGCACCAGCGCGCCGCAATGCTTATGCGGAATGTCCAACTTATCGCATAATTCATCGGCAAGTCTTGCGCCTTCTGCATTCAGCCGCGCCATCAGACTGCCCGGCTCAGGGTCGTAACCCGCGTGGATTACGGCGCTGTTGGCTTTGGTGGATCCCATGGCGACATCGTTTTCACGCTCAAGCACGGTAATGTTCAATTTATACCGCGAAAGCTCATACGCCGCCGCCGCGCCAACTATACCGCAGCCTATTATTACAACGTCAACCATTCTTTTCTAAAATCCCCTCTTTATACATATATACGCATTTGTTCAACACATCAATGGTTTCCTAACACGCCGATAATTATCCGAACATATTATACCTCATCCGCAAGAAATTGTTAAGTAGTTTCAGCACCTTTTCTTTATGCGCTAAATATCGCTTTATGATTATAATAAGACATACTATTGTCATATTAACGCTTGTATAATCGCTATAGTGTACAAGAGTTACTAAAACACAGGAGGTTTAAAATGTTAGGTAAAAATCAGGAATTAACGGATATCATTAAGGAATTTGCGGAAATGGGATGGGATGTACTGGATGGCCCCGCCAAAGAGTGGTTAAGCGTTAAAGATGACTGCGCCAAATTAAAGGAGGCCACACCGGCCTTGGCCGCGGCTATAGAAAAAGCCGACGCGGAATGCGGAAGCTGCGGCTGCGATTGTGACCCTAAGTATAAAAAAGCATTGGAATTATTACGCGTTGCATAGGTATTAGTTCTGCAGATAAGGGTTAGTCAACGCTCTTGTACACTATACATAATTTTAGAGGCACATTTGGTGAAACTTTCGGAGGATTTTTTTTCTATACCTTTGTCATATATTGTATGATATACTTATCCTTATACCAAGTTGCAATCAAAGCAACACTTACTCTGGGCGGATGAGCCGGCCTGAGCGTGAGCGCACTGGATCATCCGTCCGGAGTTAGTGTGATTTAGATTGCAACTTGGTATTAGAGCCTATCCAACAAACAAGCGGCGAAGGGGTTACATAGGAATGAATATTAAAAACTCTTCCGAATGGCATTCAAAGGGGTTAGGGCGGCTGCTTAACAGGATGAACCTGAAGCTGCGCCCAAAGTTGATTTTAATATTCCTTGCGGCTAAGGCTATACCCATTATTCTGCTCACGGCTGTCGCGCTTACGCAGATCGTATCACTTGGTAATATATTACGGGATATTGCGGTTACAGATTCAACAAACGCGTTAAATGACGGCGCCAGGGAGAGCAAGGAAAGGCTGACCACCGATTTGGCTATGTCCGTGGCGGATTTCCTCTATCAGCGCGACAACGATATTTTGATGCTGGCAAGCCTTGTTCCCGCCGGTTTTCAGGCTTTTGAAGCTTTTTCCGATAACAAGCTGGGCAGGTTGGTACAGCCGGGCGAATGGGTGATTTCTGACGACGGTATGTCCTGGGTGGAGAAGGAGCCTTTCCAATTTGCCCAAGCGGATAACATGTCACGGAACAGGGAGAACAACGATGAGCTGTACGGCAGCGCCTTCCGCAACAGGCCGCCTGAATTTTTCGGGAAGTATCAGGCAAATGTGCCGTTATATGATGAAATTACGTTTATTGACCTAAACGGAAATGAAGTTTTTAAATATGTCAATCCGAATTCAAATAAAATACATTATCCCTTAAACCCCGATGCGGTGAACGTTGCCGACGGGACGAATACATATATCAGGGCGGAGAATTATTGGGACGGGCTGCAGGGATTGAAACGCGGCGAAATTTATGTGTCGGATGTTATCGGCGCGTATGTTGGAACAAATTTCATAGGGATGTTTACGCCGGAAGTGTTGAAAAACGTGCCCGCGGCGCATCCGAATCACGCCGAACTGGTGAGGATAGGGAATCTGCCGGCGGATGAGTTTATGGAATATGCCGGACGGCAAGCCTTCGCGGGCTTGGAAAACCCACACGGCCAGCGGTTTGAGGGCATAGTGCGGTGGGCTACTCCGGTATACGAGGACGATGTGCGGACCGGGTATGTTACAATGGCTCTGAACCATGATCACATCATGGAATTTGTGGACTACGTAAACCCCATGCTTGAGCGTTATTCCCTGCTGCCAAGCCCCCAGGACGGCAACTATGCCTTCATTTGGGACTATAAAAACCGCAGCATATGCCATCCCCGGCATAATTCCATCGTCGGATATAACCCGCTTACCGGCGAACCGCAGGTTCCGTGGCTGGAAGGCACTATAGCGCTTGAGAGGGACTATGCGCACGGCGGATTTTTAAGGGATGGAGCAAACCGCACCATTCCCATTCTTGACGCGGACGGCAATACGCGGCCCGCGCATGATACGCCTTTCTTTTATTGGTACTCGGGCGGCGGCAATGATTGGCTTGCGGAGAATTATACATGGGAATTATATAACCTGAGCAGCATCAAGCACAACGGCAAAAACTGGTGGGAATGGGACAGCCCCGATGTTGCGGCCGGAACGAGCTGGGGTGAATTTTACGCGGCAAACGCCGAAAACAGGGAGGTATTGCCGCAATTCGGAGAAAGAAGGTTAAAAGACTTTGACGGCAATGACGTAAGAGACGCGGAAGGCAACTATATCCTGGATTACCAGTCGCGCGACAAGACACCGGCGAGAGCGCTTACCGCCGCCGGGTTTGTCGGGCTTGACGGACGGTACCTGAATAATGCCCCTCAGTGTACGGGCTGGATGAATCTTACGGAAAACGGCGGCTCGGGTTCGTTCTATATATTATGGAGCGGCATTGAAAAGCCGACGACCGCCGGAGCAATCCCGTACTACACGGGCCAGTACCACCCCGATGTTCAGGGCAATAGGCGCGGATTCGCCTTTGTCACCATCGGGGCGGGCATCGAGGACTTCACCGCGCCGGCCAACTACATGGAGGAGAAAATCACAAACGCGATAAACGCCAACATGACGCGGAATATAATCCAATTTGCCGTAATAGCCGTTGGTCTTTTCGCGGTGGTGGTTATGATCGCTATTCTCCTGTCGTCTTATCTGACGGGGAATATTAACCTGCTGCTCAGCGGCATATCCCGGTTCCGTTCGGGGGAGCGGCAGTTCCGGCTGCGCGCGGACATCAAGGACGAATTCGGCATCCTTGCCGGCTCCTTTGACGAAATGGCGGACAACATAGTGGACAGCATGAGCGGCTTGCTGGTAATCATTGATATTGACCATAAAATTATTTACATAAATAATACGGCTTTAGCCATAATCAACAAGACGCTTGATGATGTTGCGGGCATGCCTTACGGCGAAGTCAGCATATATCCGCCGGGTTCGGAATACGATCCCATTTCCGCGCTGCACGAAGGCAGAGAGGCCGGGATAATATACAGGGAAAGCAACGGGCAATATTACAAAGGCACCGCGAATTACCTCCTTGACCAAAACGGTGAAAAAAGCGGCTATATAATTGTGACCAACGATGTTTCGGACATTGCGAAGAAAGAAAAAGCGGAACAGGCAAACCGCGCCAAAAGCAATTTCCTTGCCCGGATGAGCCACGAGATACGCACGCCCATGAACGCGATCCTGGGTATGGCGGAGCTTGCCCTGAGGGAGGAGATGTCCGGCGCGGCTATGGAATTTACCTCCACCATTAAGCAAGCGGGCGTAAACCTCCTTGATATAATCAACGACATATTGGATTTATCGAAAATTGAAAGCGGGGCGCTGGATGTCCTTTCCGAGGAATACGCGCTTTCGTCGCTGGTCAACGACGTAATTAATATAATAAAGACGAAGGCCCTGGACTCCCGGCTGCAGTTAGCGGTGGATATAGATTGCGGCATGCCCAGCATCCTGAAAGGCGACATGGTTAGAATCAGGCAGATTATGTTGAATATTCTAAGCAACGCCGTGAAATATACGGAGAAAGGGCATGTTTACTTTACGGTATCGGGAGAGCCTGTTGACGGGAACAGCTTAAATTTGATAATAAAAGTTGAGGACAGCGGCAGAGGCATTAAGGAAGAGCACCTTACGACGCTTTTTGACGAGTTTACGCGGTTCGATATGAATAAAAATAAAAATAACGAGGGGACGGGGCTGGGCCTTGCCATAACATACAGCTTTGTTCAAACGATGAACGGTACTATTCATGTTGAGTCCGAATACGGCAAAGGAACGGTTTTTACCGTTACCTTACCGCAAGGCATTGCCAGCAGCCGGAAAGTAGCCGAGGTAAATCAAATTGAGAATAAAAACGTCCTATTGTTCGAGCGGCGTAAAATCTGCGTAAATTCCATAACGCGCGCAATGGACGATTTGGGCGTAAAACACAAGGTTGTCTCTTCCGTATCCGAATTCCACAATGAATTAATCGGTAATAATTATTCCTACGTTTTCGTGGCCGCTCCTTTGTATGGCAGCATTAAGAAAATATACGAAAATGTGGAAACCGACGCCGTGATTGTGCTTGTGGCGGAATTTGGCGAGACGGTGTCTGAAAATAATATAAGCGTCCTTACCACGCCGGTATTCTCCATTTCACTCGCTCAGATTTTCAACGGCCTGTCCGACGGCTATAACCGGACATGGAGTAAAAAACCGGAGACGGGATTTTTGTCGCCGGACACCAAGGTTTTGATTGTTGACGACATAAGTATGAATCTGGTCGTAGCCAGGGGGCTTATGCAGCCGTACGACATGCAGGTAGACTTATGCTCCGGCGGCGCGGAAGCTATTGAGGCCATGATGACTGGCCGTTATGATTTGGTGTTTATGGATCATATGATGCCTGAAATGGACGGAATTGAGACGGTGGCGCGGATCAGGGGAATGGCGGCTGACGACCCCTATTACGCGGAGGTGCCGATTATAGCGCTGACCGCCAACGCCGTAACCGGCACAAGGGAGATGTTCCTGGAGAACGGATTCAATGATTTTCTGTCAAAACCCATCGACACGGTGAAGCTGAACGCTGTTTTAGAAAAATGGATATCGGGGGAAAAGAAAATAGCATCAAACGAAACATATTTCCCCGCACCTAAACCCGATGCCGGCAGAGGTATTGAAATTGCCGGGGTTAACGTAAGCAAAGGCATTTTTATGACGGGCGGGACGGCTGACAGTTATCTTGATACCCTTGACATATACCGCGCCAACGGGCTTGATAAGCTTAAAGAGATAAAGAGCTGTTTAGTAAATAAAGATATCAAGTTATTTACCACGCATGTTCACGCCTTGAAAAGCGCGTCCGCAAGTATCGGAGCTGAAGATTTATCCGCTTTCGCCGAAACACTGGAGATGGCCGGACTGCGCGGAGACATGGATTTCATTGATGCCGGCGCGCCAAAATTCCTGACGGAGCTGGATGAGCTGTTGCAAAACATCAGCGATGTGCTTTCACGTGAAAAAGATAAATCCGCCGACGCGGGCCCCATTGACATGGATGCGCTTAAATCCGAGCTTGTCAAGCTAAAGGAAGCTCTGGACATCTACGATACCCCTGTTATAAACGAGGCATCCGGTAATTTACAAAACCTCGCGCGCGACCCTGATTTCGGCAAGGATATAGGCCGAATTCTGCAACACAAGCTTGCCGGCGAGTATGACGAGGCTGTGCTGTTGATTGATAAAATGATTAATTAGACAATCCGTGTCCTCGTTAGGCACGCCATGACAGGCTTTGCCATATCTATTATGGGCGGGCATTTGAGCGAACCGGAAGCGCGCTTGTGCTTTCTGTTTCTGCTTTGCTTGTCATATTTTTTTATTTAAGCAAATGTATAAATTGTACTTGACATCATAGTTATATATTGCTAAACTAATACCGTAATATATTACGATTAGAAAGGTATACGTAATGAAAGAACTTTACGAGAATTACGCAAAAAACACAATAACGCAGATGCAAGCCATTTTTACGAGTATTTTTATATTGCAAAACCGTTTCGGAACGGCGTATGAAAAAGAGCAAGACGACCTTACGATAAAGCAATGGCTTCTGCTGACTATGGTTCAAATCTGCCCGAAACCGCATACGCTTACGAATGTCAGCGTTTACATGGGTTGTTCCCGGCAGAACACAAAGCAGCTTGCGATGGCTTTATCGAAAAAGGGATATGTCCGCCTTATTCTGGGTGAGGGTAATTCGGTTAATATCGAATTAACCGAAAAGCTCGGTGAATATGAAAAAAGGATGGGTGGGAAACACGAGGAAATCCTGCGCTTGCTCTTTTCTGACTTTACCGAAAAAGAAATATCGCTGTTTTATCAATTATACAAAAAACTATATACAGGCGTTGAACGCATTGAGAAAGGGCAAAAATGATGAAAACCAATATCGCGGTTATTTACAAATCCAAATACGGTACGACAAAGCAATACGCGGAATGGATAGCGCGGGAATTGAACGCTGACCTGTTTGAGGTGTCCGGCATTAAGCCTGCCCGGTTGATGTCTTATGACGCTGTGATTTATGGAGGCGGTCTATACGCCGGGGGTATTGACGGTGTCCGATTGGTCACGAAAAACCCTTGCAAAAACCTAGTTGTTTACACCGTGGGGCTTGCCGATCCCGAAACCACGGATTATTCGGCTATTTTGAATATGAATTTTACGCAGGAGCAGCTTGAGAAAACAAAGATTTTTCATCTGCGAGGCGCTATGGATTATAAGAATCTTAATTTAGCTCATAGAGGCATGATGGCAATGCTGCGGAAAATGGATATGAAAAAAGCCGAGTCTGAGCGCACCGAGGAAGATAAGCTGTTCTTGGAAACATATGGTATAAAATTGGATTTCATGGATAAGGACACGATAACGCCTATTATTGATTATGTACGCAATTTTTAGATTTTTATTCTACGGCAAGCCCTAAAGCAATGTTCTTATTGCATAGAATAGCATCATCGAACATATTATCAGCTTGGCTCCTGTACCAATAGCAAAAGCGAGTAACGAGCCTAACGCGGCTTTAAGCGCCTTTTTGCTCTGCGCGCGGCTAAGAATCAACTCTCCTATGAACGCGCCGAGAAAAGACCCTAAAATCATCCCGAAAGGCGGAAAGAAAATAATACCTGTCACAAGCCCCAGAAAAGAACCTATTGCTGCAAAGCGCGAGCCGCCGAAACGCTTTGTCATCAATGATGGAAGAAAATAGTCTCCTACCGTAACAACCAGAGTTATGCCCGCCCATATCAGCAAAAAAGCCACGGTTAAGTTTCCGCGCCCGCTAAAATGCAAAACAAGCAAGCCTGTAAAGCTTAATGGGGGACCCGGTATAATCGGCAGAACGGAACCCAAGAGCCCGGCTATAAGTAACACAAACGATAAAATTAACAGTATAATTTCCATTTCTTTCACCTCTGATAAAAGATATTCTGCGCATTGAATATGTTTCAATGAAAATATACGTAAATTTATGGCCAAAAGTATTGATAAGATAAAAGGACAGATTTCTAACGATACGCATACATCTGAGGAAATAACAAAGCCCTAGAACTTTGAATTCTAGAGCTTTCAAGTAAGGCACCAACCGGATTTGAACCGGTGAATAGAGGTTTTGCAGACCTCCGCCTTACCGCTTGGCTATGGTGCCGAATAATATATTATATTAACAAACCATATAAAAAGTGACCCGTAGGGGATTCGAACCCCTGTTACAGCCGTGAAAGGGCCGTGTCTTAACCACTTGACCAACGGGCCTGGTAATGATATAATTGGCTGGGCTTAAACCAGCAAAAGCTCCTAACCGGACTTGAACCGGTGACCTCGTCCTTACCAAGGACGCGCTCTACCTGCTGAGCTATAAGAGCGGCTAAACAAGCAGTCCGGCACTCATTCCCGCCAACCTAATGTATCATATCACAATATTTTACCTAAGTCAATGATTAATTTTGAAAGATGGCGGTATTTATGAAAATTATACTTGCATCAGCTTCGCCGCGCAGAAAAGCGCTGCTTGATCAGATTGGCCTAAGCTTTGAAGTCCTTTCCTTAAACACTGAGGAAACGGATTCGGGCGAAAGCGCGCATGATATTGTTGTCGCAAACGCTGAAAAAAAAGCCGTGGACGCCGCGGAAACCCTGATGGAAGACGCGCTCATCATAGCCGCGGATACCGTTGTTGAGTTAGACGGCGTTGTTTTAGGAAAGCCTGGCGGTTATAATGACGCGTTTTCAATGTTGTCGCGGTTGTCCGGCAAGCGGCATACTGTGCATACAGGGGTCTGTCTCTATCTCCGTTCCGGTATCCCGAAAAAAATAATCTTTTCTGAACAAGCCGATGTTCATATGCGCGAAATTGCCCCCGAAGAAATACATGCCTATATAAAAACCGGCGAACCTATGGATAAAGCCGGCTCATACGGCTTGCAAGGTTTTGGCGCGGTTTTCGTCCGGCGTGTTTGTGGGGATTACTCAACGGTAATCGGCCTGCCGCTTTGCGCGTTGTGGAGCGCGATGGAGAGGATCCGCCAAGAATGAAAACGAATGAGAAAATCCTAGTGGCGATGAGCGGCGGCTTAGACAGCACAATTGCGGCATATTTGCTGAAAGAAGGCGGGTACGACTGCTCCGGCGCGACCATGGCGCTTTTTGATTCCCCGGAATCGCGGGCGGCTGTGGCGGACGCGGCTCGGGCGGCATCGGAGCTGGGCTTGCGCCATTATGCAGCGGATTGCTCCGAATCATTTGAAAAAGAAGTCGTAAGGCGCTTTGTCCGGGGTTATACGGACGGTTTTACGCCCAATCCCTGTGTTGATTGTAATAAACATATAAAATTCGGGGTATTTTTTAATTACGCATCGGAGCTTGGCATTGATAAGATAGCTACCGGGCATTACGCCGTTATCGTCCGCGACGGCGGCCGGGTCATTCTGAAGAAAGCCGCGGACGGCGGGAAAGATCAGAGTTACATGTTGTACGGACTAAGTCAGGAGCAGCTTCGGTGCGCGGTTTTTCCGCTGGGTACACGCCGCAAGGCCGAGATTCGCGAGATGGCGGCGGCCTTGGGTCTCAGCGCGGCTTCCAGACAGGACAGCCAGGACATATGCTTTGTGCCGGACGGCGATTATGCCGGATTTATCGAGAAACACACAGGGCAGATGTTTGAGGAAGGCGATTTTATTGATATGCGCGGAAATTACCTGGGAAAGCATTCCGGGCAGCAGCGTTATACGATAGGGCAGAGGAAAGGGCTTGGGACGGCTTTTGGCAAGCCCATGTATGTGGGGGGAAAGGATGCCGCGTCAAACACCGTAACTCTTTGTGAAAATGACGACTTGTACGAAAAAAAACTGTCTGCGCGCGGTGTGAATTGGATTGCGTTTGACTGCCTCGAAGGAAGCATGCGTGTTTATGCCAAAACACGATACAGACAGCAAGAGCAGCCGGCGACGGTCTGGCAAACCGGGCCGGAAACCGCATATATCGAGTTTGACAAACCGCAAAGGGCCATAACGAAGGGACAGGCGGTTGTCCTATACGATGGCGATATAGTGCTGGGCGGCGGCACCATAATATAGTAGCATAATCTATCCGCAACGAATACATATAAATAAACAGCAGCAAGACGTGGAGGTCGTGCAATGGCGGCGGGATATCGCGCGAATAGCCGCGGAAGTAATAACACAAGCTATAATAGACAGAACGGATATAACATGCATAACAGATATAACGCGCAACAGAGGCAGCCTTCGCCATATAGGAACCAAAACCAGAATCAAAACATGATGAATATGAGGAATCAAGGCCAGCAGCAAATGATGCCGGGTCAGTTCATGCAGCAAGGCCAACAAGGCCAGCCCGGCCAACATGGCCAGCCCGGCCAGCATGGCCAGAGAATGGCTACACCGGAGGAAATGGGCATTACATTTGAGCCGGTGGAATCATTGTTTGGAAACATGCCCCAAGGCGGTGCGGCTCAAAACGCACCCGCTCAAAATGTACCCGCTCAAAGTATACCGGCTCAAAATGCTCCGGCTCAAAGCGCCCCGGCTCAAAATAATCCGGCAAACCAATCCAAGCCTTTGCCTGCTCCGCCAAGTGCCGCCATGTCCGGCCAAATGCCCGGGGCAGACGAAGCGGACATTAAGCTGCTTGGCGAATGTGTGCAAAACGAACGGAACGCGGCGTTGTTTTACGAGCATCTGGCCGCCGTTAGCAATGGAGCCACAAGAAACATTCTGACCGGGGTTGCGGATTCTTGCCGTAAAAACAGCCGCGTATTTAATTCATTTTATAAAAACCACAGGGGCAAGGAATTTGAAATCCGCGATACGCAGATAAACACATCGGTAAATCTTCGCGAGGGCTTGAAATGGGCAATCCGCGAGGAAGGGCTGGCGCTTAGTGAAATCTCCTCACTTCTTGAGAAAAGCTCCGGCGAACACGCAAAGGATTTGTCGGCAATGCTTGCACGGAAAATCGGGGGTATGGGAACTCTGATTGGTTTACTGGATATATAGAATACCAAAAACCCCGCAAATTGATGATTTGCGGGGTTTTTGCCGCGGCGCCTGCTTTGATTTTATATTTATATCCCCGTCTCCAACGCCTTGACCGTAAGGTTTATGCAATCCTCTATATCGCTTTGGGCGCACATTTCGGCGTCGCCGTGGATATAGCGGGACGAAACTGAGATACAGCCGGAGATAACGCCGGATTTGTGGACATGGATGGCTCCTGTGTCGGTGCCCCCCATATCGAGGATTTCGTATTGGTATTTAATGTTGTTGTCCACGGCTACTTTTGTGAGGAAATCTATCATGGCCTTGTGGCAGATAACGCTTGCGTCCTTGATTTTTATGCACGCGCCGCCACCCATTTTCATGGAGTACTTGAGGGCTTTGGGCGTGTCGAACGCGCCGGTCACGTCGAAGGCCAGGCCGTAATCGGGGTCAACTGTATAGACGGAGGTTTTCGCGCCGCGCAGCCCGACCTCCTCTTGGGTGGTAAACACGAAGTAACAGTCAAATTTGGGGTTTTTAAGCTGTTTCAGGGTTTCCATCATAATGAAACAGCCAACCCGGTCGTCCAGCGCCGGGGTCATAACTTTGTATTCGTCAGCGTAGAAAGAAGCTGAATAAACGGCGACATCACCGACTTTTACCAGCTTTTCCACGTGCTCTTTGTTTGGCGCGCCGATGTCGATGTACAGTTTGCTCTGGCTCAGCTCGGTTCGGAAATTCTCCAGACGCTCGGAACGGATAACGCCCTGTACGCCGTTGGCGAAAATGACGCGGCGTGAAACAAGCATGAAGGGGTCGAACCCGCCGATGTTTGAAAACCTGATAAACCCTTCGTCCTCAATATACGTCACGATGAACCCGATTTCGTCCATATGCCCGGCAAGCATAATTTTCGGCCCGTCGCCTTTTTTATGAACGATCAGGTTACCCAGGACATCCACCTGGTAATCATCGTAACAGCCCTTGAGGTCCTCAAGGATAACCTCACGGACTTGGCACTCGTGGCCCGAAGGCCCGAAGGCTTCGCAGACTTTTTTTAATACAGCCGTGTTTATAGGCATTTATTTATCCTCCCTGTTTTTTGATTCTTGCTGGCAATCCAAAAAGAATATAAATCAAGATTCCGCGCGAGCGGAATTTCCATATTTTTGTATAAAAGCTCTTACCAGCTTAACCGTGTTCTCATAATCGCGTAAATCGCAGACACTTACCGGAGAATGCAGGTAGCGGCAAGGCGTCGCCAATCCAATGACGGGCGTCCCGCCATGCGCTACATGGTAGTTGGCGGCGTCCGTGCCGCCCGCTCCGGTTGCGCGGTACTGGTACGGTATTCCGTTCTCTTCCGCCGCAGCCACTATTTTATTTATATATTCTTTCAAATAAACGGAAGTGCGGTCAATCAGCGACAGCGCGGGGCCTTTGCCCAGAACCGTAACCCTCTCATGCGCGTCTGTTGAGGGCATGTCCGCCGAAACGGTGCCTTCAAGGTTTATATACACATCCACATGCGCGCGGTTGGCGGCAACGGCTGAACCGCGCAGCCCAACTTCCTCCTGGGAGCAGAAAATGGCGGTAATCGGCGTTTTTACGTCGGATTTTAATATTTCAATCATCACGGCGCAGCCGAGGCGGTCATCCAAGGCCTTTGCTTTGATTTTCCGCTCGCCGAATTCAACAAACTCACTGTCAAAATAAACGAAATCGCCTAATGAAACGGATTTTTCCGCTTCCTCCTTGGTTGAAGCGCCGATGTCAATGTACAGTGCGTCCAGATCAATGGCGCGCTCGCGTTCATCCGGCTTTGTCATGTGTACGGGCTTCGTGCCGATTACGCCCTTCACCTTGTCTTTGCCGATGCTAACGATTTTAGACGGCAGCAGGCGCGGGTCAACGCCGAATGTGCCAATGGTAAGCAGCCCGGCCTCGTTTATACGCAAAACCGCCATGCCAACCTCGTCCATATGCGCTGACAGCCCTATATGCAAACCGGGCCTGCCGCTGTTTTTGGTTACGATAAGGTTGCCCAGGCGGTCAGTTATTATGCTGTCCGTATGGCCTTCAAGTTCAGTACGAATTATATTGCGGATTTCGCCCTCGTCGCCGGGGAGGCCGTTCGCGTCCGTCAATTTTTTAATAAGCGCGGTTCTGTCTACAGACATAACTGTTCCTCCAAATCTTTGCCGTTAAGCCCCATGATCATGGCGGACATAAGCTTGCCCATATTGGTTACATCCTTCATCGCCACGCATTCCACGGACGTATGCATGTATTTAAGCGGAAGCCCTAAAAGCCCGGAGGCCACGCCCTCCCTCGATATCTGCACAACACGCGCGTCCGTGCCGGATTGGCCTGTGGTCATAACATCCACCTGATATGGGATGCCGTTATCTTTCGCGGCATTTTTAAACAACTCAAACACCTTTGGATGAATATTCGGCCCCATTTGGATAACCGTGCCTTTTCCCATTTCGCATGTCCGCGTGGGTTTAAGCTCCGGCGTCTTGGCAAAATCAACGTCCAGCGCGACGCCGATGTCCGGCTCGATCCCGTATGCCGCCACAATCGCGCCCTGAGAGCCGACTTCCTCCCGCGTTGTGGACACAAAGTAGATATCCGCGTCATGGTTGAAGTCCTTGAGGTTTTTCAGGCATTCAAACATAACGGCGACGCATCCGCGGTCGTCAATGGCCTTGCCGGAAACGACGTCGCCCTTCAATTCAATTGTCTTTCTCTTTATAGTAATAATATCCCCGACGTTAACAAGCTCTTTCAGCTTTTCCTCGCCGTATCCGGTATCTATAAGCATATCGCTCATTTTTACGGATTTCATCGCGTCCCCGGATGGGGTTAAATGCGGCGGCTTTATGCCGATAACGCCGTAAACCTTCTCGCGCCCGTGTATGATAACCTCCTGCCCGAGAAGCGTCCGCTGGTCATAGCCCCCGATCTGCGAAAACCGGATAAACCCGTTTTTATCAAGGTTTATAACCACAAGGCCGATCTCGTCCATATGGGCGAAAAAAGCTACCTTAAATTTACCCCTGCCCTTTTTAAGCGCAATAACATTACCCAATTTGTCGATAGAGGTTTCGCAGCCCGCTTCGGCAAAGGCCGATTTTATCAGCCCGGCTGCCTCTTCCTCGTACCCCGCGACACCGGAGGCGTCGCAGATTGACATCAGGAATTTCTTTGTGTCCAAGTATTTCCCTCCTAAATAAAAATTTAGAAAACCTTCTGTCCTTCGTATTTTAATAATAAACCGGCCGCGTAACCCGTCGGGCCTAAATGAGCGCCTACAACGGGTCCTATGTTCCAGTTGTGGACCGGGTCAAAGCCGCTTGCTTTCAATTCCTTAAACAACACCGCGCCTTCCTCGTGCATGTTGCTGACGAAAACCATTGCCGTATACTTATCTTTAATCTCGCCCGCGCTTTTGTTCAGGGCTTTGACGATCTCCGCGATAGAGTTTTTTGTGCCGCGCACCTTTGAATGGGGTTTCAATTCGGCGTCCGTAAATGAAATTATGGGTTTAATGTTGAGAAGGCTGCCCAAGAGCGCGCTTGCCTTGCCTAAACGCCCGCCCTTCCTCAGGTATTCAAGGCTGCCGACGGAGAAGAAGGTGAAACATCCGTCCCGCACCGCTTCCATTTGCGATACAAGCCCGTCGAAATCAATGCCGTCCTCAATCATAAGGCAGGCCTGATAAACAAGGTAACCCTGCTGCGCCGTGCAGCGGCGGGAATCCATAACCAGTATCTTACGCTCCGGGAACTCTTCCTTCAGTTTGTTCATAGCCATCACGCCGCTTTGGTACGAGCCGCTGAACTTGCTTGTTATGCACAGGCAAAAAACATCGTGGCCTTCCTCAAGAGCGGGGCGGAATTTGTCCTCATACTGGGCGGCGGCGGGCTGAGAGGTCTTTGGCCACGCGTCTATCTCTATGCATCTTCTGTAAAATTCGTCGGGCCTTAAATCATAAAAGTCTGTGTGGTATACCTCGTCGCCGTACGAAATGCCAAAGGGGATGACGCTCACGCCGTACCTGTCAAAATATTCGCGCGGCATATCAGCGGCGGAATCAGTAAATAATTTAATCATTATGGACCTCCTCTTTTTTATGCACCTTTCATTCTACCCCTAAATGTAAAAAATGTCCAGAAGGAATTATATGCTTGATGCCGGCTAGTCCAATGACCTAGTCTATTACAAACCGCATTTCACCCCCGTCAAACTCGGCGGTGTATTCACCCTTAAAGCCGGTTACCTCAATATAGCCGTCCGTTCCGACGGTTAACCTCTGCTCCGGAGTCATCCATTCGCCCTTGATGAGGCTGTGCAGGGCTTCGTATGCGGGTTTGACGCGTGCGTCTTTCGTCATAAGCCCGGCGGGGGCGTTAAGCCACGCGCCGTCGGTAAAATTCCAATAGGTGACCGCCTCGACCAGCGGGCATTTAAAAAGCAGCTTATAAAACGCCGAAGCCTCAGCGGCCTGACGTTCTTCACCCTCGGCAGTGGACGGCCACTCGTCAACAATAAAATCATTCAAATCCTCGATATGCCTGGGCATTATTTCCCCCGAAACCATATTAATCTCGGTAAAATGCAGCGGCAGCCCGAAACGGGAAAAGCGCTCCAGTATCTCCTCCGTTTTTTCCGTCCCCCAATATCCCTGATGCATATGGGACTGCAAACCAATGGCGTCTATAGGGATTCCAACCTCGAGCAGCCCTTCCAGTAAGATATCATAGGAAACGCTCATATCGAAGTCATTTATCAGCAGCACCGCTTCCGGGTTCGTTCTTTTCGACGCCTCAAAAACTTTTTTCACAAGCCCGATACGCCCCTCGCTCTTGCATATGCGCGTGATACCGTTATCATACTTGTTGAAAACAGGCATGATGACAACCTCGTTTATAACGTCCCACATGCCGATAACCCCGGCAAAATCGGCCACATCGCGTTCTATACGCGCTATTTGCGTTTGCAGGATCTCCTCGTCCGTCATATCCAACAGCCACGGCGCGCAGACCGTGTGCCAGCAAAGCGGGTGACCCTTAACCGCCATGCCCTGTTCATTCCAATACCGGGCCGTTTTCATTATCCGCTCCGTGTCCGGCTTGCCCCGCCGCGGCTCAAACCGCCCCCAATAAAAAGGCATCGTTACAAAGTTGAACAGTTCTTTTATCTTCTGTACATGTACGGAGGCATGCTCTTTTTCCGGACCCTCAAGCTCATTGTTTATCAGCCGTACGGACTCGAACGCGGAGCATCCGAACAGCACCTTGTGCTTTTCATGGCGGACGACTACATCCCCGTTTAAAACCGGGCTCCCGTCCCCGCGCATTACACGCAGGGATTTTTTCCCAATCCTGTGGCTGTACGCATTGTTTATGGAAATCATCCTGTTCCTCCTTGACTTATTTGCTATATTTTAACACGCGTCTTTATTTAAAACAAGAAATATGCTATACTGTTATAATTAAAACTATGGAGGGGCTTTTATGGAACGGACGCAATCACAGCGGGAGGAAATCTTAAACCTTTATGAAAAGCTGCGCGTCACCGATACGCGCGACGGTTTGGATTGGATGGGATACCATCATTACGGCAGCATGAGCTGCGATATGCGCCCGTTGTGGCGGGCGCGCGCCATAGGCTTTGCGAAAACGGCGCGTTACATACCCTATGACAAACCGCGCCCGGACGTAACCGGAGAGCGGTATACGGAATGGTCAAACTGGTATTACGGTAATATATGCATTTATCCATGGATGAATGAGCTGGAAAAATACGATTTTCCCGTTATAGACATGTCGAACCTTGCCGTCGGGCTGATGGGTTCCAACAATACCCTTGAAGGCATCCGTTCCGGAGCCGCGGGATACGTGGCCTTTGGCGGGGTGCGCGATACCGATGAGATTATTTTGCAAAAGATACCGTTCTGGTCAACAAAGGTCGCGCAGCCCATGGATCAGGCCCGGATCCAATACGAAAGCCACAACACCCGGATTAATTGCGACGGCGTGTGCGTGTCGCCGGGGGACTTGGTAGTGGCTGACGGCGACGGCGTTGTTGTTGTGCCGTCTGAGCTAATCGCGGACGTCGCGAAATGGGCGTCGCGGGAGATGAACTCTGACCGCGTTTCCCGCAGGAAGCTGTATGTTGAGTTGGGGCTGCCGCTGGATGATACGGTTTAGCCGTACCATAAAATCCATATGCCTCTATGTATATTGAAAAAATTAAGGAACTAAGGAAAAAGAAAAACATAACGCAAGTTGAAATGAGTAAGAAATTAGGTTTGAGTGAGTCCGCGTATGGATTATATGAAACACGTCAGCGGCAAATGGAAATTGAAACATTTGTCAGAATTTGTAAAATACTGGATGTTACGCCAAACGATTTATTAGGATTTGATAAATAACCGGCAGTGCAAACATATTGCGCTGCCGGTTTTTGCTTATGATCTGGCTAGCGGAACCACTGGCACGGATTAGCTTTTTACCCTGAACGCCCCATACCAACCCGGCATCAGGGTAATTTCAAATACGCTTTCACCTTCGCCGCTTCTCGCTTTTGATGCTTTAACGCCCGTCAAGGATTCCAGTTCAACGCCCGGCAGGCTTATGCGTAAGCGCGCCTTTTCCGGCTTGTCTAAAAATGACTGTAAGATGAACGCGCTGTTGTCGTAGAGGAACAGGCCTACGTGCGCGCCGCTTTCGAGGGTAACGGGCAGCTTCATTTCACCGCGCAGCAGCGTTAGCGTTTCGGCGGGGAGCTTGTATAAATCGGCGGGCATATCGGGGATGTTCAGCACATACATAAAACCCTTCCCGTAAGAACCGCACAGCAGGAGGGGATGGCTGGCGTATGGCGTCAGTCCCGCCGAAAGCACCCAGATATCGTTGGTGCTGTATGTAATGCGCGGCATCGTTACGGAACCGGCGGCTTTTGCGCTGCTTTCATAGTTTCTCCCGTAGCCGTTATTTGAGAACATATCGGCGGTGACGCTCTTTCCCGTAACCTCAAGGGGCAGAATATCCTGCATTCCCTTGTGTTTAAGCTTATCGTACAGGCCGCCAGTGACGAAAACGCGGCTGCCGTCCAGCAGGCTTTGCTTGATTTTACTGATGATATCGCCGTCCCAAGCGGCTGACGCGGTTAGGATGATAACCGGCGCGTTTAGGGGATACTCGGGATAAGGGTCAAGGGGGATGCCCAGCATTCCCAGGAAATCGTACAAATGCCGCTCACCGTATGAATGGTATGGCTTATAGCACGCCACGCCTATGGGTTCGCCCATTTTGCCCATAAGCATATCTGTTTCGTCAAACGCCGCGCCCGCGGCGGCCGCGTAAACGGCGGGGAACCTCGCCAGCAGGGGCAGGCAGAAAAGCATGTTCTCGCGGCATTTGGCGAAAATCGTTAGGTATGCCTGCTGCACATAATCGTCCAAATCGCATTCGAACAAATCATACCACCCGCCGCCGTTTAATCCCGGCTTTACGCGCTCCATCAGGCGCGGCAGGAAATAGCTCAGGTACCTTTGCAAATTTTGGTGGGTGTAGTGGGGGTCGCGGGTCTCGGTCCCGGTGTAGATGCTGCCGAACATACGCGTCTCGTCCTCGGGGTTATAGCCGCAGGCCGGGAAGCTCTCGTACCAGTTAGGGTACTTGATTATTAAATGAACGCCGGGGTTAACCTCCTTCGCGCGCTTGATAACGATGTTCTCCGAAACGTCGTTCATTAAATCCATTCTGAAGGACGCCCAATCGCGCTCCCCCTTTGCCTGTATGCACAGCTCGCACCGGCAGTTGGTGAAGTAAAAATCGTCGAACATGATTTCGTCGAAGAGCTCCGCCGTATATGCCGCTATATCCCCCAGCTTTTTGCGGTTTTCGGGGTCGGTGAAACACATACTCCACATAAGCGAACCGCGTGTTGTCGTCGTGACCCCGCCGGCAAGCTGAAAGCCGTATGCGGTAAACAGCTCCTTTACAGCTTCCATTTTATCCCGCTCCACCGTGGTATCCGTCCGGTATGTCTCCAGATAAATCTTGTCCAGCTTCACATACCTTCCAACCTTTTCGATATCGGCCCGGATCATATCAACAGGGGTGTTGTGCAAATATTCCGCCGGAGCGTACGTAGCGGCGCGGAAGTTAATATAATTCATAAAATCCTCTCCTTGATATTATATTATAAAGATTTTCTGCGAAACATCAACAAATTTCTAACGCATTCCTTGTTTTTTTTGTAAACTTTTCTTTAATTTCTTGACTAAGGGAAAACTTCGTGTTAAAATAAGTCCATGCAATTTGATACTAAATCTAAAAAAGAAAGGTGAATGCTATGAAGAAAGTTATCGCGTTACTTATCACTGCGGTCATGCTGTTCGGCGCCGCCGCCTGTGAAACCGCCCCGACGCGCGAAGCCTCCGGGGATGCCGGGCGCGCGTTGGCTGACAAGCACGGCCTGCCCTATTCCGGTATGGAAGACATGGATCCCATTGAGTTTACTGTCTGGATCCGTAACCCCAACACGCCCCCGCGCGCAGACAACCCGATACTCGACATTATTGAGCAAATCACAAATGTCAAGATCAACTTCCAATTCCTGGTGGGTGAGTTTGAGCAGGTGACAAGCGTTATGCTCGCTTCAGGCGATTGGGCAGACGCCGCGTTCCTTGGCGCGGACGGAGACTTCTTCCTTACTTCCGGCCAGGTGCTGCCATTGCAAGACCTGATTGAGGAGCACGCGCCCAACCTCCGCGCGCACTACGACCCGTGGTGGAACCTGATGCATTATGAGGACGGCAACCTCTACATTGCGGAGATTTACGGCACGCAAACCAACGATTGGATTGAAATGGAGCATTGGCAGACAGCGTTCTGGCTCCAGAAAGACGTTGTTGACCATTTCGGGCGCGCCCCCAAAGACCTTGACGAATACTTTGACTTCATCAGGGAGTATATGGCGCTTCATCCGACAATCGACGGCGTACCCACCATGGGCTTTGAGATTCTGACCGAGGACTGGCGCCGCTTCTGTATCGACAACCCGCCCATGTTCCTTGCCGGCTATCCCAACTGGGGCACCGCTTTGGCTAATGAAGAGACCAACACAGCCTATTGCCGCTGGACACAGCCGTGGACGAAGGACTATTACAAGAAGCTGAACGAAGAATTCCACAACGGCCTTATCAACGCCGAAACCCTTACCCTCACATATGACCAGTACATAGCCAGGATAGCCTCGGGAGCGGTATTGGGAATTTTCGACCAGAGATGGAACTTCAATCCCGGCCAGCTTCCGCTGATCGCGGAAGGGCGCTTTGAGCGCACATACCTCCCCTTTGACCTTACAAACGAAGGCGTAGCGCCCAGATATACGGAAGGGCGTCCGTTCACCGGCAACAACGGCCTTGTCGTCAACGTTACCAACCCCGACCCCGTAAGGTTTGTTATGTATATGGACTACATCGTGCGCGAGGAAGTGCAGCGTTTCCTTGAGTGGGGCATTGAAGGCGAGCATTGGTTCTATAACGAAAACGGCCGCATGGAGCGCCCGGACGAACAGCGTGATTTACAGCGCGACCAGAGATGGCAGGTTGATAATCTCGGCTACATGCTCAGACAGTATATGCCCAAGATGGAAGGCACCTATTCCTGCGGCAACTCCACCACCGCAAACAACCAGCCCGAAGAATACTTCGCCAGCCTGACCGGCTATGACAGAGACCTTTTTGAGAGATTGGGCATTCAAATGGAATCCGGGTTTATGTCCCCCGCGGTGCCCGTGCCCGTCTACTTCCCCTTCTGGAGCATGACCCTTGAGGACGGCTCCCCGCCGCATATCGTAGATCAACGCATAGAAGATGTCAACGTAAGGATGCTTCCGCGCTTGGTTGTCGCCCCCGAAGGTGAATTCGACGCTATCTGGGACGAATATCAGGCTGCCCTGCTGGCTCTCGACAGGGATGCGCTGATTGAGGAGATTAACCGTCAGATTCAAGTGCGCCTTTCCGCTTTTGGCAGTAATTAATAACCCGTATGTACGAAGGGGCTGGAGTTTCAGCCCCTTCTTTTTAGTAGGGGCGATCTGTAACCGCCCGTAGGCAAGGAGGGGGCTTATGCAAACACAAACGCGAAGAAAACTGCTGCCGACGATGATCCGGCAGCGTGAGCTTATATTTATGTCAATCCCGATAGTGGTGTATGTTTTTATTTTTTCTTATCTGCCGCTGAGGGGCTGGGAAATGGCGTTCCAACATTTCCGCCCGGGCCGCGCCGAGCAGGAGTGGGTTGGGCTTCAGCATTTCCGGTTCCTGTTTACGGACGCGGGGTTCTTCCGCATTATGAGGAACACGCTGGCAATGAGTTTTATAAATCTGGTATTGGGTTTTGCATGTTCGATTTTCCTTGCGCTGATGATTAATGAGATACGTAAGAAAGCGGTTAAGCGGGTGGTGCAGACGATTTCATACCTGCCGCACTTTTTATCTTGGGTTGTCGCCTGCTCGCTGATTGCGAACTTCCTCGCCGGCGACGGCATTCTAAACGTACTGATGATGAGGCTGGGGATCATAGATCAGCCGAATATTTTCCTGGCTAACCCGGATTATTTCTGGTGGATTGTGGGATGGTCAAACGTTTGGAAAAGCGTCGGCTGGAACACCATAATTTATCTCGCCGCCATAACCGCCATAGACCCGGAATTATACGAAAGCGCGGAGTTGGACGGGGCGGGGCGTTTCGCGCGTATGTGGCATATTACGCTGCCCGGCATAAAATCAACCATACTGGTCCTTGTAATCATGAATATAGGCTGGATACTGAACGCCGGTTTTGAGGTACAGTGGCTGCTGCACAACGGCCTTACGATAGACGTGGCTGAGACCATCGACGTCTTTGTCATCCGATGGGGTATTAATATGCGCAACTACTCGCTTGCAACCGCGCTGGGCATGTTTAAAACCGTGGTGAGTATCGTGCTTATCGTCGGGGCGAACCAGCTTTCAAAGCGATTTGCCCAAGAAAGCCTGGTCTAGGGGGGATGACAATGAATGCTAACGAAAATACATCCGGTAAAACGGTTTCCATACGCAGGAAAAGGATAAGCACAAAAGCGGCCGACCGTATATTTGTCGCGTTTAATATAATATTCATGACGTTTATCGTCACGGTCATGCTGTACCCGTTTGCAAACACGCTGGCTATTTCCTTTAACAACGCCACAGACAGCCTGAAGGGCGGCATATATCTATGGCCCCGCATATTTACTACGGATAACTATAAAAACATCTTTGAAAACCCCCTGCTGCTCATCGCGTTCAGAAACTCGGTGCTGCGCACGGTGCTTAGCACCATAGGCGGGCTGTTCGTGTGTTCTATGGCGGGTTACATTCTTAGCCGCAGGGAATTCATCTTTAATAAGGCTCTTACAATCTATTTCCTGCTGACCATGTACGTGAGCGCGGGTTTGATCCCGACATTTTTCCTGTACCGCGACCTGGGGCTGTTCAACAACTTCGCCGTATACGTGGTGCCGGGGCTGTTCGGCGCGTTTAACGTCATCGTTATCCGTACCTACATACAGGGCCTCCCCGACAGCCTGGTAGAGGCCGCCCGCATCGACGGCGCGGGGGAATTCCGTACATACATCCAAATCGTCCTGCCCGTATGCAAGCCCGTGCTTGCCACCGTCGGCCTTTGGATAGCCGTCGGAAACTGGAACGACTGGTTCACAACATTGATTTACGCCTCAACCCGTGACAACCTTACAACGCTTCAATACGAGCTGATGAAAGTCCTTTCCACAGCCATAGCTCAGATGTCCAGCCGCCAAGCCGCGTTTATGGCGGGGCAGGCGGCGGCGGGGGGATTCCAAAACATCACCCCCATCGCCATACGCTCCACCATCACCATAATCGCCGCCGTGCCGATTTTGTGCGTGTACCCCTTCCTGCAAAAATATTTCGTGAAGGGTGTGCATGTGGGCAGCGTTAAGGGATAAATATAAACGCAGGGGCGAACTTAGTTCGCCCCCTTCGCCTACATTAATAAATAAATATCATTTTCGTTTTTCAGACAATTTTCCGATATATACGGCCTATCCAAACGCTCCCCATTCAAAGTTATTTGAGACATCCCCGATTGCTTGCCGTCGGGGTTTTCAATTTTAATGCGCAGCAGCTTCCCCCGGAAACGTTTTTCTATGGTCAGCTCCTTCCATGCACCGGGGATAGACGGCGCAATCAGCAGCCCGCTGGGGTCAGGCCGCAGGCCTAAAATGCCCTCGACGCAGCCAACCATGCATGTGCTTGCCGTTCCGGTCAGCCAATGCACATGACAGCGCCCGGCGTTTGGGCTTTCCGGCCCCTCGGCGAATTGGCTGTAGGCATATGGCTCCATTTTCCTTAAATCGGCGATGCTGTTCTGGGCGGCGGGGCAGCTTGCCGCGTAGTACTCAAAGGCGCGGTCCCCGTGACCCAGCAGGGCTTCCGCCAATATCAGCCAGCCCTGCGCCTGTAGGAACACGCCCGCGTTTTCCTTCATGCCCGGGTTGAACAGCAGCGCCAGCGCGCCCTCAAAGGGATGCTCCCTGTACGCGGGTGACATGAGGGCCGCCCCGTAAGGCGTGGAGAGTTTTTCGCTCACAAGGCGGAGTATGGCTTCCGCCCGCTCACCGCGCTCATAACCGCTGATTACCGCCCAGGTTTGGGGATTAAGCCACATATTCGCCTCGGGCTGTGCCGCTGTGCCAACGGTTTCGCCGGATTCTGAAATGCCGCGGGCAAAACGGTCTCCCGCCCATAGATGCCGTTCGATTAGCTGACCGAATTTATCTTTACGCTCCGTAAGGTTTGCGGCGTCCTTCTCATCACCGCGCAGCCGCGCAAACCGCGCCATTATATCAAAGGCGTAATATAACTGTAAGGCAACAAACGCGGAAACGCCTTTCGCCCCAAGGCGCAGACAATCGTTCCAATCCGCGTGCAGGCCGGCGGGAAGCCCGTGTATCCCCGAATTTGTCAGCGAAAAATCTATCGCCGCCATCAAATGTTCATAAACCGTACCGATCCCCTTAGTCGCGTAAGGAATTTTTTCATCCAGGAACGCGGTATCGCCCGTTTCGGATATATATTTATAAACGGTGGGGAACAGCCACAGAGCGTCGTCCGCGCGGTAGGAAGGATGCCCGGTTTCCTGCGCGTAGGAAGGCTCCTCTGGGCTGTTCTCATGCCCGGCGCTGTGTGTATACTTTACCAGCGGAAGCGCCCCGCCGTGGTCAACCTGGGCGGACAGCATGAACACAAGCTTTTCCTGGGCCAATTCCGGCGCCAGGTGGATGATGCCCTGTATGTCCTGCACGGTGTCGCGGTATCCGAAGCCGTTGCGCAAACCGCAGTAAATCAACGACGCCGCCCGCGACCAGTGGAAGGTTATAAAACACTGGTAGGCGTTCCAGGTATTAACCATAGCATTGAAGCTTTCGTCCGGCGTTTTTACGGACAAACCCTCAACACGCCCGCGCCAAAGCTCCGACAGCCGCGCCAATTCTTTTGCGGTGCGCTCTGTGCCGTATGATTTAACCAGCGCAAGGGCCTCATCCTTTTCTTTCTGCCCAAGAAGGAATATCAGCGCGGCGCTCTCGCCCGGCTCCAGCCTGATACGCGTATGGAGGGCGCCGCAGGTGTTCCCGCCATAGTTTAACGCGTTTCCGCAATCCCCGGCTTCTACAGCCGCCGGTTTCTCATAACTCCTGTACGGGCCGGCGTCTCCGCAAAGGAAACGCTCCCGGTCCCCGCAAAAGCTTGCCACATCCGCTCCCGCAAGGCCCAGAAAACGCGAAGCCTTAGCGTTCCCGTTGACCGCGTTTTGGCAGTTTTCGTTTATGGTTTGCATTAAAATGCAATCATGAAAATATGTACGCGTGATGAATTGCGTGTATTGCAAGTTTATTTGATCCTGCTCGTAGTTGCCGTCGTTTGTAAATTCCGCGTATCCAAAGACCGACAGATTACGCGCCGTATCCCCGGTGTTTTTGACGGTGAGGCTCCAAACCTCGTGGCTTTCGCCAACGGGTACATAGTACGTTACGGATGAGCCGATATCCCGGTATTCCGCCTCTATAGCCGTATATCCCATGCCATGACGGCAGCGGGAGGCGTATTTGTCAAGGGGCTTACCCACGGGCTGCCACGACGCCGACCAGAAATCCCCGTCCGCGTCGTCCCGTATGTAAATGTAGCGGCCCGGTTTGTCCTGCTCGTTGAACCGGTAGCGTAAAATCCGCCCCGCCGCTCCGCTTTCCACAAAGCTGTATCCCCCGGCGTTATTCGATATAATCGCCCCGTAAGCCGGAGAACCCAGATAATTGGCCCAAGGCGCGGGCGTATCCGGCCTTGTTATGACATATTCCCGTTTTTCATTGTCGAAATAACCGTATTCCATGAAAAGCCCTCCTTGTAGGGGCGACCTTTGCGGCCGCCCGTATGCATCATATTGTAACTACTATTTTGCAATCTGACGCTGCGATGGGTATGACATCACCTTTCGCAGGTACCCCGTTAACAGCGAGGGAATAGTTGCCCGTACGTTTAATGGTGATATTGTAAACAACGCCGCGGTAGAGGCGGCGGATTGACAGCTCCTTGAACCTATCCGGCAGGCAGGGTGCGATCCGCAAGCCGTCAAGGGTGGGCTGAACGCCCAAAAGATACTGGCTGGCGTTTACAAATGTCCACGCCGCGGTGCCTGTGAGCCAGCTGTTTTTGCCTTCGCCATGTGTCGGCGCTTCATGTCCGGGTTTGCTTTGGTGTTGTCTATAAGGCGCGGCGCGTGTGTTTTCTATTCTGTCCTCCTGGTATGCCGGTCAGATGCGCTCGTAATTGGCAATGGCCTCGTCCGCGTTACCCGCGGCGGCTTCCGCGATACTGACCCATGGGTTGTTATGGCAGAATATGCTGCCGTTTTCCTTGTATCCCGGCGGGTAAGAACTGATTTCGCCCAGTTCAAGGCGGTATTCGGAGTAGCAGGGGGCGACCAGGCAAGTGCCGTATTCCGTGGTCAGGCGTTCTTTAACGCTGTTCAGCGCCTTCCGCGCGCGCCCGTCGTCAAGGCCTATTCCGGCCATCACGCACATGCCCTGCGGCTCGATGAATATTTGGCCGTCCTTGCAGCTTTGGCTGCCGATTTTATTCCCGTAGGCGTCATAGGCCCGCAGGAACCATTCGCCGTCCCATCCATGGGTTTTAACGGTTTCCTCCATGCGATTTACGGCGGCGGTAATCTGCGCCGCTTCAGCCGGACTGCCGTATCTTTCGCATATTTCGGCGTATTGTTTGCCGTAGAGGACGAACATCCCGGCGATAAATATGCTTTCGGCCACGCCCGATTCAAAATTCGCCGTAGTCTGGAAGCTTTCGCCCGGTTCTTCGGAGAAACAGTTCAGGTTCAGGCAGTCGTTCCAGTCAGCCCGCCCTATAAGAGGAAGCCCGTGCGGGCCGAGGCGCTCCAGCGTGTAGCCCGCGCAGCGGCGCAGATGCTCGAACAATGGGGCTTCCGTCCCTTCCTTGCAATCAAACCGCACGGGTTCGTTCAATATAGAATTGTCCCCGGTTTCGCAGATATACGCGTGCACGGCGGCTATAAGCCACAGCGCGTCGTCGTTGAAGCCCGTGCCAACATCTGCGTTGCCCTGTTTGGTAAGCGGCTGGTACTGATGCCAGCAGCTTCCGTCATCCTTCTGGGTGGCGGCGATGTCCAGTATCCTCGCGCCCGCGCGGTCCGGGACAAGATGCACAAAACCGAGCAAATCCTGACAGGAATCCCTGAATCCCATACCGCGCCCCATACCGCTTTCGTAGTAGCTGGCGCTGCGGCTCAGGTTGAATGTGACCATGCATTGATATTGGTTCCAGATGTTTACCATTCGATCAAGCTTTTCGTCCCCGCTTTGAACATAGTACCTTGACAACAGCGCTCCCCAATAGTCTTTAAGCTTTTCCAGCGCGGCGGATACCTGCGCGCCGCTCTCAACACGCTTCAATTGGGCAAGGGAAGGGGATTTGTTGATTACGCCGGGCTTTACCCATTTTTCATCCTTGGGAAGCTCGCAATATCCCAGCACATAGACGAGGGCAGAGCTTTCGCCCGGTTTAAGCGTCAATTCAACCCTGTGGCTGGCTATAGGCGCCCAGCCATGCGTAATAGTATTCCCGCTCTTGTTTTTGGATACGGCGTCCGGCGTATCCCAGCCGTTAAATGGGCCAAGGAATGATTCGCGGCTGGTGTCAAACCCCGCGGCCGGCTTATTTACCGAGTAATAGGCGTAGTGGTTACGGCGTTCGCGGTATTCCGTTTTATGGTAGATAATGCATCCCTTTTCACAATTCTCGACTTCTACCTCGCCCGTGTTAAAATTGCGCTGGAAGTTTGACGCGTCGTCCACGGCGTTCCACAGGCAGAACTCAAGCGCGCTTACTACGGATACGGTTTTTACCTCCGCTGTGTCATTCTTTAAAATAAGCCGGTTGATTTCGCAGTTCTCACCGACGGGTACAAAGGAGCATAATTCGGCGTCAAGCCCGTTTTTTGTTGATTCAAAGACGGTGTAACCCAAGCCGTGGCGGCATTTATAACGGTCAAGGGGGGTTTTGGCGGGCAGGAACGATGGACTCCAGGCATCGGTGTCTCCGTCAGTAATGTAAAAACAGCGCCCGCCCGAATCTGTAGGCACACCGTTGTAACGGTAGCGGGTAATGCGGCGCAGCTTGGCATCCCGGTAAAAACTGTAACCCCCGCCGGTGTTGGATATCAGCGAAAAGAAGTCCTCACTGCCCAGATAATTTATCCAAGGCAATGGCGTATATGGCGTTTCTATAACGTATTCGCGGGCTTTGTCGTCAAAATAACCATACTTCATGATGCATCTTCCTTTGTTTTTGTTATTATTATAACAAAATCTTGTAAATAATAAAAGCCCGTTTGTGAAAAACCAAACGGGCCGCGGCATTCATTTATGATTTAAATTCCCCGACAGTTACCGCGTACACCGTATATTCGTCGATGCCGTTGAAGCCGAAGGCTTCGTCGCACAGAGCCTGGTCATACGCCGCGATACAGCAGCTTCCAAGGCCCAAGGCCGCCGCGTTCAGCATAACGTTTTGCCCCGCGTGCCCCAAATCGATCAGCATGACGCGGTGAGCGGCATCGGTGTAACGCCATTCCGACCGGTACGGCACGCAGCTGAAAAAGAGTACGGCGGGCGCTTTGGATGCCCACTTCTGCTTTGCAAGCATGTCGGATACGCGGTTATCATAATCATCTAAAGCGTGTAAAAATTCGACAGCCGCGAGCTTTTCGCCCACATGCTCCATCGGGGCGTACCGGTAAAGCCCCGGTTTCAACCCTTCTACGTTCTTAACGGCGGCATACAGCTCAAAGGGATGCCTTGCGCCGCCGCTGGGCACGGGCCGCAGCGTAAAGGCGCGGGCCTCGTCGCGGTACCTCTGCACGCCTTGCGCGCTCCATAACATAAACGCAAGCTGAGCCTGCGTCATCGGTTCCCCGGTGTAAATCCTCTCGCTTCGCCTTATGTCAAGTAAATCAACATAAGACGGGCAGGTAACAACGTCCTCGAAGGCCGGGAGCAGGGTTAATTCGCCGCTGATAGGCTTACCGTGAGGCGGGTGCGTTATCCCCCGCTGTTGGTCGCTTTCCTCCATTGAGCCCTTAAAACTCGGGCAATGCATGAATCTTCTGTTTTTTGTAATTTCGTCCACTTGTATCTCCCTTTCAAATTGAATCTTCCGTATACTCGGAATGGACTAATTCGGCATCCGCCGCTTCCTCCATAAACCGTATTATTTCATCCAGGGACTGCCTGACGCGCGCCGCTTCCCCCGACACCAGTGAAACACCAATCGTCAGGCTTTGATGCTTGTCCTGCGTACCTACCTCGGCAACGGAGGCGTTAAAACGCCGTTTCGCCTTATCAATAAGGCTGCGGCTTACTTGCCGTTTATCCTTTAATGAACTTGCGTGAGATATATAAAATGTCAATTTAGCAGACATGATGTACATTTATAATACCTCTTTTCATACGTATACGGATAGGGGACGGCTTGTCCCAGCGTGAAGCCTTTATTCCATATCCCGTTCCATTATTTCTATTTTTGACGCGCTGACCTCGTAAGCCACTTTATCCTCAATGCGCCCGTCCTCGTATTTCTTTTGATAAACGCGGGATTGGAGCCTTCCCCACAGCTTTATATTGTCCGAGACGTTTAACCTGCCGCAAAAACGGGCGTTGCGGCCCCAGGTTATACACGGCACATAATCGGATTTATTATACGAACGGTT